>DATLIR010000104.1:0-10502 GCA_035539315.1 Casimicrobiaceae bacterium
CCTCGAGCTGCTGCTTGACGCCTGCGGCCACGTCGAGCTTCTGCGCGACGAACGTGTCGGTCACCGCCGCGGAGGTCGGCGCGCGAACGAGCGTCGCCGCCTTGAGCTCTCGCGAGAGGTAGAGATCGTAGGCGCTGCCGCGCCCGGGAGGCGGGGGCGCGCTATCTCGCGACCTACATCGAGGAGATGAAGCGCTCGGGCTTCGTCGCTCGCGCGCTCGAGCGCCACGGGATCGAGGGCGCGTCGGTCGCGCCTTAGGGGTCCGGCTCGAAACCGGGGTCGCAACCCGGGACGCAACCCGGGACGCAATCAGGGTCGCAATCAGGGTCGCAACCAGGGTCGCATTCAGGTTGCGACGTTGCGAACCGGACCCCGGACGCTGCTAGTCGATCACTTCGTCGGCGACGACGAGGACGGCCTGCGGGAGCTTGATGCCCAGCATCCGTGCTGCCCGCTGGTTCACCACCATCTTGACGAGCGTCGGCCGCTCGACCGGCAGGTCGCCGGGCTTCGCGCCCTGCGCGATCCGGTGCACGTAATCGGCCGCGCGCACATAGAGCGCCCATGCATCGGCGCCGTAGGAAATGAGGCCGCCGGCGTCCGGATACTCGCGCCGCGCGTAGATCGCCGGCAGGCGCGACTGCTCGGCGAACCGGATGATCCGGTCGCGGTGCGCCAGCAGTGCGGGCGTAAGCGCGACGACCAGCCCGTCGAACCGGCCGCGCGAAAGGGCCTCGAAGCTGTGATCGAGGTTGCCCGGCTGGACGCCGTCGAACACCTCGACGGTTGCGCCGAGCGCGGTCGCGCGCGCGCGGAGCTGCTCGAAGACCAGCATCTCGCCGCTGTTGCCGGTGTCGGTCAGGTACGCCGCGCGCCTGGCCTGCGGCACGATCTGGCGCAGGATCTCGATCCACTTCGCGCCGATCTCGGCCTGCATCGGCGAAAAGCCGGTCACGTTGCCTCCCGGTCGCGCGAAGTTCGTCACGATGCCGGAGCCGACCGGGTCCGCCGGGCCGATGAACACGACGGGAATCGTCGACGTCGCGTTCTTCGCCGCAATCGCGCCGGGCGTGGACACCGCGACGATCACGTCGGGCTTCCACGCCGTCAGCTCCGCCGCCAGCGCAGGCAGCCGCGCCACGACGTCGTTGGCGTAGCGGCTTTCGATCGCGAGCGAGCGACCTTCGACGTAGCCGAGCTGCGCCAGGCGCTCACGGAAGCGCTTTTCCGCGGCTTGCCGCGCCGCCTCGGTGGATTCGCTGAGCATCCCGACCCGCAGCGCGTGCGGTGCGGGCTGCGCGAGGATCGCTCGCGGCGCGCAAGCCAGTGCCGTCGCGGCGAGCACCAGTCGCCTGCGAGAGGCTCGCGTGTCTCCCCCCATGCGTCGTTGCCGGGGTCAGGTTCCGGAACCGGGCGCCGGAACCTGACCCCGCGCCACCTAGGCCTCGTACTTGAACGAGAGCTGCATGCGGGCGCGGTACGCGACCTTGCCGCCCTCGATCTTCATGTCGAGCTTGGTCACTTCCGCGATGCGCAGGTCGCGCAGCGACTTGCTCGCCACCGTCACGGCCGACTTCGCCGCGTCCTCCCACGACGTCGAGCTCGTGCCGATCACGTCGATGACACGGTAGACGCCGTCGTTTCCGCCTTTTTTCGCCATGGCTCTCTCCTCCTGGATGGGTCGTCCGCGAGGCCGGGTCTCACATTGCTCGCGGGAAGCCGATCATACGCCCGCGCTACGGCCTCGTCTCCGTGGCCAGCTTCCTGGCATCCTTCATGGCGGCGATGCCCGCGCACATCTCGACCAGGCGCTTCGCCCGCTCGACCCCGAGGACCGGATCGACCAGCCCGTGGAACTTGCGCGCGAGGTCCGCATCGGTCATCGGCCGCTCGCGGCTGCCGATCGCGTGCTCGACGAACACGTGGTGCTTCCGCCCGTCGCGCAGGACGACCGTGACGTCCGCCGATTCCTCGGCAACGGCACCGTCGTGCGTGGCGACGATGCGATCGCGCAGCGCGATCACGTCGGGCCGCGTCACCACCGCATCGGAGAACTCGGCCTCGCCGGCAGCACCGAAGATGATCCCGGCCGCGCTGGCGTGATACACGCTGAACTTGCCCTCGAGCCCGGAGCGCGGCGACTTCTTGCCGGTCAGCTCCAGCACCAGCGAATGCACGCGCAATTCGATCCGCTCGATGTCTTCGGCGCGCAGGTCGTGCGCCTTGCGCAGCTGAACGCACCCGTCGATGCTCGGATGGATCACGATGCCGCACGCGAACGGCTTGTAGGTGTTCGCCTCGATCTCGAACCGCTCGCCGAGCGCATCGCTCGTCTCGTGCCACGCGCACTTCGCCGAGTAGGTCTGCATCAGGCCGCGCGGTGCTTCGAGCGCCCGCGCCGACGCCGTGTAGCCGTGCATCGCCATCAGCGCCGACGTGAGGCCGGCGCGCGCCGCGCCGCCCGGATGGACCGGCTTGGTCATCGTGCCGACCTGCTCGCGCACGCCGATCGGCTGCGACGCGGCGAGGCCGAGCGCCATCGCGGTGCGATCCGCGTCGAGACCGAGCAGCCGCGAGCAGGCCGCGGCGGCTCCCAGCATGCCGGTCGACCCGGTGATGTGCCAGCCGCGGTCGGAGTGGTCGGGGTAGATCGCGTTGCCGACGCGGCACGCGATGTCGACGCCGAGCACGGTCGCGTCGACCAGCGCGCGCCCCGGGAGCTTGCGATGCTCGGCGAGCGCGAGCGCGGCGGAGACCACCGGCCCGGCCGGATGGATGATCGTCCGAAGATGCGTGTCGTCGAAGTCGAACGTGTGCGACGTGATCCCGTTGAGCAGCGCGGCGCTCGCCATGTCGACGCGCTCGCGCCGCCCCAGCACGGTCGCCTGCGGCGACGGCTCCAGCTCGAGCACCGCGGCGAGCGCCGCCTGCGCGGTCGGGTGGTTCGACGCGCCGATCGCGCAACCGAGCCAGTTGAGCAGCGTGCGACGGGTCTCGTGCTCGACACCGTCGCTCCAGCCGCGCGACGGGTGCTTCGCGACGAAGGCGGCCAGCGTCTTCGTCACCGGCGGCGCGTGCGCGTCCGCCGATACCTGCGTGTTGTGCGCCATGGTCAGTCGGTCAGCTCGATGCCGCGCTCCTTCGCGACCTTCGACCAGCGAACGATGTCGTCGCGCATGTACTGGCCGAACTCACCGGGGGTCATCGGCATCGGCTCGAGCGCCTCGCCCGACAGCCGCTCGCGCAGGTCGGGCGACGCCAGCAGCGTGTTGATCTCGTCGTTCAGCCGCTTGACGATCGGCGCGGGCAGGTTCGCCGGCCCCACGATGCCGTACCACTGCACGCCGTCGAAGCCCTTGTAGCCGCTCTCCTCGAACGTCGGCACGTCGGGCAGCAGCGGATGGCGCCTGAGCCCCGTGACCGCGAGCGGGCGCATCTTGCCGGCCTTGATATGCGGAAGACCCGCCGCGAGTCCCGGAAACAGCGCTTGCGTCTGTCCGCCGAGGATGTCGGTGATCGCAGGACCGATGCCGCGGTACGCGACGTGCGCCATGTCGAGGCCGGCGGCGACCTTGAGCTGCTCCATTGCGAGGTGCGTGAGCGTGCCCTGTCCGGCGGAGCCGTACGAGACCTTGCCGGGATTCGCCTTCACGTACGCGATGAACTCGGTGAGCGTCTTCACGGGCAGCGACGGCGGCACGACGAGGATGTTCGGCGTTCCGCCCACCATCGCGATCGGCGTGAAATCCTTGACCGCGTCGTAGGGCAGCTTGCGCACCGCCGGATTGGTGCCGTGGGTGCCGACGTAGCCGACCATCAGCGTGTAGCCGTCCGGGGCTGCGCGCGCGGTGGCGAGAGAGCCGACGATCCCGCCGCCGCCGCTCTGGTTCTCGACCACGATCGACTGGCCGAGCACGCGGCCCAGCCGGTCCGCGATGGTCCGCCCGACCAGGTCGACGCCGCCGCCGGGCTGCACCGGCGCGATGATCTTGATCGGCTTGGTGGGATAGGGGGCCTGCGCGACGGCGGCCGGCGCCGCCATCAGCCCGAGCGCCAGCGCGAACGCAGCGCCGACCGCGCCGCGGCGCGAGAACTTCGCTTCGATCATGGATCTGCTCCTCCTGCCGGAGGCCGCGCCTCCGATCCGCCCATTATCGCGCGGCGGCAGGGGGTCGGGTTCGCAACCTGGGTGCGCCGGCCGATCGGCCGGCGGTCAATGCGTGGGGGCGCCGGCGAAGGCGGGCGCCTTCCACGTCAATGGCGCGCCCACCTTCGGGTGCGGAAGCAACCGATCCGCCTCGGTCTTCACCACCGCATAGCATTCGCAGACCCGCGACTCCATGCCCGGGCGATCGAGGACGGTGATGCAGCCGCGGTGATAGCTGATCAATCCGGCGGTGGCGAGGTGGAGCGACGCCTCGGTGACGCCGCCGCGGCGCACGCCGAGCAGGCTGGCGATGCGCTCGTGCGTCAGGCTCAATCGGTTCGACGCCCACCGGTCCATGCACATCAGCAGCAGCCGGCAGACCTGCTGGTCGATGGTGTGGAACCGGTTGCACGCCGCGGTCTGGGACATCTGCGTCACCAGCGAGAGCACGTATCGCATCATCAGGTGCCGAAGCGGTGCGTCGCTCTCCACGGCAGCGAGGAGCGTCGCCGCCCGTATGCGGAATCCATGGCCGGCGCTTTGCACGACCGCCCGGGTGTTGGTCGACTTCGCGCCGCCCATGAGCAAGGCGATGCCGACCACGCCGTCGTTGCCGATGATCGCCACTTCGGGCGAGGTGCCCTCCTCCAGCGGATTGAGCAGCGAGACGGTGCTCGAGGTCGGGAAGTACGCATGGTCGAGCGCGCCGCCGGGCTCGTAGACGACCATGCCGCGAGGCAGGGCGACGAGCTCGAGGTGCGGCAGCAGCCGCTCGTAGGTCTCCGCCGGCATGGCGGCGAGCAGGCGGTTCAGTTTCGGCGAACGGCGCATGGCTATATTCTCCCAATCTCAGGCTGCGCCCGATCGCCCAACCGGTCGGTGCGCTAGCGAACGCAAGCCTTAGCGCAGGAGCGCCAGAAAACCGCCATCATGGCTGACCCGAGCGAAACGAAGCTCACCGACGACGGCGCGGGCCGCTACCACCTCGTCGCCGGGGGCGAGGAGGTCGGCTTCGTCGAGTACGATAGGATCGGCGAGCGGTCGATCCTGCTCAAGCACACCGAGGTCGATCGCAAGCACGAAGGCAAGGGCTACGGCGGCAGGCTCGTCTCCGGCGTGCTGGACGATCTGCGCAAGCGCGGCATGACGGTGATGCCGATCTGCCCGTACGCGATGGCGTACATCAAGCGCCATCCCGAGTACCTCGACGTCGTGCGCGAGGACTATCGCGGGGCGCTCTAGGCAGCGGCGGCAGGCCAGCGCGCGGTCATCGGTCGAACCCGAAGAGCGGTGCGTCGCGGTTCTTCTTGCCGGTCAGCGCGTCGGCGATCATGTCGGCCGCCACGATGCTGAACGTGATGCCGTTGCCGCCATATCCCATCGCGTAGTAAACGCGCTTGCTTCCGGCAGTGCCGATGTAGGGAAGGCCGTCGCGCGTCTCGCCAAAGGTCCCGGCCCAGGCGAAATCGATCTCGAACGGCACGTCGGGAAAGAGCCGCCGGAAATCGGCGAGCAGCTGCCGGCTCTTGCGACCGATGAGCGCGTCGCGCTTGCGCGGATCGGAGAATTCCTCGTCACGCCCACCGACGAAGATCCTGCCGTCGGAAGCGGTGCGCAGGTACAGGTACGGAGTCTTGGTCTCCCAGATCATCGCGTTGCGATGCCACGGGTCGCGCGGTCCGCCCGGCTTGCTGGCGATCGCGTAGGTCGAATGGAAGCTCGTCACCCGGCGATCGAGGAAGCCTTGGGTCTCGTAGCCCGCCGCGACGATCACGTGGCGCGCGCGGATACGCGGGCCTCCGGCTGTCGTCACCTCGATGCGCGTCTTCGTCTCCGACCATCCCACGACCCTGGTGAGGTCGTAGACGCGGCCGCCCATTCGCTTGAAGTCGCGCAGCAGCGCATCGGTGAGCTTGTAGGGGTGGCAGGTCGCGCCGGCCCTCGACAGGATCGCCGCGGGCGCGGCGAAGCCGAACGTCCGGCGCACGTCGTCCTCACCCAGGAGCCGGACGTCGAAGCCCGCCCGCTTGCGGGCGCGGAATTCGGGCCCGATCGTCTCCTTCACGTCCTTCGCATAGCTCGCGTACCACAGGCTCGGACGGCGCCTGAAGTCTGCCTTCCCTAGAATCCGGTCGCAGACGGCGCCCAGCTTGTCGATCGCTTCGACACCAAGCTCGAACGACCGCACGGCGCGCGCCTCGCCGATCTCCCCGGAAAGCCGGTGAAGCGGATTGTCGATCTCGTACTGGAGCAACGCGGTGCTGGAGGAGGTGCTGCCGAAGCCGATGTGCCGCTTGTCGACGATGATTGAAGCGATCCTGCGTTTCGCGAGCTCGTGGCCGATCAGCGCACCGCTGATCCCGCCGCCGATGATCAGCGCGCCCGTCTCGGTGTCTTGCTGAAGGCGGGGATAGTCGGTGAGCACGCCCTCCTTGACGAGCCAGAACGGGTAGTCGGAATGGAGGTTCACGGCGTCGGACGCCCTTCGACGATCAGGCGGGGTGTTGCCTTGGCAATGCGACCACCATCCGCATCTTCCCGCCGGGCTCGCGTGCCAGCTCGGCACAGCGTTCGGTCTCCACCGTCGTGCCCGCGCCGAGTACCGATGCCATCTCGCGCGCGATGCCAGGCGCGAGTCGCTCGTAATCGTCGCCGTTCGCCACGACGAGCTTCAGCACGAAGCGCAGCGGCTCGCGCTGCACGAGCTGGTACTGCAGTACCTCGGGATGCGGCTTCAGCAGGCCCCAGATGCCGCGCGGATGCAGCACTTCGCCGTTGGGCAGGTGCAGCAGGTCCTCGAGGCGGCCGTCGACTTCCGCGAGCCGGCGCAGCGTCCGTCCGCATGCGCACGGCCCATCCGTCCAGCGCGCGAGGTCGGACATCCGGTAGTTCAGGAGCACGGTGCCGCGATTGACCAGGTTGGACAGCACGATCGCACCCGCCTCGCCTTCGCGTGCGGCCTTGCCGTCGCCGCCGACGATGCGCAGGTGGGCGAGGTCCTCGTGCACGTGGAAACCGTCGCCGAGCTCGCACAGGAACGCGATCTTGAACGCCTCGACGGCCGTGTAGCGCGAAGTGACCGGCGCGCCGAACGCCCGTTCGACCTCGGCGCGGCCGTCGGCGGAGAGCGGCTCCGCGCCGTAGATCACCAGCTTCGGGCGTGCGACCGCGAACTTGCCCGCTCGCACATGACGCGCCATCGCGAGGAGGTAGCCCGCATAGCCGAACAGCACGTCCGGACGAAAGCGGTTGAGCGCCGCAACGTTGGCGGCGATCGGATCGGTCACCCACAACTGGAGGCGGTTCGGCCGCACCGGAATCCACGTGGTCGCGGCGTAGTACGCGCTCACCCGGTCGAGCGTCCCGCCGTCGTAGCCGATGCGTGCTTCGGTGTACCCGGTTTCGCGGCCGAGGAGCCGCGCGATCACCGCGCGCTCGCGCTCGCCGTAGGCGATGTTCGCCAGGAGCGACAGGCGGTCGTGGTGGATGCGCGCACGCGAGCCGGTCGATCCGCTCGTCTCGAAGACGAGCGAGCGGCGGCCGGCGCGCGACGTCGAGACGAAGCGTTCCGGATCGCGGCGCAAGTCGTCCTTCTCGACCAGCGGCAGGCGCTCGAGATCGCGTGCGGTGCGGATGTCGCGCGGGTCGAGGCCGGCCTCGCGGAAGGCGTCGCGGTAGAACGGCACCGTCGCGGCGGCGTAGCGGACCATGCGGCGCACGCGAGCGTCGCGAATTCTTTCGATGTAATGCCGCGGGGCGTACGGCAGCGACCGCTGGCCGCGCGCGCGAGCGAGGACGTAGGCGTTGCCGGCTGCGCGACGGGCGAGGGCAATCATGGGGCCAGACCCTGCGCAAGCAGAGCAGGGTTCGACCCCGGAAGGTCACCCGTTTCGAACGAACGGATCCTTCACGCAGACCTGGCCGCCCGGGCCCGTGAAGCGGATCAGGTAGTCGTAGCGCTTGCCGAACGTGTGCGGCTCGTTCTTGTTGCGCCAGCGGAAGTTGCGCTTGCAACCGCCGCTCGCGTCGTCGTCGCCGCTGTCATTGTCGGTCGCACCCGCGCCGAAGAACTGGAAGTCGAGGTCGCCGCGCTTGAACTGCACGCCGTCGCCGCCGCAGAACGCGAACCCGGGGGTGTCGAGGCGCCACACGATCGTCCTGCCGCCGCCGCGTCCCATCTCCGCGCCCTCCGGGTCCACGCGGATGGTCGCGTCCGAGCAGGCCTGGCCCGCGTCGACGGTGACCTTGATGCGGCACCGGCCGTCACTGCCGCAATGACCGCCGGACTGTCCCCACGCGCCGGTTGCAAGGGATGCGAGTGCGACGAACGCCGCCAGACGAGCAAGCATCGATTTCCTCCGGGGAAGGCAATCCCCGGATTATGCGGCAACGTGCGTCTGCGGGGTGTAGCCCCGAGCGCTCTCGAAGCGGAACGCGCAACGGGGCCCGGCTTCGGGCAATCACGCACCCTTCATGCCCTCTCCCCGCGATGCGGGGAGAGGGCAGGCCGGCAACCTACGCCACCAACGGCGCTTCGACCGGCTCGCCGCGACGCAGCTTCGCGCCCTTCATCACGCGCGTTTCGGGCGCGGGCACGCCGTCGCGGACGAACTGCTGGACGATTTCCTGCTTGCGCGTCGCGAGGACGGCGCCCAGCTCGTCCAGGTCGACGTCGCCCTTCTTCGCCTGCGCGAAGAGGCCGTCGCGCTGCTCTTCTTCCTTGACGTGGTGCTTGATCATCTCGGAGAGCACCTTGACCTTGGCGTCGTAGAACTCGTCATCGGCCGAGCTGTCCAGGATCTCGGCGATCAGGACCTTGGCGCCGTCGTGCTCGACGTAGGCCTCGTTGTAGATGTCGTCCTCCACGGCGTCCTTCACGGAAGGGTAGAAGATCTCTTCCTCGATCTGCGCGTGGACCATGAGCTCGAGGCAGACCTGCTTGGCGATCTTCTCCTTGCTCGCCTTGCCGGTGGTCTTCTCGAATTTCTCGAACAGGCCTTCGACGGTGCGGTGGTCGTTCTTCAGCAGCTCGATGGCGTCCATCGAGGTCTTGGCGGCGCGTGGCATGGGGTTCTCCTGGGAAACGTGCGCCACAGTACGGGCAGGCCGCTACGCGCACAGCCGGGAGTTCGATGAGCGGGGCGTCAGAGCTTGGCTGACATTGATCGGCACGGGGTGGGAGGCAGTCCTCCCGGCGAGATCGCTGCGCGTCTACGCGACGCGGATCAACGCTCGAGATGCCTCGCGACGAGCAGGCATGCTGTGGACCAGGCGATCCCCAGCGCCCATCCGCCGAGCACGTCCGTGGCCCAGTGGACGCCCAGCGCAGCGCGGCTGACGCCGACCAGGACGGTGAGGAAGACGGCGACTCCCATGACGTAGGCCTTGTCACGGCGTCGCCGATGCATGCGGGCGACGAGCGCGCCCAACGTGAGGAACACGACGGCAGCCATGCTGGAATGTCCGCTTGGAAAGCTCGGTCCCGTCACGATGAACTCCGCGAGGGCGACGTCAGGTCGACTCCGAGCGAACCCCGCCTTGAACAGCGCAACGCCCACCGCACCGGCCACGACCGCGAAGGCGACGAACGCCGACCGGGCGAAGGAGGTCGTCAGCGCGAGGTATCCGCAGGCGGCCAGTGTCGCTACTACCAGCGTGACCGGACTGCCGAGACCGCTCAGGTCCCGCATGACGTCCGCGATCCAGGGATGGGCGATGCGCACCTGGTGGGCCGCGTGCAGGAAGAACGCATCGAACGTCTGCGTTTCTCCCTCGTTCACTTCGCTCGCGAGGTGGAAGAACAGCGCGGCCATCGCGCCGGCGCCACACGCGAGCAGGACCATCGGCAACCAGCGGGCCACTCCGGTACGGGGGCTCACCACGACCGCTCCAACCTGCATGTCCTCGCGGTTCGGCGGTTCGCGACATCCGCGCATTTCCGGGCCGACCGAAGACGCATGGACCCGGTCATCGCAACGATTCGTCGAACCTGCAATGAAATGGCCGACGGAGCGCCGTCGGCCTCGAGGAATCTGGTGGAGACGAGGAGGATCGAACTCCCGACCTTCGCATTGCGAACGCGACGCTCTCCCAGCTGAGCTACGTCCCCAGTAAGCCTTTGATTATAGCTTGGGGTCCCGGGGGCGGCAAATTCGGGGTCGGGAATGGAGGGAGACCCGGAAGGGCCGCCGAGGCAGGCAAGGCGCCGGGCTGAAGCTCGACCCACGCGCCTGTCCGCGCCGCTACGCGAACCGCTGTGGGTCGGGCATCAGCCCGACGATGTCCGGATTCAGTCGAGCGTGCGGCCCGCTGCCGGTCCCGCCGAAAGCGAAATGCCTAGGCGACTCGACTAGGA
>DATLIR010000105.1:0-14184 GCA_035539315.1 Casimicrobiaceae bacterium
TTCTGGTTGTCGCCGGTGACGACGCGCGGGCTCGAGACGACCTTACCTCGATTGTCGGATTCAAGCGCAGAGAGCTCGAGGTTGATCAGGTTGCCGCTGCCGAGATTGATCAGCGTCAGCGCGAGGCTGCCAGCCGCGTTCAACACGGGCAGATTGACGTTGAGCTGATTCGGATCCGAATAGCCGGCATAGGTGATGCCGGATGCCAATTCGTACGGGGTCTGCGTACGCGGCAGCCGGACCTGGCCCGGCACGGGCGGGTCGACGACCGGTTGAGTGCTCAGGCTGCCGCCCTGCCCTACCGCGAACCGGTTGTTGATCCGGAATCCGGTCTGGGAGCCGAACCGTACACCGAGCTGCTTGCCGAACTTGTCGCTCGCGATCACGATGCGCGCCTCGATCAGCACCTGGCGCACCGAGACGTCGATTTGGCGAATGATCCGGCGGACTTCCTCGAGCCGCGAGGGCGTGTCCTGCACGAACAGGATGTTCGAGCGCGGATCGAGCGTCGCGACGCCGCGCCGCGACAGGATCGAGCCCTGCCCGCCCTGCGATCCGCCCTGGGTGGTCCGCTGGTTCGACGAGACCAGGTTCAGGATGTCCTGCGCCTTCGCGTAGTTCAGCTGGAACATCTCGGTCTGCAAGGGCTCGAGGTCGCTGATCTGCGCCGCCGACTCGAACTGCTGCTTCTCCTTGAGCGCCAGCTCCTCGCGCGGCGCGATGAGCACGACATTGCCGTTCTTGCGCATGTCGAGCCCCTTGGTCTGCAGGATGATGTCGAGCGCCTGGTCCCAGGGGATGTCCTTGAGGCGCAGCGTCAGCGAGCCCTGCACCGTGTCGCTGGTGATGATGTTGAGGCCGGTGAAGTCGGCGATCACCTGCAGCACCGAGCGCACGTCGATGCTCTGGAAGTTGAACGAGACCTTCTCGCCCTTGTAGCCGCCCCGCGTGCCCTGCGTCAGCCGGTTGGGGTCTTCCTGGATCGGCTTGATCTCGACGATGAAGCGGTTGTCGGCCTGGTAGGCCGAGTGCTCCCACAGGCCCTTCGGCTCGATGATCATCCGCGCGTTGGAGCCCTGCGCGAAGGTCTCGACCGAGACGACCGGCGTCGCGAAGTCCTGCACGTCGAGGCGCCGCTCGAGATTGCGCGGCACCGAGGTGCGGATGAAGTCGACGATCAGCTGCCGGCCCTGCTGGCGGATGTCGATGCCGGTCGACGGATCGGACAGGTCGACGACGATGCGCCCCTCGCCGTTGCGCCCGCGGCGAAAGTCGACGTCGCGCAGCACGTGCTGCACGTCGCCCGGCCGCGCCTCGGCGAAGCGCTGGACTTCCTGCGCGGTCACGTCGAGCTTGTCGCTCTGGTCGATCAGCGTGACCAGGACCGCGTTGCCCTCCACGTTGGTCTCGTAGGTCTGCGGGCGATTCAGGTTGAACACGACGCGCGTGCGGTTCCCGGCCTGGACGACGTTGAAGCTGCGGATCGCCGTGTCGTCGATCTGGCGCTGCGTCGTGCCGAGTCCGTTGGTGGTGTCGAGGAAGTCCAGCGCGATGCGCGCCGGGCTCGCGATCGCGAAGCCGGCGGGCGGGTTGGCCGGCGGGCTGCGCAGCTGGAAGCGGACGATGGTGCGGCCCGACGACCCCTTCGACACGGTGACCTGGTCGATGCTGTTGCCCTGCGCGGCCGCGGCCTGGGCGAACGCGAGCAGCGCGATCGCGGCGAGCCCGATCGCGACCCCGCGGACGGCCGTCGCGGCGCTCCGGGCCCGTGTGGCGAGTTGTGCGCTCATCGTCTTCCCCCCTGTGCTCGGTTGTCGGGCTGCTGGAGTTGGAGCGTCGACGAACGCTCGGTCCAGTCGCCCGCGCTGTCCTGCACGAGTTCCTTCAGCTTGATCTCGGTGTCGGAGATGCCGGTGACGACGCCGAAGTTCTGGCCCATGAAGTTGCCGGAACGCACCTGGTAGATGTCCTTCTCGGGCGTGCGCACCAGCGCGTACATCGTCTTGTCCCGCGCCAGCGTGCCGACCATCGACAGCGACTCGAGCGGGAAGCCCTCGAGCGGCTCGCGGCGGCGCGTGAGGTCGGGCGCGAAGCGATCGCTCCCCTTGGTCGGCTCGATCTTGCGCGGCTTGAACGGGTCGGGCAGGTCGAACGCGTTGTACGCGAACGGCTCGTAGGGGCGGATCTGCGGCAGCGGCTCGAGCTTCCCCTGCGCGCCCTTGCCCTGCTCGCGCATCCAGTCGCGCAGGTCCTGGTGGCTCTCGCCCCCGCACCCCGCGGCGAGCAGGGCGACGGCGACCACGGCCGCCGTGCGCATGCGCAGGCCTTCGCTGGCGGCGCTCATTTCTTCCTCGCCTTGTCCTTCTGCTGCTTGGCGAGCGCGCGCTGCCGGGCGATCTCCTCGTCGTCGAGGTAGCGGAACGTCTTCGCGACGGCTTCCATCCGCAGCGTGCCCTTGTCGTTCACGATGCCGACGTCGTTCAGCGTGACGATGCGCGGCAGCTGCGCGACGTCGCTCGCGAAGGCGCCCATGTCGTGGTAGCTGCCGGTGATCCGGATCGAGATCGGGAGCTCGGCGTAGAAGTCCTGCATCCGCTCCTGCGCGGCCGGCTTGAACAGCTCGAAGACGAGGCCGCGCCCGAGGCCGGCCTGGTTGATGTCGGTCAGGAGCGCATCGATCTCCGAGCGGTTGGGCAGCTGCTTGACCAGCGCGCCGAACGACTGCTCGACCTCGGAGAGCTGCGCGCGGTAGGCGTCGAAGTTGATCGCCTTGGCCTTCTTCTCCGTGTACTGCGTGCGCAGCTTGAGCTCGTCGTTCTGCGCGCCGTCGAGCGTCTCGTACTGGTCCTTCCAGTCGAGAAACGCGCCGGCGGCGATGATGGCCACGAACAGCGCGCCCAGCACCATCAGCTTGGGCAGGATCGGCCAGTTGCCGACGTCCCGGAACGACAGGCGGCGGAGGTCGTCGAAGTTCATGCCTTCGCTCCGGGGTTCGCCGGTCGAACCGGGGCCGGCGGGGCGGCGACCGACGCCGGCTGCGCGCGCTTGACCTGGAAGTTCAGCGTGAACTCGTTGACCTGCTGCGCGGCGGCGCGGGTCGCCCCCGGCAGCGAGACGAGCTTGATCTCGACCAGTTCCGGGCCGGTCACCCAGGGCGACGCCTCGATGTTGCGCATCAGCGTCGAGACGCGCGCGTTGCTCTGCGCGTAGCCGACCATCTGGATGCGGCCCCCGCCCTGCCTGATCGACTTGAGGTAGATCCCGTCGGGCAGCTGGCGCACGATCTGGTCGAGCAGGTGCACGGCCTCGCTGCGGTTGGCCTGCAGCGTCTCGACGACCTGCTTGCGCGCCAGTACCTGCTGGATCTGGTCGCGCAGCTTGTCGATCTCGCGGATCTGATCGTCGAGCTTGGCGATCTCGGTCCTCAGGAGCTTGTTCCGCGCGACCTGGTCGTCGATCTTCGCGGCGAAGATCATGTGGACGAGGCCGACCACCGCGAGCGCGAGGATCGCGAGCAGGACCCCGAACGACACGAACTGCCGCTGGCGGGCCTGCCGCTTCTCCTCGCGGTGCGGGAGGAGGTTGATCCGGACGACACCGGCCATGGGTTTACGTCCTCCCCCAGGCTAGACGCTTCGCGTCGTCGCGCCCCCCCTCCTGGAGGAGGGGGCGAGCGCCGCCTTGGGACGGCCCGGCGGCGGCGCTCCATCGCGCTTCGACCGCACCGGCGACCGTGTCTGGCTGAAGCATCATGCGAAGCTCCGCATCGCGAGGCCGGTCGCGATCGTCAGCATCGGCGCGTCCAGCGCCAGCTGCCGTGGGCGGATCCGGTCGGAGACCTGCATCGACGCGAACGGGTTGGCGATCACCGTCGCCACGCCGGCGCGCTTGGCGACCAGCTCGTCGAGGCCGGAGAGCTGCGCGCAGCCGCCGGCCAGCACGACCTGGTCGACCTGGTTGTACGCGGTCGACGTGAAGAAGAACTGCAGCGCGCGGGTGACCTCGAGGGCCAGCGTCTCCATGAACGGCGTGAGCACGTCGGCGTCGTAGTTCTCCGGAAGGCCCTGGTTCTTCTTGGCCGACTCGGCCTCTTCCGCCGAAAGGTTGAACGCCCGCTGGATGTCGTGGGTCAACTGGTTGCCGCCGAACGCCTGGTCGCGCGAGAACAGGAACTGGCCGTTGCGCAGCACGTAGAAATGGGTGATGTGGGCGCCGACATCGACGAACGCGATGTTCTGGTCGCGGCCGTTCGCGGGCAGCGACGGCGTGATCAGCCGGAACGCCTCCTGCGTGGCGTACGACTCGACGTCCATCACGCGGGGCTTGAGTCCCGCGGCCTCGGCGATCGCGACGCGGTCCTCGACCTTCTCCTTGCGGGAGGCCGCGATCAGCACCTCGACCTCGTCGGGATTGTTCGGCGCGGGCCCGAGGATCTGGAAGTCGAGGTTGACCTCGTCGAGCGCGAACGGGATGTACTGGTTCGCCTCGGCCTCGACGGTCAGCTCGAGCTCCTCCTCCTTCTGGCCGGAGGGGACGATGATCTTCTTGGTGATGACCATCGCGGCGGGCAGCGCCATCGCGACGTTGCGGTTGCGGCTCCCCAGGCGCTTCCACGCCCGCTTGAGCGCATCGCTGACTTGGTCCAGATTAGCGATATTGCCGTCCTGGACCGTATCCTTGCCCAGGGGCTCGATCGTGTAGCGCTCGAGCCGGTAGGCGCCCTTGCCGGACTCGGCGAGCTCGACCAGCTTGATGGAGGTCGACGCGACGTCGACGCCGATCAGCGTCGGCGCCTTGGTCTTGAAGACTTCGAGGACCCCGGAGAAATTTTCGGCAAGCATGTCCCTGTCGCCAACAATGCTGACAACTTACATTAGACTCTGGCAGCAACCCATAACCATGTCAAACCTTTTACCCCCAGGCGGCATGCGGTGTTGCAAGCTTGCCACCGCCGGGGCACCGAACCCCCCTCCTAGAGCAAGTTTTATTCCCCCGTGCTAAAGCGCTGGCTCCTGTACACGGGCTCGGTGATCCTTGGGCTGGCCATTGTCGGCGCCCTGATGGGCGCCTTCGTGCTGGCTTTGCTTTATCCGACGCTGCCCTCGCTGGAGACCCTGACCGATTACCAGCCCAAAGTGCCGCTTCGGATCGTCTCGGCCGACGGCGACCTCCTGGGCGAATTCGGGGAGGAGCGCCGGGCGGTGATACGGATCAAGGACGTCCCGGACGTCATGCGCAACGCCATCCTGGCGGCCGAGGACGAGCGCTTCTACCAGCACGGCGGCGTCGACTACGTCTCGATCATGCGCGCCGCTTTCACCAACGTCGTGTCCGGCACCCAGCAGGGGGCGGGCACGATCACGATGCAGGTCGCCCGCAACTTCTTCCTCACCCGCGAGAAGACGCTCACCCGCAAGCTCCGCGAGGTGCTGCTGGCCTGGAAGATCGAGGGCAGCCTGTCCAAGGACGAGATCCTCGAGCTCTACGTCAACCAGATCTTCCTCGGCCAGCGCTCCTACGGCTTCGCGGCGGCGTCGCAGATCTATTTCGGCAAGCCGCTCAAGGACCTGACCGCTGCCGAGGCCGCAATGCTCGCCGGCCTGCCGAAGGCGCCGTCCGCCTTCAACCCGGTCACCAACCCGAAGCGCGCGAAGGTTCGCCAGCAGTATGTCCTTCGACGGATGCATGACCTTCACTACCTTTCGGATGGGGACTACGAGCAAGCACGAAATGCGCCATTGGTCGTCCGGCAAGGCGTGCGCGAGACCATCCCGATCCGCGCCGAGCACGTCGCCGAGATGGCCCGACAGGTCGTCTTCGAAGCGTATGGCGAGGAGGCCTACACGCGCGGCATTACCGTCTGGACCACGATCCGCACCGCCGACCAGGACGCCGCCTACAACGCTGTGCGCCGGGGAGTGACGGAATACGACCGTCGCCACGGCTACCGGGGCCCCGAGGCCTTCGTTAACCTTCCCGAGGACGCGGCGGAGGCGGAGGCGGCCCTCGAGCGCGCGTTCCAGGATGCGACCGACAGCGACAACCTGCTCGCGGCGGTCGTCACCGCGGCGAGCGCCGCGGAGGTGCGCGCGGTGATGTCGAACGGCGACACCGTCCGCGTCGAAGGCGAGGGGCTCAAGTTCGCGGCTCGCTCGCTCTCGGAGAAGGCGCCGGCGAACCAGCGCATCCGGCGCGGCGCGATCGTGCGGCTGTCCAAGGACGACAAGGGCCGCTATGGCATCGCCCAGCTGCCGCAGGCCGAGGCGTCGTTCCTCGCCCTCAACCCCGCGGACGGCGCGATCTTCGCCCTGGTGGGCGGGTTCGACTTCGAGCGCAACAAGTACAACCACGTGACGCAGGCGCAGCGCCAGCCCGGCTCCGCGTTCAAGCCGTTCATCTATTCGGCCGCCCTCGAGAAGGGTTTCACGCCGGCGACCGTCATCAACGACGCGCCGTTCTTCGTCCCGGCCGACAAGGCGGGAGGCGAGGACTGGGAGCCCAAGAATTACGACGGCAAGTTCGAGGGGCCGATGCGGCTGCGCACCGCGCTCGCCAAATCGAAGAACCTCGTCACGGTGCGCGTGCTGCAGGCGATCGGGCCCCAGTACGCGCAGGACTACATCGCCAGGTTCGGCTTCGACCCGCGTCTGCATCCCGCCTACCTGACGATGGGGCTCGGCGCGGGCGCGGCGACACCGGTGCAGATGGGCGGCGCGTACGCGGTATTCGCCAACGGCGGATACCGCGTGTCGCCCCACCTGATCGCCCGCATCACCGACGCGCGGGGCAACGTGCTCTCGCAGGCGGACCCGCCGCGCGCCGGCGCGAACGCCGAGCGCGCGATCGACCCGCGCAACGCGTTCGTGATGACGACGCTGTTGCGCGACGTCGTCGCCTACGGCACCGCCACGCGCGCGCAGGCGCTGGGCCGCAAGGACATCGCGGGCAAGACCGGCACCACCAACGAGAACGTCGACGCCTGGTTCTGCGGCTACACGCCGTTCATGGTCGGCATCGCCTGGATCGGCTTCGACCAGCCGCGCACGCTCGGCAACAACGAGACCGGCGCGGTCGCCGCGCTGCCGATCTGGATCGCGTTCATGCAGCGCGCGCTCAAGGGCCAGCCCGAGCGCCCGATCGAGACCCCGGCGGGTGTGGTCCAGGTCCGCATCAACGACGCGACCGGCCTGCGCGACGATGGCGGAACGGTCAGCGACTGGTTCTACGCCGAGGCGATGCCGCGCCTGCGCGACGACACGTTCACGCCGCCCAACGCGGGACGCAGCGCGCAGGACGTGCGCAA
Source organism: Casimicrobiaceae bacterium (assembly GCA_035539315.1). GTDB lineage: Bacteria > Pseudomonadota > Gammaproteobacteria > Burkholderiales > Casimicrobiaceae > VBCG01. Next base: position 7,304 of record DATLIR010000105.1, read on the forward strand.
CCAGCTGTTCTGACGCCATGGCACGGGCACGCCGCTCCACCGCCATGGTCGAGGCGCGCCGCGCCGAGCGCCGGCAGGGACTCGGGCCCGACGGCCACGAGCGCGCGAGCCTCGCGCAGGCCGCCGCGCGGCTGATCGCCGAGCACGGGCTCGCGGACTGGTCGTACGCGAAGAAGAAGGCCGCGCGCGAGCTCGGGCTGCCGGAGCGCGGCGCCCTCCCCGGTGACGACGAGGTCGAGGACGCCCTCGCCGAGTACCACGCGCTCTACGGCGGCGACGAGCACCGCGCCATGATCCGCGAGCGGCGCGAGGAGGCGCTGGTGTGGCTGCGCCGCTTCGCGTCCTTCGACGCGCGCCTGGTGGGCGGCATCGCGGCCGGCTGGGCGACCGAGCACAGCGACATCCGCATCGAGCTTGCGACCGACGATGCGAAGGCGATCGAGTTCGCGCTGCTCAACGGGCGCATCGAGTACCGCCCGCTGCCCAACGATCGCGACGAGGCCGGCGAGTACTGGATCGACACGCGGCGCGGCGGCGTGCGCCTGTCGGTGCGCTCGCCGCAGGCGATGTGGACGCGGCCCCGCCGCGATCGGCATGGCGCCGCCGCGCTGCGACTGGATGCGAGCGCGGTCGAAAAGCTGCTCGCGTCGGACGACGACGCGGGGTCAGCGTCGTGATGATCCGGCAGTGAGGGCCGTCGCGAGCGCCCCGGGGCGCCGGATCATCACGGCGCTGATCCCTTCAGCCAGCGCGCGGCGTCGAGCGCGAAGTAGGTGAGGATCGCGTCGGCGCCGGCGCGCTTCATGCCGGTGAGGGCCTCGAGCACACAGGCACGCTCGTCGAGCCAGCCGAGCTGCGCGGCGGCCTTCAGCATCGCGTATTCGCCCGACACCTGGTACACCGCGGTCGGCATCCGGAACGCATCCTTCACGCGCCACACGATGTCGAGGTAGGGCAGCCCCGGCTTCACCATCACCATGTCCGCGCCTTCGGCGATGTCGCCCGCGACCTCGCGCAGCGCCTCGTCGCCGTTGCCCGGGTCCATCTGGTAGGTGTGCTTGTCGCCGCCCTTCAGGCTCGCCGCCGAGCCCACCGCGTCGCGGAACGGCCCGTAGAATGCCGACGCATACTTCGCCGAGTAGGCGAGGATGCGGGTGCGCTGCCGGCCGGCCGCATCGAGCGCGCGCCGCAGCGCGCCGATGCGCCCGTCCATCATGTCGGAGGGCGCGACCATGTCGACGCCCGCTTCCGCATGGCAGAGCGCCTGCCTGACCAGCGCTGCGACCGTCTCGTCGTTCATCACGTAGCCGGTCGCGTCGATCAGGCCGTCCTGCCCGTGGCTCGTGTACGGATCGAGAGCGACGTCGGTGATGACGCCGAGTTCCGGAAACCGCGACTTGAGCGCGTGCACGGTCCGCGGCACCAGGTCGTCCGGCCGCCACGCCTGCTCGGCGCCCGGCGACTTGAGCTCGCCCGGGATCACCGGGAACAGCGCGATCGCGGGCACGCCGAGTTTCATGCAGGCCTCGGCGTCGTGCGCGAGCCGGTCGAACGACTTGCGCGACACGCCGGGGAGCGAGGGCACCGGCTCCTCGCGGCTGGTGCCGTCGAGGACGAACACCGGCAGGATGAAGTCGTCCGGCGTCAGCGTCGTCTCGCGCATCATCCGGCGCGAGAACGCGTCGCGGCGCATGCGGCGCGGTCGCGCGTCGGGAAAGCGGGCGGAATAGGGATGCGCCATGGCCGGTCGGGTCGCGGGCGGTGAGCGGATGGTAGCGCGAAGGACGCCGGCGGTCCCGCGGGCGTGCGCCGGGCGTCCGGTCAGCGGTCGCCGCCGAGCCATTTGCGCTGCGTGGCCGCACGCAGCAGCGCGTCGAAGCCGCGCGCGCCCTGGCTGAGCGCTCGCGCGCGCAGCCACAGGTAGAGCTCTGCGGTCGCGAGCGCATCCCCTGCGGCATTGTGACGCGCCTGGGTGTGGATGCGCGCTGCGGCGAGCCAGTCGTCGAGGCTGCGCGCGCCGGCGCGCCAGCGCGCCGGATCGACCGCCGCCGCCAGCGGTGCGAGGTCGAGCCACGGCCGCATGTCGACCTCGACCCGCTGCGCCTCGCCCGCACGCTGCAGCATGCGCCGGTCGAAGTCGGCGTGGAAGGCGACACGCCGCGCGCCGGCCGCGTAGGCGACGAACGCGCGCAGCGCCTCGGCCTCGGGCGCGCCGGCCGCCTGCGCAGCCGCGCCGACCCCGTGCACTGCCGCGTTGCGCGCGTCGACCGGTCCGTCACGCCGTACGACGACCTCGAAACTGTCGCCCGGCAGCACCGCATCGCCGACCACCGCGACGGCGCCGATCGACACCAGCGCGGCTTGCTCGGGATCGAGACCCGTCGTCTCGGTGTCGACGACGATTAGTCGCATGGCGTCGTCGTGCACGGGGCCGCGCGCGTCGCGCTTCAGCAGCCGGGCGAGCGAGGTCGCGAGGCTCATCGCGCGCCGCGGAAGACGTCCGGGACGGCCACGCTCACCCCGGGTAGTCGAGATCGAGCCGCTGCTGGAGCCGCTGCGCCTGGCGCAGCGCCTCGACCAGGATGCGGCGGTCGAGCTCGGAGAGGTCGGCGAGCGCGACGACGTTCGCGTTGCCGCCATCGTCCGCACCGCGCGCGGCGCGCCGGTGCTGCGCGCGCAGGCGCAGGAGCTGGATGAACTCGAACGCGTCGACCCAGTCGCGCACCTCGCCCTCGTCCTCGCTCACGCCGCGCTTCGCGCCCGCCTCACGCAACCGCTCGACCGTGTTGGTCGCCGTCACGCCGCTCGCCAGCGCGAAGATGCGCGCGCCGTCGACGAACGGCACGCTGCCGCCCATCTTCAGGTCGACCACCTCGAGCCCCTCGGCGTCCTCCGTGCCGGACAAGCCGCCGAACCAGTTGAGCGGCGGGCGGTTCTGGAGCGCGTTGTCGCTCATCTGCTTCAGGAAGCGCGGGTTGGCGGCGGCGCGCCGCGCGATGTCGTGGCGCAGCTCGTCCGCGAGGCGGGCCTCGCCCCACAGCGAACGGAAGTCGAAGAAGATCGCGCTCGCGAGCAGGCTCTTCGGGTCTCCGCGGTCGATCCACTGCGCGAACGACGCGCGCCACTCGTCGAGCGAGGCGCACCAGCGCGGGTTCATCGCCATCACGCCGCCCTTGCACAGCGGGTAGCCGCACGCGTCGAGCGCCTCGTTGACCGCGCGCGCGAACGGAAGCAGGCGCTCGCGAATCGCTTCGTTCGGAAGCGTGGCGTCGTTGGCGACGAAGATGAGGCCGTTGTCCTGGTCCGTCGCGATCGTCTGCTCGCCCCGACCCTCCGAGCCCATGCCGAGCCAGCACAGCGCGAGGCCCGCGAGGTCGTGCGCGGGCGCCATGATGTCGAGCACACGCGCGGTGAGGCGGTCGTTGAGGCTCGCGATCAGGCGCGTGAGCTGGCCGCTCGCCACGCCCTGCGCGACCAGAACGTGCGAGAGTGCCCGGATGTTCGCGGCCGCGTGGCGCAGCGCGTCGAGGTCGCCGGCACGGAGGATCGCGCTCGTCAGCTCGCGCACCGAGAGCCGCTGCAGCGCGAACAGGTCGCGCTCGGACACCACGCCCGCGACGCGACCCTGCGCGTCGGTGACGACCACGTGACGGATGCCGTGCTTTGCCATCGCCATCGCGGCATCGCCGGCCGTGGCGTCCCCCGCTAGCGTGATTGCCGGCGCGCTCATGACCTCGCCAACGGGCGATTCCAGCGGGCGGCGCGCCAGCACGACCCGGCCGATCACGTCCTGGCGCGTGAAGATGCCGAGCGGCCGGCTCTCCGCGTCGACCACCGGTACCGAGCCGATGCGGTGCGACTCGAGCAGGTGGAGCGTCTCGACGATCGGCACGGTGGGAGCGACCGTCACGGGCGCCTGCCGCACCAGCTTCTCGAGCGGCGTCGCGAGGCCGCGGCCTTCAGTGACGCTCGCGGCGTACTCGGCCTGCAACTGCGCGTTCGACAGGTCCAGCAGGTGCGCGAGTCGACCCGTGCAGAAGTCCTGGAATACGGGTGAGGCGTCGATCAACTGGTCGAACACCTCGGCGGGGAAGGCGAGGCAGAACACGTCGCCCTCGGCGCGGTACCGGCTGGTGACTCCGCGCCGTGCGACGTGGGCGGCGAGCGGGAACATCTCGCCCGGCCCGAGTTCCCAGAGCGCGCGCGATCCGCCGCCGGGCTGGTCGCGCTCGCCGCGCACGCGGCCCTGCCGGATGACGTAGCACAGTGGCGGTCGCGCGTCCGACGGCGCGAGGACGACCTCGCCGGGCGCGAAATAGGCGATGCGCGACGCGCGCACGACGCGCTCGAGTGCCTCGCGCGTCATCGACGCGAACGGTGCGTGCGGCGCAAGCGCCGCCCTCACTCCCGAGAGCACCGCCGGTGCCGGCGTGGGCTTGGCCAAGACGACCCTCCTGGTTGCGCGGTCTATCGCGCGCGAGAATCGCCGCGCGCGGCGTCGCGCCCGGCGCGGTCGCGCGATTGGATCGGCCGAACGCGGAACTCGACGCGCGAAGCACGGTCAGATTGTGCAGACGGTGACGTCTCCCGCTTCCCTCCCTGAGCGGGTGCCTGCTGCGACCGGCAAGCCGCAGCGGGCGTTCCAAGGCCCCGCGTCACTCCCCTTGATCGCGGGGCCTTTTCTTTTTCCTCGCACTTCGCGCGCACGGCTAGCCCAGCCAGCGCGCGAGGACCGCGTCCGCCTCGATCAGCCCCGCGCGGGCTGTCGCCGAGAACGGCACCACCGTGATGCGCGCCACGTGATGCGGATAGCGTTCGCCCAGGTCGCGGCGGATCGCCGCCGAGGCCTGCGCGGCCTCGTGGCGCGACAGCTTGTCCGACTTGGTCGCAAGGATCATGACCTCGCGGCCCGACGGCAGGAACCCGTCGAGGAGCACGCAGTCGAGCGGCTTCACGCCGTGGCGCGCGTCGACCACCAGCACCAGCCCGACCAGCGTGGGCCGCGTCGCTACGTAGGCGGCGAGAACCTCCTGCCATGCGCGCTTCACCGCCTGCGGCACCGCGGCATACCCGTAGCCCGGCAGGTCCGCGACGATCGACCCCGACGGCAGCACGAACATCACGATCTGCTGCGTGCGCCCCGGCGTGCGGCTCGCGAACGCGAGCCGGTCCCGCGACGCGAGCGCATTGATGGCGCTCGATTTCCCGGCGTTCGAGCGACCGGCGAACGCGACCTCGGGCGGTCCGGCCGGCGGCAACTGCTCGAGGGCTGCGGCCGCGATCAGGAAGCGCGCGCCGAGCAGGGCGCGGGGTCCGGGACCGACCCGCCGGGGCTTCTCCGTTACAATGTCGCGTTTTTTCACGGTGCGTCGCCGGCGCCAGGCTTGCTGCGGCTCCGCGCAACCGCCGCGCCGCCCACGAGGGAGAGTTCGTCCATGAAACGCACGCTGCTCTGGGCCGTCGCGATCGGCCTCCCGGCCCTCGCCTGCGCCCAGGCGCCCGCGAAGCCGGACCTCGCGAAGGCGCAGCAGATCGTGGCGCAGGTCTGTGCGGCCTGCCACAGCACCGACGGCACGAGCCCGACGGCCGCCAATCCGTCGCTGGCCGGCATGCCGGCCGACTATATCACCGTGCAATTGGCGCACTTCAAGGCCGGCATCCGGCCAAATCCGATCATGCAGGGTATGGCCGCGACGCTCTCCGACGCCGACATGGTCTCGCTCGGCGCCTATTTCGCGTCGCAGAAGCCGAAGCTGCAGGCGTCGCGCGACGCGGCCCTCGCCCGCCAGGGCCAGAAGCTGTGGCGCACCGGCGATGCGGCCAACGGCATTCCGGCCTGCAGCGCCTGCCACGGGCCGACCGGCGCGGGCGTCGCGAAGAACTTCCCGCGCATCGGCGGACAGTGGTCGGACTACACGATCCTGCAGCTCAAGGCGTTTCGCGCCGGCGAGCGCGGGAACGACGCGGCCGGCAAGGACATCAACGGCAAGATCATGGCGGGCGTCGCACGCGGCATGACCGACGCCCAGATGAGGGCGGTCGCCGAGTACGCGCAGGGGCTCCGCTAGCCCCGGCGCGACGGCCGGCGGCCTTTGCGCGGCCGCCCGGCGCCTCGCTCCCGTCACTGCGCCCGGCGACCCCATGGACGCCGTCGTCAGCGCGCTCGCGCTCTACCCGCTCAAGGGCGCGGCCGGCATCGACCTCGACTCCGCCGAGGTCCGCACGACCGGCCTCGCGTCGCATGGCGTGGCCGACCGCGAATGGATGGCGGTCGACCGCGCCGGCGTCTTCGTCACGCAGCGCGAGCACCCGCGCCTCGCGCTGGTGCGCACGTCGTTGGACCGGCATCGCCTGATGCTCGTCGCGCCCGGCCACCCGGCGATCGCGCTCGACGCCGATGCACGCGCGCCGGCACGCGACGTGCGCGTCTGGAATGCACAAGTGCGCGGCCACGATGCCGGCGACGCGGCCGCCGACTGGCTCTCCACCGTGCTTGCGACCGAGGTGCGGCTGGTGCGCTTCGACTCCGCGCACCCGCGCCCCTGCAACCCGGACTACGCCGGCGACTCCGGCGCGCACGTCCGCTTCGCTGACGGCTATCCGCTGCTGGTGATCGGTCGTGCATCGCTCGACCACCTCAATGGCCGGCTCGCCGCGAAAGGCGCGGCTGCGGTCCCGATGAACCGCTTCCGGCCGAACCTGGTGCTCGACGGCCTCGAGCCGCACGACGAGGACCACTGCGCGTCGATCGCGATCGACGGCGTGGTCCTGGAGCCGGTGAAGCCGTGCACGCGCTGCGAAGTGACCACCGTCGACCAGGCGTCCGGCCGCAAGGGCGCGGAGCCGCTGGTCACGCTATCGGCCTACCGGCGCGACGACCG
>DATLIR010000106.1:0-20405 GCA_035539315.1 Casimicrobiaceae bacterium
CTTGACGAGCTCGATCGGCGTCAGCATGTTCGCGTCGATCGCGCGGATCCAGTCGTCGCGCGTCCAGTCGCGGAAGTCGCCCGGCGGCGGCCCGCCGGCGTTGTTGACGAGGATGTCCGGCGAAGGACAGGCCGCGAGCGCGGCCGCGCGGCCGGCCGGCGTCGTGATGTCGCACGCGAGCCACGCGACGCGGCGTCCGGTCGCCGTACCGATCTCGTCGGCCGCGCGCTTCACGTCGGCCTCGGTGCGCGCGCAGATCGTCACCTCGACGCCTTCGCTTGCGAGCGCCTCCGCGCACCCGCGCCCGAGCCCCCGGCTCGCCGCGCACACGAGCGCCCGCCGTCCCGCGATCCCCAGGTCCATCGCCCGCCTCCGTTACGCGGCGCGCGCCACGCTCGCGCGCCGCACCTGCATCACCGTCGCGATCGCCACCAGGAAGCAGGCGCCGGCGCCCACGAACACGCTGCGTCCCATGCCGTGGTCGAGCAGGTAGCCGAACCACACCGGCCCGAGCGTCGAGCCGAGGTCGAGCGCCGAATAGACGAATCCGTACACGCGGCCCGCCGCGCCGGCCGGCGTCGCCGCGCGCACGATCATGTCGCGCGACGGTCCGGTGGCGCCGGTCGCGAAGCCGACCAGCGCGAACAGCGGCAGCAGCAGCGCGACCGGCGGCTCGAGCAGCGCGATCGCGATCATCAGCGCAGCTGCCGACGCGAGCCCCGCGGAGGCGACGCGGTCGTGGCGCGTCGTGCGCGCGGCCAGGAAGCCGCCGGCGACGATGCCCGCGGTGCTGCCGAGCAGGAGAGCGGTCACCGCCGACGTCGCGAGCGCGAGCGGAACGTCGTAGGCGACGTTGAGCGTGGCGGGCGTGAACGTCTGCAGGCCGATGGTGCCGACCGTGTAGATCGCGAAGTAGGCGAAGCACGCGAGGATCGCCGGCTGCCGGAACAGGTCCAGCGCACGCGTCGGATCGCGCTTGCGGCCGTGGCCCACGTGGCACACCAGCGCCGCACGCCGCGCGACGAGCACCGCCAGGCCGGCGAGGCCGAACAGTCCCGCGACGGTCAGCGCACCGCGCCAGCCGATCGCGCTCGCGAGCGCGTAGATCGCGATCGGCGCGAGCGCGTAGCCCAGGTTGCCGCCGATGCCGTGCGCCGAGTACGCGTGCCCGAGCCAGCGCGGCGCGACGTTGGCGTTGAGGATCGCGAAGTCGACCGGGTGGAACACGCCGTTGCCGATACCCATGATCGCGGCGACCGGGAACAGCCACAGCACGCCGGGCACCGACCCCGCCACGAGCGTTCCGCCGGCGAGCAGCGCCAGACCGCCGAACATGAACGGGCGGGCGCCGAAGCGATCGACCGCGAAGCCGGCGCCGAACTGCGCGATTCCCGACGCGACGTAGAACGTGCCGACGAGCCCGCCCAGGAGCGACCAGGAGACGCCGAACTCGGCCTTGAGCAGCGGGAACAGCGGCGGCAGCGCGAGCTGGAAGAAGTGCGACAGCGCGTGCGCGAATCCGACCAGCCCGATCACCTGCGCGTCGCGGCGGAACGATGCGTCGGCGCGGGACTCCAAGGGGAGGCGGGTGTAAGGTGACGGCGGAAAGGATGCACTATAGCGCATCGCGGACGCGGATCCGCCGCGCCGAAGCGAGCGAGGACGACCATGATCGAGCGCAAGACCAGGCCGGATGCCGAATGGCGCAAGGAGCTCACGCCCGAGCAGTTCAAGGTGACACGCAAGAAGGGCACCGAGGGCGCGTTCACCGGCGAATACTGGGACCACCACGCCGAAGGCACGTACCAGTGCGTGTGCTGCGGCACGCCGCTGTTCAGCTCGGCGACCAAGTTCGACTCGGGCACCGGCTGGCCGTCGTTCTGGGCGCCGGTCACGCCGGAGAACGTGCGCAACGAGGAGGACCGTTCGTTCTTCATGCGCCGCACCGAGGTCGTGTGCGCCGCGTGCGACGCGCACCTCGGCCACGTGTTCGACGACGGCCCCGAACCGAGCGGCCAGCGCTACTGCATGAACTCGGCGGCGCTGCGCTTCACGCCCAAGGGCTGAGGCGGACGGCGCATCGCATGCGCCTGCTGTTCGCCGAGGACGACCCGATGATCGGCGCGGGCGTCCGCCAGGGCCTCGCGCAGGAAGGCTTCGCGGTCGACTGGGTGCGCGACGGCGCCGCCGCCGAGGCCGCGCTCGCCGAGAGCGTGCACGAGATCGTGCTGCTCGACCTCGGCCTGCCGCGCAAGGACGGCCTCGCCGTGCTCGCCGCGATGCGGCGGCGCGGCGATGTCCGGCCCGTGCTGGTGCTGACCGCGCGCGACGCGCTCGCCGATCGCGTCGCCGGCCTCGACGCGGGCGCCGACGACTACCTCGCCAAGCCGTTCGAGCTCGCCGAGCTCGCGGCGCGCCTGCGCGCGCTCGCGCGGCGCGCCACGGGACGCGCCGCGCCGACCATCGAGCTCGACGGCGTCACGATCGACCCGTCCACGCGCGAGGTGCGCGTCGGCGGCACGCCGGTGGCGCTGTCCGCGCGCGAGTACGCGCTGCTCGAGGCGCTCTCGGCGCGGCCCGGCGCGATCCTGTCGCGCGCGCAGCTCGAGGAGCGCCTGTACGGCTGGAAGGACGCGGTCGAGAGCAACGCGGTCGAGGTGCACCTGTCGAGCCTGCGCCGCAAGCTGCCCGACGGCCTCATCGGCAACGTGCGCGGCCTGGGCTGGCGCATCGCGCACCGCAAGGCGGAAGCGTGAGCGATCAGCGACGCGTTGGCCGCGCGCGCCGGGCCGCCGCAAGCGCGCGGCGCCCCCTCCCCATGGAGGGAGTGTGCGATGCCGCGCCGGCGGCAAGCCTGGGGGAGGTCCTCCGTTGACATCGATCCGCCGCGCGCTGCTGGTACCGCTCGCCGGCGGGCTGGCGGTCGCGCTGGTCGTCGCGACGCTCGCGACCTACCTGCGCGCCCGCGACGAGGCGACCGCGCTGTTCGACGTGCAGCTCTCGCAGCTCGCGGCCTCGGTCACGGGGATGCCGCTCGCCGTCGCGCCGGGCGGCGGCGGCGCCGCCGCGCACGACGCGCCGCTGATCGTCCAGGTGTGGAACCGCGACGGCGTGCAGGTCTACCGCTCGCAAGGCACGCGCGACCCGCCCGAGCGCCGCGCGCCCGGCTTCTCGACCGTGCAGACGCGTGACGGCCCCTGGCGCGTCTACAGCGTGCTGGCCAAGGGCGAGCTCGTGCAGGTCGCGCAGCCGCTGGCGCTGCGCGACCAGCTCGCCGCGAGCCTCGCGTGGTCGACCATCCTGCCGTGGCTCGTCGCCGCGCCGCTGATCGGCCTCTTGCTGTGGTTCGCGATCGCGCGCGCGCTCGCGCCGCTCGACCGGCTCGCGCAGGCGGTCGGCACGCGCAGCCCACGCGAGATGCGCCCGCTCCCGGCGTCGGGCTGGCCGCGCGAGGTCACGCCGCTGGTCGCGGCGCTCAACGCCCTCCTCGGCCGCCTCGACGACGCGCTCGACGCCCAGAAGGCGTTCGTCGCGGACGCCGCGCACGAGCTGCGCACGCCGCTCGCCGCCGTGCACCTGCAGGCGCAGCTCGCCGAGCGGGCGCAGGACGGGCCCGAGCGCTCGCGCGCGCTCGACGCGCTGCGCGGCGGCCTGCGGCGCGCGACGCGGATGGTCGAGCAGCTGCTCGCGCTCGCGCGCGAGGACCACGCGGCCGCGTCGGCGCCCACCACACGCATCGACCTGGCTGCGCTCGCGCGCGACGCGATCGCCGCGCACGCGGATCTCGCCGCCGCGAAGGACGTGGATCTCGGCGCCGGGACGCTCGAGCCGCTCGCGATCGACGGCGAGCCGGACGCGCTCGCCACGCTCGCCGCGAACCTCGTCGACAACGCGGTCCGCTATACGCCTGCCGGCGGACACGTGGACGTCATGGTCGAGACGCGCGCAGGCGCGCCGGCGCTCGTCGTGCGCGACGACGGACCCGGCGTCCCGGCCGAGGCGCGCGACGCGATGTTCGAGCGCTTCGCCCGCGGCGCGCGGCGCGACACGCCGGGTAGCGGGCTCGGTCTCGCGATCGTCAAGCGCATCGCCGAGCGGCACGGCGCGAGCGTCACGCTCGCCGACGCGCCCGGCGGTCGCGGACTCGAGGTGACGGTGCGGTTCGGCGGGTCCGGCGTGCAGCGCTAGCGCCGAGCCCCGCGTCAGTCGATCAGCCGGTCGGCGCGCGTCAGCACGGACGCCGGCATCGCGATGCCGATCTCCTTCGCCGTGCGGCGGTTGACGACGAGCTCCTGCACGGTCGGCAACTCGACCGGCATCTCCGACGCCTTGGCACCCTTGAGGATCCGGTCGACGAACTCCGCCAGCCGGGCGTGCGTCGCCTCGAGCCGCGGCCCGTACGACATCAGGTTCCCCTTCTCGGCGAAGATCGCCCAGCCCGACACGGCCGGGATACGGTGGCGCTTCGAGAACGCGGCGAAGCGGTCGGCGAAGCCGATCGTGACGCCGTCGGCGAACGCCAGGATTGCCTCCGGGCGTCCCGCGAGCGCGCGCTCGAACGACGCGTCGAGGTCGGTCGACGAGGTGACGGGGAAATACTGGTGCGCGAGCGACAGGCCGGTGGCGGCGCGCGCGACGGCGTCCACCTCGGCCGGCTCGCCCGCATGTCGCGGCCAGCCGAAGATCGCGACGCGCTTCATCCCCGGCAGCGTCTCCTTCATGAGCTCGAGCCGCTTGGGCACGAGCTGCAGCGAGAACAGCGACACGCCGGTGCGGTTGACCCCCGGCCGCGCGTAGCTTTCGACGATGCCGCCGGCCGCGGCGTCGCCGCTGTAGCTGAACACCACGGGCGGCGCGGCGGGAAGGGTCATCAGCGGCCGCACGACGAATCCGCCCGCGGCGACGATCACGTCGGGCTTGGTGGCGACCGCCTGCGCCACCGTGCGCTCGATGCGTTCGCCCAGGCCGTCGCTCCAGAACGGTTCGACCACGAGGTCGCGACCCTCGACCCACCCTGCCTGGCGCATGCCGCGCCGGAACGCGGCGAGGAACGGGGCCTCGGGGTTCGCCTGGTCGGTCGAGATCCACGCCACGCGCGCGGTGCGCCTGGCCTGCGCGCGCGCAGGCAGCGCCGCGGCGAGCGGTCCTGCGGCCAGCGCCTGGCACATCCGTCGTCGATCCATTCCCGCCTCTCCGTTTCGCGACCGGCCACCCTACGCGCGGATCGCGGGACCCGCAATGACCATCGCATGGCGCCCGCCCCATCGCGCGGCCCGTCACGGGATGGGCGTCGCTGCGCGACGCACCATCCGGTCACGGGAGCGCGGCACCTCCCACGAAACGGCACCACCGTCCCCCCGTCACGGCTTAAGTCTCGCTTAAGTGTCTCCGCCTATCTTGTCGGGACGCGGGCCCACGGCCCGTTCCCCGCAAGGAGAATCGCATGACCTCGCTCGTCTTCAAGCGTACCGCCCTCGCGATCGCGATCGCCGGCGCCTTCGGCCTCGGCTCGCTCGCCGCGGATCGCCAGGTCACCACCCCCGAGGCGCGCGCAGCGGCGCCCGCGGTGGTCGCCCCCCTCACCGGTCAGCGCGCCGCCTTCCCCAACTTCGCCGACCTGGTCGCGCGCGAAAGCCCGGCCGTGGTCGAGGTCAGCATGACGCGCGGCTTCTCCAAGACCGCGCAACGCGACGGTCGCGAAGGCCGCGTGCCGCGCGGCATCCCGCCCGAGCTCGCGCCGTTCTTCCGCGGCATGCCCGGCGCGCCCGACGACGACAGCCGCGGCCCGTCGCAAGGCATGGGCTCGGGGTTCATCGTCGATGCGTCCGGCATCGTGCTGACCAACGCTCACGTCGTCGATGGCGCGGACGAGGTGATCGTGCGCACCAGCGACCGGCGCGAGTTCCGCGCTAAGGTGCTCGGCACCGACAAGGCGACCGACGTCGCGGTGCTCAAGATCGACGCGTCGAACCTGCCGGCGGTCCGCGTCGGCGACGCCACCAAGACGCGCGTCGGCGAATGGGTCGTCGCGATCGGCGCACCCTACGGCCTCGAGCACACGGTGACTTCCGGCATCGTCAGCGCGAAGTCGCGCTCGCTGCCCGGCGACTCGGTCGTGGGCTTCATCCAGACCGACGCCGCGGTCAACCCGGGCAACTCGGGCGGCCCGCTGTTTAACCTCGACGGCGAGGTGATCGGCATCAACTCGCAGATCTTCAGCCGCTCGGGCGGATTCCAGGGCCTCGCGTTCGCGATCCCGATCAACGTCGCGCTGAACGTGAAGGACCAGATCGTCGCGCACGGCAAGGCGAGCCACGGCAAGCTCGGCATCACGGTGCAGGAAGTGAACCAGGCGCTCGCCGAGAGCTTCGGCATGAAGCAGCCGGGCGGCGCGCTGGTCGGCTCGGTGCAGAAGGACGGCCCCGGCGCGAAGGCCGGGCTCGAGCCCGGCGACGTGATCGTGCGCTTCAACGGGCAGGACATCGTCCGCTCGGGAGATCTGCCGCAGCTAGTGGCCGCGGTCACGCCGGGCAAGACGGTGAAGCTCGACGTGTGGCGCGACGGCAAGCCGCGCGAGCTCGCCGCGACGATCGGCGAGCGCGATGGCGCGAAGGTGGCGGATGCCGAGCGTCCCGCGGCGAGCCCCGGCAAGCTCGGGCTGGTCGTGCGTCCGCTGACGTCCGACGAGAAGAAGGAGTCGAAGCTCGCGAACGGCCTCGTCGTCGAGGACGTCGCCGGACCTGCGGCGAAGGCCGGCGTGCGCGCCGGTGACGTCATCGTCTCGGTCAACCGCACGCCGGTCGAGAGCGCCGAGCAGTTCAAGGGCCTTGTCGACAAGTCCGGCAAGGCGGTGGCGCTCCTGATCCAGCGCGACGACTCGCGGATCTTCGTGCCGGTGCCGTTGGGCTGACCGGCACGGCGCGCAACCCCTGGACGGGCCCGTCGCAGGACGGGCCCGTTTTCTTTGCGTCCGCCGCTCATCGGGTGGCCTTGACAAGGCATATCAAAGTGATATCGTTTTGATACCCACCCCGGCCGCCAGGAGCCCGCCATGCCGCCTGTCCCCATTCGTCCCGTTGCCCGAGCGCCGCACGACGAGCGGCCGATCGCCACGTGGAACGGCTTCGCGATGCTGGCCGTCGGGCTCGCGTTCCTGCTGCTCGCGGCCTGGCAAGTGGTCGCGATGATCGGTGCGGGCCGCCCCACGCTCGGCGCGATCGGCGTGGTCGTGCTGCTCGTGTTCCTCGGCATCCTGACGCTCGCGGGTCTGTACACGCTGCAGCCCAACGAAGCCGCGATCCTGCAGCTCTTCGGCGACTACCGCGGCACCAGCCGCGTGCCGGGGCTGCGCTTCACCAACCCGTTCTACTCGCGCAAGAAGATGTCGCTGCGCGCGCGCAATCTGAACGGCGATCGCCTGAAGGTGAACGACCGGCGCGGCAACCCGATCGAGATCGCCGCGGTCGTGGTATGGCGCGTCGACGACACCGCGAAGGCGGCGTTCGACGTCGACGACTACGAGAACTACGTCAAGGTGCAAAGCGAAGCCGCGGTGCGCCACCTCGCCTCGTCGTTCGCCTACGACGAGGACGAGACGACGGGCCGGCCCACCGGGCCGACGCTGCTGGGCTCCGGGGACGTGGTCGCGACGGCGCTGGTCGCGGAGCTGCAGGCGCGGCTCGACCAGGCGGGCGTGGCCGTCACCGAGTCGCGCCTCTCTCACCTCGCCTACGCGGCCGAGATCGCCCAGGTGATGCTGCGCCGCCAGCAGGCCGAGGCGATCATCGCCGCGCGCCAGAAGATCGTGCACGGCGCGGTATCGATGGTCGAGATGGCGCTCGCCGAGCTGTCGGCGAAGAAGGTGGTCGAGCTCGACGACGAGCGCAAGGCGGCGATGGTGCAGAACCTGATGACGGTGCTGTGCGCCGAGAGCGACGTGCAGCCGGTCATCAACGCCGGGACGCTCTACACCGGCTGACTCGAGGGAGGTCGACATGCAACGCTTCGCCTGGGGCATCTTCGCGGCGGCGATCGCCCTCGCCGCGGCCGTCATCCTGGCCACGCAGGGCCAGCTGCCCGCCACCGTCGCCACGCATTACGCAAGGGGCGGCCTGCCGAATCAATGGATGCCGCACGACCTCTACACGCTGCTGATGGTCGTCCTGGCGGTCGGCGCCCCGCTCGCCATCGTCGCCGCGACGTCGTGGCTGCCGCGCGTGGCGCCCAGGCTGCTCAAGCTCGAGCAGTGCAAGCGCTGGGCAGACCCGGCCGCGCGGCCGGCGATCCTGGCGTCCACGGCCACCTTCGGCATGATCACCGCGGCGCTGGTCGCCGGGTTCGTAGCCGCACTGCACCTGCTGGTCGTGGAGGCGCACGGGCGCGCACCCGTCCGGCTCGACGATTCGAATTTCATTGCGCTCGCCGTGGCGTTCGCGGTCGCCATGACGATCGCGGGCGCGCTGCACATGCTCCGGATGCGGCGCGCGTAGGTCGTCGTCGTGGCGGAGCGCAAGGCCTTCCTGCTGCGGCTCGACCCGGCCGTGTGGTCGGAGCTCGAGCGCCTCGCGCAAAAGGAACTGCGCAGCGTGAATGCGCAGATCGAGTTCCTGCTGCGGGACGCGCTGGCCAAGCGGGGGATCGTGCCGAAGCCGGCCACGGCGCCGGTGGAGGATGATGCGGGCGGCGAGGACGAGTGAGCTTGACGGCCGGAACCGCGTCGGGCGAATTCAGCGCGACGATGCGGCGGCCAGCACGCGCACGATGAACGCGCCCGCCTTGCGCATCTCGTCCTGCGTCGCCCCGTGCTCCATCCGGTAGCTGTGCCACTCGACCTTCCACCCGGCCGCCTCCAGCGCTCGCCGCGATGTCTCGGCCCATTCGAAGCGGATCACCGGATCCTCGGTGCCGTGCGCCATGAAGATCGGCACGTCGCGGTTCGCCGATGACGCCTCGGTCTGGAGCGACGCCGGATCGACGACGTAGGTCGACAGGCCGACGATGCCGGCCAGGCGCTCGGCGTGGCGAACGCCGGCGTAGAGCGCGATGACGCCGCCCTGCGAGAACCCGGCGAGCACGATGCGCGATGCGCTCACGCCCCGTGCGCGCTCGGCGGCGATCAGCGTCTCGATGCGCTCGCGCGAGGCGCGCACGCCGGCGAGGTCGGCGCGCGCGTTCACGTCCGCGGCGCGCAGGTCGTACCACGCGGGCATCACGTAGCCCTGGTTGATCGTCACCGGCATCGACGGCGCGTGCGGGAACAAAAACCGCACCGCGAGCGTGGGCGGCAACGCGAGCTCGGGCACCGCCTGCGACCAGCCGTGGCCGGTGTCGCCAAGACCATGCAGCCAGATGACTGACGCGTCCGGCGACGGCGCGGTGTCGATGACGACGGCGGGGAGCGGCGTGGCGGTCATGTCGGCGCAGTGGATGGCGGAGCGCGGATTCTACCGGGCGGCGCGCGCCGTTGCGCCCGCGTGCTACGCGATGGTGCGGTGCGTGCATCGAGTGCTTGAGCCTGCGCCGCACCGCCCTCATTTTTTGTCCCTGCCGGCCCGGCGGAAGGGGCAGGCTGGGCGTATCATTTCGCGCGGGCGCAACCGGCCACGAGCCGCCGCCGCCCGCTGGCACGCGCCGCCCCGACCGGGCGCGCGACAACCCAAGACACGATCTTCGGAGCCTCCCGGATGTCACCCGCCCTTCCCGTCGCCGCGCTGCGCGACGTCTCGCTCGACGACAAGTACGCGCTCGCGAGCGGCCGCGTCTACCTGACCGGCATCCAGGCGTTCGTGCGGCTGCTGATCCTGCAGCAGCAGCGCGACAAGCTCGCGGGCCTCAACACCGGCGGCTTCGTCTCCGGCTACCGCGGAAGCCCCTTGGGCGGCCTCGACCAGTCGCTGTGGGCGGCCAAGCCGTTCCTGCAGCGCGCCAACGTCACGTTCCAGCCCGGCCTCAACGAGGACCTCGCGGCGACGTCGATCTGGGGCACGCAGCAGGTCAACCTGCACCCGGGCGCCACCGTCGATGGCGTCTACGCGATGTGGTATGGCAAGGGCCCCGGCGTCGACCGCTGCGGCGACGTGTTCAAGCACGCCAACTTCGCCGGCACGAGCAAGCACGGCGGCGTGCTGGTGCTCGCCGGCGACGACCACGCGGCGAAGTCGTCGACGCTGCCGCACCAGTCGGACCACCAGTTCTCGGCGGCGATGATCCCGGTCCTGTACCCGTCGAGCGTGCAGGAGATCCTCGACCTCGGCCTCCACGGCTGGGCGATGAGCCGCTACTCGGGGCTGTGGGTCGGCTTCAAGTGCGTCGCCGACACGGTCGAGAGCTCGTCGTCGGTGTCGATCGACCCCGAGCGCGTCAACATCGTCGTCCCCGACGATTTCCCGGTGCCGCCGGACGGCGTGTCGATCCGCTGGCCCGATCCGTTCCTCGCGACCGAGGCGCGGATGCAGGACTACAAGATCTACATGGCGCTGCACTATGCGCGCGCCAACAAGCTGAACCGGATCGTCGTCGACAGCCCGAAGCCGCGCCTGGGCATCGTCACCTCCGGCAAGAGCTACCTCGACGTGCGCCAGGCGCTCGACGACCTCGGCCTCGACGAGCGCGACATGGCGGAGCTCGGCATCCGCGTCTACAAGATCGCGATGCCCTGGCCGCTCGAGCCCGAGGGCGTGCGCGAGTTCGCCGAAGGGCTCGAGGAGATCCTCGTCGTCGAGGAGAAGCGCCAGGTCGTCGAGTACCAGCTGAAGGAGCAGCTCTACAACTGGCGCGACGACGTGCGCCCGCGCGTGGTCGGCAAGTTCGACGAGAAGGGCGAGTGGGTCCGCCCGCACGGCGACTGGCTGCTGCCCGCCGCGAGCGAGCTCACACCGGCGATGATCGCGCGCGTGATCGCCAAGCGCATCGAGCTCCTCGGTCTGCACCCGAGCCCGGGCGACCGCGAGCGCATCGCGAAGCGCGTCGAGTTCATCAACGCCAAGGAAGCCGCGCTCGCCAAGCCGCGCATCAGCATCGCGCGCACGCCCTACTTCTGCTCGGGCTGCCCGCACAACACGTCGACGCGCGTGCCCGAAGGCAGCCGCGCGACCGCGGGCATCGGCTGCCACGTGATGGCGATCTGGATGGACCGGTCGACCACCGAGTTCACGCACATGGGCGGCGAAGGCGTGCCGTGGATCGGCCAGGCGCCGTTCACCCGCGAGAAGCACATCTTCGCGAACCTGGGCGACGGCACCTACTACCACAGCGGCATCCTCGCGATCCGCGCCGCGGTCGCCGCGAAGGTCAACATCACCTACAAGATCCTCTACAACGACGCGGTCGCCATGACCGGCGGCCAGCCGATCGACGGCCCGCTCACGCAGCAGGACGTCGCGCGGCAGGTCGCCGCCGAAGGCGTCAGGAAGATCGTCGTCGTCACCGACGAGCCGGACAAGTACCCGTCGGGCTATTTCGCCGACGGCATCGAGATCCACCACCGCGACGAGCTCGACAGCGTGCAACGGGACCTGCGCACGGTCGAGGGCGCCACCGTGCTGATCTACGACCAGACCTGCGCGGCCGAGAAGCGGCGCCGCCGCAAGCGCGGCAAGTTCCCCGATCCCGCCAAGCGCGTGGTGATCAACGAGCTGGTGTGCGAAGGCTGCGGCGACTGCGGCGTCAAGTCGAACTGCGTGTCGGTGGCGCCGGTCGAGACCGAGTTCGGGCGCAAGCGCACGATCGACCAGAGCTCGTGCAACAAGGACTATTCCTGCGTCAACGGCTTCTGCCCGTCGTTCGTCACGGTCGAGGGGGGCACCCTGCGCAAGCCGGCGAAGGCCGCGGCGCTCGACTTCTCGACGCTGCCCGCGCCGGCGTCGTCGCCGTCGCTCGCCGACCCCTACGGCATCCTCGTCACCGGCATCGGCGGCACCGGCGTGGTGACGATCGGCGCGCTGCTCGGCATGGCCGCGCACCTCGAGGGCCGCGGCGTGTCGGTGCTCGACATGGCCGGCCTCGCGCAGAAGAACGGCTCGGTGGTGTCGCACATCCGCATCGCCGAAGCCCCCGAGAAGCTGCACGCGACGCGCATCGCCGCCGGCGAGGCGAGGCTCGTGCTCGCCTGCGACATCGTCACCGGCGTCGGCTACGAGTCGATCGCCAAGATGCAGCGCGGCGTGTCGAAGGCGCTGGTCAACACGGGGCTCGTCATGCCCGCCGACTTCACGCGCAATCCCGACCTGGTGTTCCCGACCGGGTCGATGGAGCGCGAGATCTCCGACGCCGTCGCGCCGGGCGACGCCGAGTTCCTCGACGCGACGACGCTCGCCACGCGCCTGATGGGCGACTCGATCGCGACCAACCTGTTCATGGTCGGCTACGCGTTCCAGCGCGGCCTCTTGCCGCTGTCGGAGGCGTCGATCCTGCGGGCCATCGAGCTCAACGCGACCGCGGTGGAGTCCAACAAGCTGGCGTTCTCGTGGGGCCGCATGGCCGCGCACGCGCCGGCGCTGGTGAAGGACGCCGCGACGCCGAAGAGTGCGACGCCTGAGTCGCAGCGGCTGTCCGGCTCGCTCGACGAGATGATCGAGCGGCGCGTCGCGTTCCTCACCGACTACCAGGACGCCGCCTACGCGAAGGCCTACGCCGACCTCGTCGCGCGCGTGCGCAGCACGGAGTCGCGTGTCGTGCCCGGCTCGACCGCGCTCGCCGAGGCGGTCGCGCGCTACGACTTCAAGCTGCGCGCGATCAAGGACGAGTACGAGGTCGCCCGGCTGTATGCGGAGAGCGATTTCACGCAGCGCGTGGCCGCGCAGTTCGAAGGCGACTACAAGCTCGTGTTCCACCTGGCGCCGCCTCTCACCAACAAGGCGGACGCCACGACCGGCGAGCCGCGCAAGTCGACCTACGGCCCATGGATGATGAAGGCGTTCCGGATGCTCGCGAAGCTGCGGCGTCTCCGCGGCACCGCCCTCGACGTGTTCGGCCGCACCGCGGAGCGGAAGATGGAGCGGCGGCTCCTCGTCGAGTACGAGGCGATGGTCGACGAGATCCTGGGCAAGCTTGCGGCGCACAACCACAAGCTCGCCGTCGAGCTCGCTCGCGTCCCCGAGCACATCCGCGGCTTCGGCCACGTGAAGGATCGCCACCTGAAGGATGCGAAGGCGCGCGAGACCGTGCTGCTCGGCGAGTTCCGCGGCGCGCATGCGCCGAGCGCGCCGGTGCGCGTGGCGGCATGATCGACGGTCGGCCCGACGCGATCCGCCGCCGCCTCGTCGCGGGTGCCGCCGCGCTGCCCGGCATCGCCGCCCTCGGCGGACTGTCGCGCGTCGCCCGGGCGCAGGTCCCGCCGCAGTCGAGGATCATCGTGGGGTTCGCCGCCGGCGGAGGCGCCGATCTCATCGCGCGCATGCTCGCCGAACGGATGCGCGACAGCCTCCCGCCCGGCACGCAGATCGTCGTCGAGAACCGGGCCGGCGCGGGCGGGAAGATCGCCGTCGATGCATTGCGCGCCTCGCCCGCCGACGGCAGCGCGATGCTGCTCGCGCCGCTGGTCACGCCGGTGCTCTCGCAGCTCACGTTCAGGGATCCCGGCTACGACCCCGCGAAGGACATGACGCCGATCGGCATGATCGGGCATTTCCAGTTCGCCCTTGCGGTCAACGCCGGCCATGCCGCGAAATCGATGCCCGAGTTCGTCGCATGGCTGAAGTCCAATCGGGACAAAGCCAACTTCGGCAGCCCGAGCCTCGGCAGCCTGCCGCACTTCTTCGGCGTCATGCTCGGCCGCGCGATCGGCGTGGACATGGTGCACGTCGCCTATCGCGGTGGCGCGCCGATGCTGACCGACCTGATGGGCGGCCAGATCGCGTGCGGCCTCGACACGCACATCGAGCTGATCGAGCTGCACAGGAGCGGCAGGATCCGGATTCTCGCGTCGTTCGCCGACAAGCGCAGCGCGCTGATCCCCGAGGTGCCCACGATGGCCGAGCTCGGCTACCAGGACGCCACGGGCAGCGGCTGGTACAGCCTGTGGGCGCCGGCGAGGACGCCTCCCGCCGTCGTCGCCGCGCTCAACAGCGCGCTGAACAACGCGCTCGCGCACCCCGACATCCGCGAGAAGCTCACGCGCACCGGCACCGAGCCTGCCACGTCGACGCCGGAAGGCCTCGAGCAGTTCCGGCTCGCCGAAATCGAGAAGTGGCGGCCGATCATCGCGGCGTCGGGGTTCAAGGCGGACTAGGCCTCGTCCCCGCCCCACGGCACGCGACGGGCCCCGGTCCGCTCCCCGCATGGACCGACGTCCGAATTTCGTCTTCATCCTCGCCGACGACCTCGGCTTCGCGGATCTCGGTTGCTACGGCGGCGCAGGCGCGCCGTTCGACGTTTCGCCGAACCTCGACCGGATGGCGCGCGCCGGGCTGCGCTGCACGCAAGCGCTCGCGAACTCGCCGGTGTGCTCGCCGACGCGTTTCGCGCTGATGACCGGACGCTACCAATACCGCTTCCGCGGCGCTGCGGAGGAGCCGTTGGGATCGGGCGAGCGCGGATCGAGCGTGCTCGGGCTGCCTCCGTCGATCCCGACACTCGCGAGCCGCCTGCGCGACGCCGGATACCGCACGGCGCTCACCGGCAAGTGGCACCTGGGGTTCCCGCCCGCGTTCGGGCCCCGCAAGAGCGGCTACGAACATTTCTTCGGCGCCACGGCCGGCGCGCTCGACTACTTCACCCACCTCGACCCGCGCGGCACGCACGACTTGTGGGAGAACGAATCGGAAGTGTTCGAGGACGGTTACTTCACCGATCTCGTGACGGAACGCGCGGTGCGCTTCCTCGGCGAGCCGTCGGAAGCCCGGCCATTCCTGCTCTCGGTGCACTACACCGCGCCGCATTGGCCGTGGGAGACGCGCGACGATCGCGCCGAAGCGCGGCGCATCTCGCCGCGCCTCAGCCACAACGACGGCGGCTCGCTTGCCACGTACTGGCGGATGATCCACCACATGGACGAGGGGATCGGCCGCATCCTCGCTGCGCTGGAATCCCGCGGGCTCGCCGGCGACACGCTGGTCGTGTTCACGAGCGACAACGGCGGAGAGCGGTTCTCGCACAACTGGCCGTTCGTCGGCGGCAAGATGGACTTGACCGAAGGCGGGCTGCGAGTCCCGCTGGTGGCGCGCTGGCCCGGCCGAATCGCCCCGGGAAGCGTCTCCGCCACGCCGAACCTCACGATGGACTGGACCGCCACGATGCTGCGCGCCGCGGGACTCGCCGACGACGGCGAGCATCCGCTCGACGGCGTCGACCTCGCGCCGCTCCTCGCCGATGCGCGCTGGGATCCGCCGCGCAAGCTCTACTGGCGCATGAACCACCGGCGCCAGCGCGCGATGCGCGACGGCCGCTGGAAGTACCTGGCGGTGGACGACTACGAATACCTGTTCGACATCGACACGGACGCGCGCGAGCGCGTCAATCTCGCCCGGCGCGAGCCCGCGAGGCTCGCGGCGATGCGCGCGGACTGGGAAGCCTGGGCCGCGACGATGCCCGGGATTCCGCCGGACGCGAAGGTGCACCTCGTTTGCACCGAAGCGGACATGCCGAAGCCGACCTGAAGCCGGACGCCGCGCATCACGCGCCGTGCGGCCCGCCGGCAAGCCACGCGGCGCCGCGCGCGTACAGCGCCTCGACGGCCGGCCCCTTCAAGCCCGGCATGTCGGCCTTCACCTTGAATCCGAGCTTGGTCTGCGCGTAGGCCAGGTGGCGGTAGCCCTCCGGGAAGCGGTCGAGAAGCGCGCAGTCGAGCGCGAGGCTCGCCGACGGATCGACCGGATCGAGCCGGTCCTTCTCGTAGATCGGCTGGCGCAGCACGACGCCCCAGCGCCCCGCGCGCTTGTCGAGGAAGTCGTAGAAGCGGCCGGTGCACACGACGTCGCACGCGACCCCGTCGACCGCACCGCGCTGCGAGATCGTCATCTTGGTCTGCGCGATCGCGCGCGTGCCGCGCACGTCGATCGAGCTGCCGCCGAGGAAATGCAGGATCGAGACGCCGCGATCCCAGCCTTCCTTCGTGACGCGGATGAAGTCGTCGGCGCCGCCCTGGAACCAGGTCGCCATCATGCGGCCGTCGTCGTGCCACACGGTGCGGAACCGGTCCCAGTCCCCCGCATCGCGCCACAGCGCCCAGTTCTCGACGAGCTCGCGGATCGCCTGCCGCTCGCGCGCGTCATCCTCCATCGACGTTCTCCTCGCGCTTCGATGCGTTCCCTGGTGGGTCGTCCGAGGGCCTAGTGGACGCTGAACGGCGCCGAGTAGGGCCGGCCATACACGATGCCGCCGTTGACGGTCTGTACCGGCCGCAGGAACGCCTTGCCCTGCCGCTTGTTGTTCCGCGTGTCGACGAACTCGACCGGTCCCTCGACGACCTCGAGCATCGTGACGTCGCCGGGGGCGCCGACCTGCAGCGTCCCGAGCTTCGGCAGTTTGTCGATCGCACGCGCCGGGTTGACGGTCGCCATCGCGACCACCTGCTCGAGCGTGAAGCCCATGTTCAGGAACTTGCTCATCACCCAGGTCAGGAACGGCATGCCGGGCGTGTTGCCCGAGAACACGTGCATGTCGGACGAGATCGTGTCCGGTCCCGCCCCCTGCGCGATCGCCGCCTCGGCGATCGTGTAGTCGAAGCTCCCGCCGCCGTGACCAACGTCGAAGCTCACGCCGCGCCGCTTCGCCTCGAGTGCCGCCGGCAGCAGTCGCCCCTCCTGCACGATGTTGGTGAACTTGCCGCCGAGGTTCGGCGCGCCCGAGTAGCAATGGGTCAGGATGTCGCGCGGGCGCAAGAGGTCGAGGATCTGCGCCATGAGTTCGGGCGTCTGGACGCCACCAATGTGGCACATGATCTTCGCGTTCGCGCCGGACATTTCGCAGGCGCGTATCGCACGGCGCAAGGGCTCGAGGCCGTGCTGCGCGATCACGTTCTCGGACATGCGCACCTTGATGCCCAGCACGATGTCGGCGTTCTCGGCGACCGTGCGTGCCGCGATCTCCGGCTGCGCGAAGTCGATGTTGTAGAGCTCGGCGACCGGAAAGCCCGACAGGCCCATGTTCGCGATGTGGACGAAGGCGTAAAGGCGCGTGCGCGTCGAGGCGACGATGAACCGGCGGAACGCGGCAAAATTGTTCGCGCCGGCGTCGCCGGCGGACACGGCGGTCGTGGTCCCCTGGAACGGCACCAGCTCGTCGGCCGGGATGCCGATCGCCGAGCCGTACGGGAACGTGTGCGCGTGCAGGTCGACCAGGCCCGGCGTGACGAGCCGGCCGGTCGCGCTGATTACGCGGAGCGCGCGGTCGGCGGGAATGTCCGCCGCGACCGCCTCGATCACGCCATTGCGGATGCCGATGTCGCGCGGGCCGCGCAGCGACTGGCTCGGATCGAGCACCTCGCCCCCCTTGATCACGAGGTCGAACTTGTCGTTGGGGCCCATCGCTGCCCGAAGCGGCAAGGGAAGCGCGGCTGCGCCGGCGAGGCCGGCCATCGACAGCACGAGGCGACGACGATTGACGCGAGCGTCCACGATGTTCCTCCCTGGAAGGTGGCGACGACGACCGTTTCGGACCCTGCGGCGCGCGAGCCCCGGAACTTTCGCGCCCGGGGCCGGCTAGCCTACTCCGGTCCGCCACGATTGCGGGCCGCGTCCGCGCGATAATCGCCGCATGCCCGACGAGTCCCGCACCGAGACCGGCACCCAGCTCGATGCGGTGCGCGCGTGGCTCGGCTCGCTCGGCCACACAGCGTTCGCGTTCCAGGAAGCCGTGTGGGCCGCGTACGCGCGCGGCGAGTCGGGCCTCGTGCACGCGCCGACCGGCATGGGCAAGACCTGGTCGGCGTTCCTCGCGCCGCTAGCCCTCGGCGCGGACGGCGCGCCCGATGCCCCGCCGCCGCTGACGGTCCTGTGGATCACGCCGCTGCGCGCGCTCGCGGCGGACACGGGACTGGCGATGCAGCGCGCCGCCACGGCGCTCAAGCCCCACTGGACCGTGGACGTGCGCACTGGCGACACGCCCGCGTCGGCTCGTGCGAGGCAGGATCGCCGCCTTCCCACTGCGCTCGTCACGACCCCCGAGAGCCTGTCGCTGATGCTCTCGCGCGCCGACTGGCGCGAGCGCTTCGCGCACCTGGCCGTGGTCGTCGTCGACGAGTGGCACGAGCTTCTCGGCAGCAAGCGTGGCGTGCAGGTCGAGCTCGCGCTGGCGCGCCTGCGCACGATGAGATCCCCCCGAAGCGAGCCGAGCTCGCTGCCCCCCGAGGGGGCCGGCGCCCTTGGGGCGGCCCGGCGGGCGCCGCATCCGTCGTTGCCCGTGTGGGGGCTGTCGGCGACCCTCGCGAACCTCGACGGCGCCGCGGCCGCGCTGCTCGGCCCGTCCCAGGCGGGCGACGCGCGCATCGTGCGCGGCCTCGAGGCGAAGACGGTCGTCATCGACACGATCCGTCCGCCGACGATCGAGCGCTTCCCGTGGGCCGGCCACATCGGCGTCAAGCTGTTGCCCGAGCTCGTGCGCGCAATCGAGTCCGCGCGCTCGACGCTCGTGTTCTGCAACGTGCGCAGCTCCGCCGAAATCTGGTACCAGGCGATCCTCGAGGCGCGGCCGCACTGGGCCGGCACGATCGCGCTTCATCATGGGTCTCTGGAACGCGACGTGCGCGACTGGGTCGAGGACGGGCTGCGCCACGGGCGCCTGCGCGCGGTTGTCTGCACGTCGAGCCTCGACCTCGGCGTCGACTTCGCGCCGGTCGACCAGGTGCTGCAGGTCGGCAGTCCCAAGGGGGTGGCGCGACTGCTGCAGCGCGCGGGACGCAGCGGCCACCGGCCGGGCGAGACCTCGCGCGTCACGGTGCTGCCGACGCACGCGCTCGAGCTGGTCGAGGCGGCCGCGGCGCGCGAGGCCGCGCAGGAAGCCATCGTCGAGCCGCGCGTGCCGATGGACGCGCCGATCGACGTGCTCGTGCAGCACGTCGTCACCTGCGCGCTCGGCGGCGGCGTACGGCCCGGCGAGCTGCTGGCCGAGGTGCGGACGACGCACGCGTACCGGGACCTGAGCGACGCGCACTGGCAGTGGGTGCTCGACTTCGTCGTGCACGGCGGCGCGAGCCTCAACGCATATCCCGAGTACCGGCGCGTCGTGATCGGCGAAGACGGCATCGCGCGCGTGCCCGACGCGCAGATCGCGCGCCGCCACCGGATGCAGATCGGGACGATCGTCGCCGACGCGAGCATCACGGTGCGCCTGTCGCACGGCAAGGCGCTGGGCCACGTCGAGGAGTCGTTCATCGACCGGCTGAAGACCGGCGACTGCTTCGTGTTCGCCGGGCGCGTGCTCGAGTTCGTGCGCGTACGTGAGATGACCGCGTGGGTGAAGCCCGCGCCGTCGCGCGCGGGCGTGGTGCCGCGCTGGATGGGCGCGAAGATGGCGCTATCGACGTTGCTCGCCGAGCGGACGCGCAAGCTCATCGCCGAGGCGAAGCACGGCCACTACCGCTCGCCCGAGCTCAGGCTCGTCCGCCCGCTGCTGGAGCTGCAGAAGCGCTGGTCCGCCTTGCCCGACACACGTGAATGGCTGATCGAGCGCATCAAGGGCCGCGAGGGCCACTACCTGTTCTTCTACCCGTTCGTCGGGCGGCTCGCGCACCTCGGCCTCGCGACGCTGTTCGGGTATCGGTTGTCGCGCGAGAGGCCGCGCACGTTCTCGATGACCGTGAACGACTACGGGTTCGGCCTCCTGTCGCCCGAGCCGGTCGACCTGTCGCTTCGCACGCTGGGGGAGCTCCTCGCCGCGCCGCATGTCGAGCACGACATCCTGCTCGGCGTGAACGCGGCCGAGATGAGCCGGCGCGGATTTCGCGAGATCGCGCGCGTCGCCGGCCTGGTGTTCCAGGGCTATCCCGGCCAGGGACAGTCGGCACGCCAGCTGCAGGCGTCGTCGAGCCTGATCTACGACGTTTTCCACGACTACGACCCCGACAACCTGCTCTTGCGGCAGAGCCTGCGCGAGGTGCTCGACCGGCGCCTCGAAGCTGCGCTCGATCGCATGCGCCGCGATCGCGCGGTGGTGACGACGCCGACACGGCCCACCCCGTTCGCGTTTCCGCTGATGGTCGAGATCTTCCGCGAGAAGCTCACCACCGAGGCGCTCGCCGCGCGCGTGGCGCGGATGGTCGCCGATCTCGAAAAGGCGGCCGGCGCGTGATGGCCCCGTGCGGCGGCTACGTTGCGTCGACCGGCCGCTCGACGACGACGTGCTCGACGTCGGCCGCCGCGTCGCGCCAGTCCTCGTCGTCGTAATCGCTCGACCCCCCGCGCTCCGAAGTGCGGCGGAACGCGACTTCGCTGACCAGACGATGCCGCAGGTCGGAATCGAGCTCGTCGGCG
>DATLIR010000107.1:0-18901 GCA_035539315.1 Casimicrobiaceae bacterium
ATTGCCTCGTCAAGCCGTATCCGGTCGAGATGCCGTGGAAGGACGGGATGCCCGCGTCCGCCTTGCAGACCTCGCTCGAGGTGCTGCCGGGAGATGTGCGACGCTCCGTCTCGCACGCCGCGCATTGACCGAGCCGGCGTCGGCACCCGGCTCGGGGTGCGGCCCCGACCCGGTCCGCGTTCTTCACGCCAGTTGTCAAGGGCCGGGGTCGTTGCCCGGTCCCAACCGTTGCCGGAGTCGCCATGAAGAAAGTCGTCTGGGGCGTCATCTCGACCGCGAAGATCGGGTCGGGCCGCGTGCTGCCCGGCATGAAGAAGAGCCCGTGGTGCGACATCCGCGCCGTGGCCTCGCGCGACGCGGCCGCAGCGCGCTCCTTCGCCGACGCGATGGGCATCCCGAAGCACTACGGCAGCTACGAGGCGCTGCTCGCCGACCCCGAGATCGAGGCGGTCTACAACCCGCTGCCCAACCACCTGCACGTGCCGATGACGCTCGCCGCGGCGCGCGCCGGCAAGCACGTGCTGTGCGAGAAGCCGATCGCGATGACCGCCGACGAGGCCGCGCAGCTGCGCGACGCGGCCGGTCGCGTGCTGATCGCCGAAGCGTTCATGGTGCGCTTCCATCCGCAGTGGCTGCGTGCGCGCGAGCTCGTGCGCGCAGGCCGCATCGGGACGCTGCGCGTCGTGCAGATGTTCTTCGGCTACAACAACGTCGATCCGGACAACGTTCGCAACCGGGCCGACATCGGGGGCGGCGGACTCTACGACATCGGCTGCTACGCGATCGTCGCGGGCCGCTGGTTCCTCGAGGGCGAGCCGACGCGTGCCATCGCGCTGATCGACCGCGATCCGGCCTTCCGCACCGACCGCCTCACCAGCGGCCTGTGCGAGTTCAGCGACGGCCGCCGGCTCGACTTCACGGTGTCGACGCAGATCGCGCCGCACCAGCGCATCCAGCTCTGCGGCACCAAGGGCCGCATCGAGCTCGTCATTCCGGTCAATGCGCCGCAGGGCGCGCGCACGCGCATCCACATCGACGACTGCTCGTCGCTCGACGGCGCCGGGATCACGACCGAGACGCTGCCCGAAAGCGACCAGTACGAGCTGCAGGGCACGGCGTTCTCGCGCGCGGTGCGCGGCGAGATCGCGCTGCCGTTCGGCGTCGACGACGCGATCGCCAACATGCGCGTGATCGACGCGCTGTTCCGGTCGGAGACGAGCGGCCGGTGGGAGGCGATCGGCGGATGAGGCGACCGCTCCGGCCGCCCGGCCACGGGGCGCTGCGCGACGCCCGCCGTGGCACACTCGCGCCGTGAAGCTCGAGCGCGTCGACCTCGCGCCATCGCCCGACCGCGCCGACGCGGTGCGGCTCACCGGCCACGTCCGCTACGACCGGCCCGGCGACGGACCGGCCGAGGAGGACTACTGGTACGAGTTTCCCGCGTCGGTCGCCTCCGACGTGTCGGAGAGCGGCAACCCGTGGCTCGCGTGCCTGCTGCCGGTGGCCGTCGAGCTGGGCGAGCCTTTGAAGCTGTGCCGCCCGGTCGACGCGCGCCTGCTCGACAACGCCCTGGAGCGGCTGCAGGCCTGGCAGTGGTGGAGCCCGCGGCACCGGCCGGTGGCGATCGAGGCGGACGTCGCCGCGGCGGACGATGCGCCGGCGCGGTACGCGCGCACGGTCAGCCTGTTCTCCGGCGGGATCGACTCGTTCTACACCGTGCTGAAGGAGCGCGCCGAGCCGATCGACGACCTGATGGTCATCCACGGCGCGTTCGACATGATGTTCGCGAAGCGCGCGGCATTCGAGCGGGTGCACGCGAAGCTCGCGGCCGCGGCAGACGCGCTCGGCAAGGTGCTGATCCCGGCGACGACCAACCTGCTGCACACGCGCCTCGGCAGGACCGACCTCGTCTACATCTCGCAGGGTTCGATGATGGCGTCGGTGCCGCTCGCGCTGGAGCGCCGCTTCGCGCGCATCTTCATCCCGGCCAGCATAGACCTCGACTGGAAGGACGTCTGGGGCACGCATCCGCTGACCGACGCGCTGCTGTCGACGACGCGCACGCAGGTCCACGAGGACGGCGTCCCGGTGCACCGCGTCGACAAGACGGCGATCGTCGCGCGGTCGGACGTGGCGCTCTCGGTGCTGCGCGTGTGCCTGTTCACCGGCGACGAGTCGAATTGCATGGCGTGCGAGAAGTGCCTGCGCGCGGCGATCGCGCTGGAAGCGATGGGCGTCCTCGACCGCGCCGCGGCGTTTCGCAGCACGGCGCTCGACGTGCAGCGCATCCGGCGGATGACTATCGGCGACCGGCACGTGCGCCATTTCTACGAGGAGCTTCGCGTGTTCTGCCGCCGGCAGGGCCGGCCCGACCTCGCCGACGCGGTCGAGCACGCGCTCGCTCGTGCGCGCCGCCACGACCCGTTCCGGCCGCTCGTGCGCTGGCTGCGCAAGCTGCCGGTCGTCGGGCCGGCGTCGCACTGGCTCGAGGCGCGCGTGCAGGACGTCGGCGTGACGCGCCACCGCATGCAATGACTGGCCCGCGAGTGCGTCGCAGCGGCGCGGGCGGATGCACGGCGTGAAGCTCGAGCGCATCGACATCGGTCGCTCGCCCGACCATCCCGGCCACACCCGGCTGACCGGCGTGGTCCGCTACGACCGCCCGCGCGACGGCGTCGCCGAGGAGGCGTGCTGGTATGACGTGCCCGACGCCTTCGCCGCTGCGCTGACGACCTCCGGCAACCCGTGGCTCGCCGGCCTGCTGCCGGTCGCGGTCACGCTTGGCGAGCCGCTGACGCTCGTGCGGCCGGTCGACACGACGCTTCTCGACAACGCGCATGACCTGATGGCGATCTGGCAGGCATGGTATCCCCATCTTGCTGCCGTGAGGATCGACGCCGATGTGACGGCCGCTTCGGACGCCGCGGCGCTGACGAGCGGCGCGCACGGGCAACGCACCGCGTGCTTCTTCTCCGGCGGCGTCGACTCGTTCTGCGTGGCCTTGCGCGAGCGCGCGGCACCGATCGACGACCTGGTGCTGGTGCTGGGCACCTTCGACCTCGTGGATGCGACGCCGGCGGCGCTGGAACGGGTGCGCACGACGCTGCAACGGGCGGCGGACGCGCTCGGCAAGACGCTCGTGTCGGTGACGACCAACCAGATGCGCACGCAGATGCGGCACAGCGACCCGCGAAACCTGTCGGGCGTCTCGCTGCTGTCGGCGGCAGCGCTCGCGCTCGAGCATCGCTGGCGGCGCGTCATCGTGGCCGCCGGCTGCGACCTCGATACGATCGTGCCGACCGCCGCCAATCCGCTGGCGACCCCGCTGCTTTCGACGGGTCGTGTCCGCTTCGACGACGAAGGCGTCGCGATGTCGCGCGTGGCGAAGACCGCCGTCGTCGCGCGCTCCGACGCGGCGCTCGCCGCGCTGCGCGTGTGCTTCCGAAGCGGCGACGAGTCCAATTGCATGCGCTGCGTCAAGTGCATCCGCACCGCGACCGCCCTCGAGGCGCTCGGGGTCCTGTCCAGGGCAACGGGCTTTGGGACCCGGTCGCTCGACCCGGCGCGCGTCGAGCGCGTCGCGGTGACCGAGATGATCGACCGGCACTACTTCGGCGAGCTGCCGCCGTTCTGCCGCGCGCACGGCCGCCCCGACCTCGCACGCGCGGCCGAGCGCGCGCTCGCCCGCGCCCGGCGGCACGACCCCTTCCGGCCGCTGGTGCGCTGGATGCGAACGCTGCCGCTGGTGGGGACGGCGACGCATCGCCTGGAGGCGGTCGTGCAGGACGCCGACGTGGCCACGCGCGTGCGGCGCTAGCGTCACGCCGCGCCTTTATCGATGGAGCTCGTCCGCATCGACATCGCCCCGTCGCCGCAACGCCCCGGGCACGTGCGCCTGGTCGTATACTCGCCGCAAACGCCCAGACCGGCGCGAGACCGGCGGCGCGCGAGAGGAGGAACCATGCAACGACTGCAGCGATGGCTCACCGTTGGCATCGCGTCGCTCCTGGCATCCGCGGCGCTCGCCCAGCCGTTTCCGTCGCGCCCGGTGACGCTGATCGTGCCCTGGCCCGCCGGCGGATCGACCGACCAGGTGATGCGCGCGCTCGCGACGGCGACCGAGAAGTACCTTGGCCAGACGATCGTGATCGAGAACAAGGCGGGCGCGGGCGGCATCCTCGGCGCGACCGCGCTGGTGACGGCGAAGCCCGACGGTTACACGGTCGCGCAGATGCCGATCACGGTATTCCGGCTGCCGCACTCGACCAAGGTCGCGTTCGACCCGCTCGCCGATTTCAGCTGGCTGATCGGCATCTCCGGCTACACGTTCGGCGTGGTCGTGCGCGCGGACTCGCCGTGGAAGACCTGGCAGGAGCTGATCGACTACGCGAAGGCGAATCCCGGCAAGCTCACCTACGGCACGCCCGGCGCGAACACGTCGCTGCACGTGACCATGGAGGACGTGGCCTACCGCTACAACCTCAAGTGGACGCACGTGCCGTTTCGCGGCAACGCGGACAACATGCAGGCGCTCCTGGGCGGGCACGTCGACATCTCGGCCGACGCCACCGGCTGGGGACCGATGGTCGACGCCGGCAAGTTCCGGCTGCTCGTCACGTGGGGACCGAAGCGCACGAAGCGCTGGCCCGACGTCCCGACGCTGAAGGAGCTTGGCTACGACATCGTCTCCGCGTCTCCCTACGGGATCGCCGGCCCGAAGGGCATGGACCCGGCGGTCGCCAGGGTCCTGCACGACGCATTCCGGAAGGGGATGGAGGACCCGATCCACGTGCAGGCGATGGAGAAGTACGACCAGGACCTCATCTACATGTCGAGCGACGAGTACGCGAAGTACGCGAAGCAGGCATTCGAGGACGAGCGCGCGACGGCGGCGCGCCTGGCGTCGACGCAAGCCCCGAAATAGCAGACGAGTCCCCGGGCCGGTCCCGTCGCGCGCACTCGCGCGGGCCCGGCCCCGCTAGGCCGACTGTGCGAGCGCCTTGAGCTGTGCGCGCAGGACCTTGCCGGTCGGCGACGCCGGCAACGCCTCCATGATCCGGATCTCGGACGGCCGCTTGTAGGGCGCGAGCTGCGCCGCGGCGTGCGCGGCCAGCTCGCCGGTGCCGACGGTGCGCCCGTGCGCGAGCTCGACGAACGCGACGACCTCCTCGTTGCCGTCGGCGACGGGCCGGCCGACGACGACCGATTGCGCCACCGCCGGATGCGCGTTCAGCACCGTCTCGACCTCGGAGGGATGCACGTTGAGCCCGGAGCGGATGATGAGGTCCTTCGACCGCCCGACGATCGACAGCGCGCCGTCGGGCTCGAGCCGCGCGAGATCGCCGGTCCTGAGCCAGCCGTCGGCGGTGATCGCCTCGGCCGTCGCCTGCGGATCGCGGTAGTACCCCTTCATCACGTTCGGGCCGCGGACCCACAGCTCGCCCGCGGCGCCCGGCGCCGCATCGTCACCGTCCGGCGCGACGATCCGCACCGCGACCCCGGGAATCGGCGGGCCCACGGCGGTGTCCGCGCGCGGCGCCCCCAGCAGCGTCTGCGACACGGTCGGCGAGCATTCGGTCAGCCCGTAGCCGTTGTGGAGCGGACAGCCGAAGCGCCGCTCGACCTCGGCCTTCAGCGTCGGATCGAGCGTCGAGCCGCCGGCGTACAGGTAGCGCAGGCTCGGCGCGCTCGCGCGAACGCCCTCGGGCAGGCGCTCCAGCATGCGCGCATACATCGCCGGGACGCCCTGGAAGACCGTGACGCCGTCGTGCGCGAGCGCGTCGAGCGCGCGCTGCGCGTCGAACCGCGCGACGACATGGAGGCACGCGCCGCCCACGAAGCTTCCGAGCAGCATCGAGGCGAGCCCGTAGACGTGGTAGACCGGCAGCGCGCCGAACACGCGATCGCGCGGGCCGATGTCGCGCAGCCGCGCCGAGGTGCCCGCCACGAACTGCAGGTTCGCGTGCGTGAGCATCACGCCCTTGGGGCGCCCGGAGGTCCCCGTCGTGTAGACGATCACGGCGAGCCGCTCGGCCGGATCGGACGGCACCGGCTCGGCGACCGTCTCCGCGTCCGGGGCGGACATCGCGAGCGCGCCGGCGCCCGGCACGTCGATCGGCGTCGCACCGATCCGGCGGGCATGCCCGTCGATCTCCGCCGCGATGCCGGTCGCGAACAGCACGCGTCGCGGCCGCGCGTGGTCGCGCATCGCCTCCAGCTCGCGTGGCGCGAGGCGCGGATTGACGACGACCGCACAGGCGTCGAGCGTGCTGGCCGCGAACAGCGCGACGATCAGCGCGGTCGAGTTCTCGGCGACGATCATCAAGCGGTCGCCGGGACGCACGGAGGCGTCTGACAGCACTGCCGAGCAGGCGTCGACGGCGGCGACGAGCCCGCGCCAGTCGACGACGCGCGCGTCCTCGCGGATCGCCGCGCCGCCGGGAAGCGCGGCGGCCCAGCGTCGCGGGATCGCGTCGATGCGAACGGACCGGTCCACGGGGAACGGCGCTGGCACGCCCGGCGTGCGTGGCATCACCGGTCGACGTCGCGGACCATCGCGCGGGCGATCAGGAGCTGCTGGATCTGCGAGGTGCCCTCGTAGATGCGGAACAGCCGCACGTCGCGGTAGAACCGCTCGATGGCGTAGTCGGCGACGTAGCCGGCGCCGCCGTGGATCTGCACCGCGCGATCGGCGACCCGCCCGCACATCTCCGAGGCGAAGAGCTTGCAGCAGGACGCCTCGGTCGCGACGTCGTCCCCGTCGTCGCGGCGACGCGCCGCGTCGACCACCATCGAGCGCGCCGCGTAGATCTCCGTACGGCTGTCGGCGAGCATCGCCCCGACGAGCTGGAACTCGGCGATCGGCTGGCCGAACTGGCGCCGCTCCACCGCGTAGCGCAGCGCGTCGCCCAGCATGCGCTCCGCCACGCCGACGCACACCGCGGCGATCTGCAGCCGCCCCTTGTCGAGGACCTTCATCGCAGTCTTGAAGCCGACCCCTTCGCGCTCGCCGATCAGGTTCGCAGCGGGTACGCGACAGTTCTCGAAGATCACGTCGGCGGTATGCGAGCCCTGCTGGCCCATCTTCCGATCGTGCTTGCCGATCGAAAGCCCGCGCGTACCGCGCTCGACGATGAACGCCGAAATCGCGCCTGCACCGGTCACCGTCGGGTCGGTACGCGCCATGACCGTGAAGATGCCGGCTTCCGGCGCGTTGGTGATGAAACGCTTCGTGCCGTTCAGCACGTAATGGTCGCCGTCGCGCCGCGCCGTCGTGGCGAGCGACGCCGCATCGGAGCCCGAGCCGGGCTCGGTCAGCGCGAACGCGCCGACGATCTCGCCGCTCGCGAGGCGCGGGAGCCAGCGCCGCTTCTGCTCCTCGGTGCCGTCGAGGACGATGCCCTGCGCACCGATGCCGTTGTTGGTGCCCGACAGCGAGCGGAAGGCGGGCGAGGCGTGCGCGAGCTCGATCGCGGTCAGCACCTCTTCCTCCATCGTCAGCCCGAGCCCGCCGTAGGCCTCGGGCAGCGACAGGCCGAAGAGGCCCAGCTCGCGCATCTCGGCGGCGATCTCCGTCGGAACCGCGTCCTCGTCGGCCATCCGCTGCTCGTTGGGCACGAGCCGCTCGCGCACGAAGCGCCGGACGCTCGCGAGCAGAAGCCCGAAGGTCTCGGGGTCGCGAATCATGCGTCGAGTCTAGCGCAGATTTCGCGGCGGCCGGCCGATGCGAGACAATCGCGCATCGGTCAGGCGAGCGCGATACGGACGATGAGCGGCGAGGTCGGCGACATGCACGGCGACGTGGTGGTGATCCGGCTCGACAACCCGCCGGTGAACGGCCTCGGCCATGCGCTGCGCAGCGCGGTCCTGGCCGGCGTCGATGCGGCCAATGAGGATGCCGGCGTCCGCGCGATCGTGATCGCCGGCGCCGGGAAGCTGTTCTCCGCGGGCGCCGACGTGCGTGAGTTCGGCACGCCCGCGTCCGCGGCCGAGCCGACGCTCGGCACCGTGATCCGCGTCCTCGAGGCGAGC
Source organism: Casimicrobiaceae bacterium (assembly GCA_035539315.1). Classification (GTDB taxonomy): domain Bacteria; phylum Pseudomonadota; class Gammaproteobacteria; order Burkholderiales; family Casimicrobiaceae; genus VBCG01. Next base: position 8,032 of record DATLIR010000107.1, read on the forward strand.
GCGAAGCCGGTGGTCGCGGCGATCCACGGGACCTGCATGGGCGGCGGCCTGGAGCTCGCGCTCGGCTGCCACCATCGCGTCGCGCGCCGTGACGCGCAGGTGGCACTGCCCGAGGTGAAGCTCGGCCTGATCCCGGGCGCGGGTGGCACGCAGCGCCTGCCGCGGGCGATCGGCGTCGAGCGCGCGCTCGGCATGATCGTGTCCGGCGCGACGGTCGCTGCGGCGAACCTGGCGGACACGGCGCTGTTCGACGCGCTCGTCGACGGCGACCCGCTCGACGCCGCGATCGCGCTCGCGCGCCGCGTCGCCGACGCGCGGGGAGCGCCAAGGCGACTGCGCGACGTCGCCGCGACGCATCCCAACGCCGAGGCGTTCTTCCGGTTCGCGCGCACGAACGTCGTGGCGGCGGCGAAGGGCCTGCCGGCGCCGGTCGCCTGCGTCGACGCGGTCGCCGCGTCGGTGTCGCTGCGGTTCGACGACGGCATGCGCTTCGAGCGTCGCACGTTCCTCGACCTGATGGCGTCGCCGCAATCGCGCGCGCTGCGTCACGCGTTCTTCGCGGAACGCGCTGCGGCCCGCATCGCGGATGTCCCCGGATCGACCACCGCGCGTCCGGTCGAGCGCGTCGCGGTGATCGGCGCAGGAACGATGGGCGCCGGCATCGCGACGGCGTTCGCCGACGCGGGAATCGAGGTCGTGCTGGTCGACGCGGAGCCCAAGGCGCTGGAGCGCGGCGTCGCAGCGATCCGCGCAGGTTACGAAGGGGCCGTGCGCAAGGGCAGGCTCGCGGAGGCCGAGGTCGCGCGCCGGATGGCGCGGGTCGTACCGACCCTCTCGCTCGACGACATCGCGACGGCCGACCTCGTCGTCGAGGCGGTGTTCGAGGACATGGCCGTGAAGCGGGCGGTGTTCGCCGGCATCGACCGGGTGGCGAAGCCCGGCGCGATCCTCGCGACCAACACGTCCACGCTGGATGTCGACGCTCTCGCGCGATCGACGTCGCGGCCGCGGGACGTGCTGGGCCTGCACTTCTTCAGCCCGGCCCACGTGATGCGGCTCCTGGAAGTCGTTCGCGGTGCGGCGACGTCGCCCGAGGCGCTCGCGACCGCGATGAAAGTGGCGAAGCGGATCGGCAAGACGGCCGTCGTATCGGGCGTGTGCGACGGCTTCATCGGGAACCGGATGGTCGAGCACTACCTCCGCCAGGCGACGTTCCTGGTCGAGGAGGGCGCGTCGCCCGCGGAGGTCGACGCGGCGCTCGAGCGCTTCGGCATGGCGATGGGCCCGTTCCGCATGAGCGACCTCGCCGGACTCGACGTCGGCTGGCGCATCCGGCAGCGGCGCTATGCCGAGCGACCGCAGGTGCCGTGGTCGCGCGTCGGCGACCGCCTGTGCGAGCTGGGCAGGTTCGGGCAGAAGACCGGTGCGGGCTGGTACCGCTACGAGCCGGGGCGGCGCGACGCGTTGCCCGATCCTGCGGTCGACGCGCTCGTCGCCGCGTTTCGCCACGAGCGCGGCATCGTGGCGCGGAGGATCGGCGACGACGAGATCGTCGACCGCGCGATCCTGGCGCTCGTCAACGAGGGCGCTCGCATCCTCGACGACGGCATCGCGCAACGCGCCTCGGACATCGACGTCGTCTACCTGACGGGCTACGGGTTCCCGCGCCACCGCGGGGGGCCGATGCTGCACGCGGACACGGTCGGACTTTTCAACGTTGCACGACGCCTGCGCGAGTTCGCGTCGCGGTTCGTGGACGATCGCGCCTTCTGGACGCCTGCGCCCCGCCTTGCGCGGCTGGCGGCCGAGGGCGGAACGTTCAACGGTTGACCAGGGGAGCGCCATGTCCCGAGCCATGATCGTCTCCACCGCGCGCACGGCGCTTGCGAAGAGCTGGCGCGGCGCGTTCAACCTGACGCACGGCGCCACGCTGGGCGGGCACGTGGTGCGGCATGCGATCGAGCGCGCGCGCCTCGCGCCCGGCGAGGTCGACGACGTCGTGATCGGCTGCGCGCTGCCGGAAGGCGCGACCGGCGGGAACATCGCGCGCCAGATCGCACTGCGCGCCGGTTGCCCGGTCGAGGTGCCGGGCGTCACGGTCAATCGCTTCTGCTCGTCCGGCCTGCAGGCGATCGTGCTCGCGGCGCAGCGGATCATGACCGGCGAGGCCGACGTGATCGTCGCCGGCGGCGTCGAGTCGATCTCGTGCGTCCAGAACGAGATGAACCAGCACATGCGCCGCGAGGCGTGGCTCGCGCAGCACAAACCCGAGGTCTACTGGACGATGCTCGAGACCGCCGAGACCGTCGCGCGCCGCTATGGCATCCCGCGCGACCGCCAGGACGAGTACGGCGTGCGCAGCCAGCTTCGTGCGGCGGCCGCGCAGGCGGCCGGGCGCTTCGCGGAGGAGATCGTGCCGATGACCGTGACGATGGGCGTGGTCGACCGCGAGACGCAGGCGCTGTCGACGAAGGATGTGACGCTCGCCGCCGACGAGGGGATACGCGCCGACACCACGCTCGAAGGCGTCGCGGCGATCAGGCCCGCGACGAGCGGCGGGACGGTCGCGGCGGGCAACGCGAGCCAGTTCTCGGACGGCGCGTCCGCGTGCGTCGTGATGAGCGAGCAGGAGGCGTCGCGGCGCGGCCTCGCGCCGCTCGGCGTGTTCCGCGCGTTCGCGGTGGCCGGCTGCGAGCCCGACGAGATGGGGATCGGTCCGGTCGTCGCGGTGCGGAAGCTCTTGCAGCGCACCGGGACGTCCGTCGATGACTTCGACCTATGGGAGATGAACGAGGCGTTCGCGGTGCAGGTGATCTACTCGCGCGATGCGCTCGGCATTCCGGACGAGCGCCTCAACGTCGACGGCGGGGCGATCGCGGTCGGGCATCCTTACGGCGTTTCGGGCGCGCGGTTGACGGGGCACGCGCTGATCGAGGCGAAACGGCGTGGTTTGCGCCACGTCGTCGTCACCATGTGCATCGGCGGCGGGATGGGCGCGGCGGCGTGGTTCGAGGTCGCTTGACCGGCGGCACCCGCCGGGCGACGATGGCATCTGGAGGATGTTGAAATGACAAGGAAACAAGCAATCCTGCTCGTCGCGCTGGCGGCTTTCGCGGGCAGCGCCGCGGCCCAGGTCACGCCGAGCGATCGCTGGACCACGCGCGTCACGCTGTACGGCTTCTTCCCGAGCGTGCACGCCAAGGCCAACGTCGACACGCCGGACGGGTCGATCTCGACCGAGCGCGATCCGGACACGTACCTTACGAACCTGCAGTCCACGTTCATGGGCGCCTTCGAGTTCCGCAAGCACCCGTGGAGCGTGCAGGGCGACTTCATCTACCTCAATTTCGGCGACCTCAAGACGCGGGTCACCAACATCTCGAACCCGGGCGGCGAAGGCATCGACCTCGCCGTCGACACGACCACGAGCACCGACATCGAGGGCGGTCTCGGCCAGCTCTCCGTCGGATTCTGCATCGCGAACACCGAGACCAACACGCTCGACGCGATCGCGGGCGTGCGCTACGTGCGGCTCAAGTCGACGCTCGACTGGGAGTTCACCGGTCCGGTCGGCGCCTTCCCGGTGCGAGGCAGCGCCGAGAAGACCAAGGACGTCGTCGACGGCGTCGTCGGCTTCCGCGGCCGCTTCATCGTCGGCAAGGACAAGTGGTTCGTGCCGTGGTACTTCGACGTCGGCACCGGCACGTCGCGCTACACCTACCAGGTGATGGCCGGCGCCGGCTACCGCTTCGGCTGGGGCGACGTGAGCCTCGCGTACCGCCACCTGCAGTACAAGTTCGGCGACGACTTCGGCCTCAAGGAGCTGACGTTCAGCGGGCCGATCGCGGGCGCCACCTTCCGCTTCTGATGCTCGAAGGCGTCTACCCGATCGTCGCGACGCCGTTCCGCGACGACGGGTCTCCCGACCTCGCCGACCTCGCGCGGCTGGTCGACTTCATCGTCGGCGCAGGCGTCGACGGCATCGTGTTCCCCGGTGTGGCGAGCGAGTTCGAGACGCTCGCGCCCGACGAGCGCCGCACGCTGGTCGAGGCGGTCGCGACGGCGAACGACGGGCGTGTCCCGTTCGTCGTCGGCGTGTCGTCCGCCGATGCGGCCACCTCCGAGGCGCTGGCGAAGCATGCCAAGACCGTCGGTGCGGCCGCGGTGATGGCGATGCTGCCGCCGTCCCTCAAGGATTCGCCCGACGCGCAACTCGACTACTACCGGCGCATCGCCGCGGTCGGGGTGCCGATCATCCTGCAGAATGCGCCGCCGCCGGCTGGCTGCGGGCTCGCGCCCGAGCGCGCGGCCGAGATCGTCGCCGCAGTGCCGGGTGTCGCGTACGTCAAGGAAGAGACGCTGCCGTGCGGACAGCGGATTACGAAGCTGTTGATGCTCGCGCCGAATGGGCTGGCGGGCGTGTTCGGCGGCGCGGGCGGGCGCTACATCACCGATGAGCTGGTGCGCGGCGCCTGCGGGACGATGCCCGCGTGCGAGCTGTCGGATCTGCATGTAAAGCAATTCGCGGCGCACCGCGCCGGCGACGTCGCAAGTGTGCGACGATGGTTCGACCGGATGCTGCCGTTGCTCAATTTCCAGGCGGTGTTCCGTATGGCGATGACCAAGGAGGTGCTGATGCGCCGCGGCGTGATCCGCGCGACGCACGTGCGGGCCGCCGGGCCCAGGATGGACGCCGGCGACCTGCGCGAGCTGGACGCGATCATGGCGGGGTTGCAGGATCTGCTGCCGGTCGCGCCACGGGGACACACGCCTCAGGATTCGGGGTAACGACCCCGACGCCGGCAACGATCGACGATCACCACCCAGGGGTCAGGTTGCGAACGCGGTTCCGAACCCAAGATCCCGACCTGGATCCTGACGTGAAGGAGGAAGCGATGAAGACGACCAAGAGCTGGCTGCGAATACTGGCGATCGCGGCGATCGCGCTGGCGGCGCCGCTCGCGCACGCGCAAATGACGCTCGAGTTCCCGACCTGGCAGGCCGAGGAGCCGGGCGTGTCGACGTGGTGGAAGGAGCTGATCGCCGCGTACGAGGCGAAGAATCCGGGCGTGAAGGTCAACATCCAGCAGGTGCCGTTCGCGCAGTTCGTCAAGCAGATGACGGTGCGCTTCGCCGCCGGCTCGCCGCCGGACGTCGTGCACCTGCCGTCGCGCGATTTCGCGAGCTTCGCGGACCAGGGCTGGCTCGAGCCGCTCGACGATCGCCTCAAGGCGACCGACATCGCCGCGACCTGGCCGCCGCTGCAGTCGGAGATGAGCTGGAACGGCAAGACGCAGGGCGTGCTGCTGATGGGGTACGGCGGCATCCTGTTCTACAACGACAAGATGCTGAAGGACGCGAAGGTCGCGCTGCCGCGGACCCCCGACGAATGGCTCGCGGCGATGAAGGCGACGACCGATGCGCCGAAGGGGCAGTTCGGCCTCGCGACGATCACGGCCGAGCATCCCAACATGGTGGTCGAGATGGCGAGCTGGGTGATCGGCTCGGGGGCCGACTGGCTGAAGGGCGGCAAGTACAACTTCACCGATCCCGCCGTGGTGAAGGCGGTCGACGGCTGGCGGCAGTCGGTGGGCTACGCGCCGAAGGGCACCAACTCGGCGACCGCGCGCCAGCTCTTCATCGACGGAAAGGTCGCGTTCCTGCGCGACGGGCCATGGGTGTGGGGCGCCGTCGAGAAGGCGCCCGCCGACGTCAGGCCGAACCTGCGCATCGCGGGGCTGCCGTTCCCGGTGACGCCGGGCGGCGCGAGCAACAGCCTGCACCTCGCGGCGAAGACCGACGCGAAGAAGAAGGACGCGGCGTGGAACTTCATTCAGATGGCCGCGTCGCCCGAGTGGCAGCACCGCTACGCGCTGACCGGTTCGCCCGCGCCCCGCAAGGGCGTGGTCACGGCCGCGGACATCGGCGCCAAGCCGCAGCTCAAGACCGTCAACGACGAGGCGGCCAAGGCGCGCAACCTGTTCCCCGAGGTCCAGGCGGTTCGTGCGAACTACAACGACTTCGCGACGCTGGTCACCAAGGCGGCGATGAAGATGATCTCGACGCAGGAGCCGACGGCGAAGGCGCTGGCAGACCTGCAGGCGGAGCTCGAGAAGCAGGTGCCGCTCAGGTAGCGGCGGGCGGCCGGATGGCATCTGCGGGTCGGGCTTCGGCCCGACGGGGTACAGCGTCCGGATGAAGACGGACCCCCACCCATGGCGAAGCGATCGCTGAAGGCGGCCGAGCGGCGCCTCGCCTGGCTGCTGCTGCTGCCGGCGTTCGCGGCGGTCGCGCTGCTGGTGGCGTGGCCGATCTACGTCGTCGTGCAGATGAGCGTGCGCCCGGGGCGATCGCTCGCGCTCGACCAGTTGATGAGCCAGCCCCTCGGGCTCGCGAACTACGATCGCGTGCTGCACCAGTCGACGACCTGGGCGGCCTTCCTGCATTCGGGCGTCTACACGGTCGGGACGCTGGTCCCCGCGTTCCTGTTCGGGTTGCTGGCCGCGCTGCTGTTCAATCGCTCGTTCCCGGCGCGGCGCTGGCTGCGCAGCCTGCTGCTGCTGCCGTGGGCGGTGCCCGGCGTGATCGTCAGCATCACCTTCCTGTGGATGCTCGATGCGTCGTACGGCGTGGTGAATTCGGTGCTGCGCCGCCTCGGCCTCCTCGCGACCGACCTCGCGTGGTTCGTCGACGCCGACACCGCGATGCTGGCGGTGATCGTGCCGACCGTATGGAAGAGCTTCCCGTTCTTCACGATCACGATCCTCGCGGCGCTGCAGGCGATTCCCGGCGAGCTCTACGAGGCGGCGAAGGTCGACGGCGCGCGCGCCTGGCAGCAGTTCCGCTTCGTGACCTGGCCCGGCGTCAAGCGGCCGGCGATGCTCGCCGTGTTGCTGAACGCGCTGTGGACGTTCCGCGAGTTCGACATCATCTACGCCTCCACCGGCGGCGGGCCGGCGGGCGCGACCGAGACGCTCGGCATCCTCGTCTACCGCGAGGCGTTCGGGAGCTTCCGCTTCGGGACCGCCGCGGCCATTGGCGTGCTGATGCTCGCCACCGCGACGGTCCTGGTGCTCGTCTCGATGCGGCGGCTGAAGGACGAGTTCCGGTGAAGCGCGCGTGGCGGAGGTGGGCCTGGTTCGCGGTCGCGGCCGCGATCGTGGCGATCGTGCTGTTCCCGGTCTACTGGATGTTCGTGACCAGCGTGCTCCCGTCGTCGCTCGTGCTGTCGCGCCAGCCGCCGCTGATTCCGCCCCCCGACGCGATGTCGTTCGCCGCGTACGCCGAGGTGTTCCGGCGCAGGCCGGTGTTCACGTGGCTCGCGAACAGCACGATCGTCGTCGTCGGCTCGGTGACGATCAGCCTGGTGATCTCGACGCTGGCCGGCTACTCGCTCTCGCGCTTCCGGACGCCCGCGCAGCGCGTCGCGGGCGGGACGCTGCTCCTGTCGAAGATGCTGCCGGGCAGTCTCGTCGTGATCCCGTTCTTCGTGATGTTCACGACGGTCCGGCTGATCGACAGCCTGGTCGGGCTGATGCTCGCGAACGTGGCGGTGGGCGTGCCGTTCGCGACCTGGATGATGAAGGGATTCTTCGACACGCTGCCGCGCGATCTCGAGCAGGCCGCGTCGATCGACGGGTGCTCGCCGCTGCAGGCGCTGTGGTACGTGATCCTGCCGCTGGCGCGCCCGGGGCTCGCCGCGTGCGGGATCTATCTCGCGATCGTCGCGTGGAGCGAGTTCGTGTTCGCGCGCACGCTCGTCACGCAGCCGGCGAACTGGGTCGTCACCGTGGGCCTGCAGAGCTTCGTCGGCGAGTACCTCGTCGACTGGCCGGCGCTGATGGCCGCCGGCGTCGTCTCGCTGCTCCCGATGTTCGTCCTGTTCCTCCTCCTCGAGCCGTTCCTCGTCTCCGGATTGACGTCCGGCGCGGTGAAACAATGACATCCCGACGGCGGACGTCAGAACCGTAGCGGGGTCAGTAGCGGGGACAGATCCCGGGACAGATTCCTCATTTGACCCGGACTGCATGGACGAATGGTCGAAGGCGCTCTGATCGGTCATGCGCCATGCTTTGGCAGTGCCTCGCCGCGCTCGTCTCGACATCCCCGGATACCCGTTCCACGTGGTCGTGCGCGGGGTCGACCGCCGCACGTGCTTTCTGATCGAACCCGACTTCACCTGTTATCGAAAGTGGTTGTTCGAGTACGCCGCCTTGCACGGGTGCGAAGTGCACGCATTCGTTCAGATGACGAACCACGTGCACGTGTTGTTGACGGGCGCAAAGGAAAGGGCGATTTCGGTGACGATGCAGGCGGTGGGACGCCGCTATGTTCGGTATTTCAATGATCGCCACAAGCGCACCGGGCCGTTGTTCGAGGGCCGCTTTCGCTCCTCGCTTGTCGATTCCGATGAGTATGTACTCGCCTGCATCCGCTACATCGATCTCAATCCGGTGAGGGCCGGCATGGTGGCTGATGCCACGACGTATCGATGGTCGAGCTGCGCGGCTCATGCGCTGCAGTCTCCGCTGCCGGGGTGGTCGCCTCATGCTGTTTACCTGGCACTGGCGCGACGTCTCAATGATCGTGCGGCTGCGTACCGTTGCCTGCTTGAGCAACCTCTTTCGGATGCGGTTGTCGAGGAGCTTCGCTGGCGGACAGCCCACCCGAGCGCTGCGCCCTGCGTTCCGGGGTCAGATTCCTCATTTGTCCCGGAATCTGTCCCGGAATCTGACCCCTGATCAGAGGGGGAGCCGGAAGCGATCGAGCGACGGTCGCGGCGCCACGCCCAGCCCGGGCCCGCCCGGCAACGTGTAGTAGCCCGCCTCGCAACGCATCGCCGAATCGACGTGCTCGAGGTTGCGGTCGAAGACCGAGGGCTGGTACTCGTGGTACGGGCAGTTCGGCAGCGTCGCCGTCGCATGCAGGCTCGCGGCCAGGAAGATGCCCACGCCGATCGTCGCGTGCGGGATCACGCCGGCGCGGTGCTCGTCCGCCAGCTTCGCGATCGCGAGGAACTGCGACACGCCGGTGTGACCCATCTCGGGCTGTACGAACGCGAGCGGCGCGCGCGGCAACCGCATCCGTGCTTCCCACGCGTTGCGCCATTCCTCGCCGGCCGCGACCGGTATCGGCGCCCGAGCGGCGATGTGCGCCAGCGCGTCGATGTCCTCGGGGGCGCACGGTGCCTCGATGAAGTAGGGATCGAACGGCGCGAGGTCCGCCGCGAGTTCGAGCGCCTCGCGCGCAGTGAACTTCCAGTGCAGGTCGACCATCAGGTCCGCGTCGCGGCCCAGCGCCTCGCGCAACGCGCGCATCTCGTCGACGATGCCTTCGTACGCCACGACTGCCGCGAACTTGACCCCGCCAAAGCCGCGCGCCTGCCAGTCCTTCGCCAGCGCCACGCGCTCGTCGAGCGTCGCCTTCGGGAGCCCCGAGACGTACGCCGGCACGCGGTCGACGCGACGCGTGCCGATCGCCTGGTGGAGCGGAACACCGGCTTCCTTCGCCGCGAGATCCCACAGCGCGATGTCGATCGCCGCGAGCGCGTCGCCGTAGTAGCCTCCCGAGGCGCCGCGCACGCGCATCAGGTCGTAGAGCTCGTCGTAGATCGCGCGCGCGTCGCGCGGATCGCGGCCCTCGACGATCGGGATCATCACGTCGCGCAGGATCGCGAGTACCGCGAGCGGCGCTACGATCCCGTAGGTCTCGCCCCATCCCGGCGTCCCGTCGGCGGCTTCCGCCCGCACGATCACCGACATGTCGCTCGCAGGGTAGATCGTGCGGTTGCCGCGCCGGACGACGTAGCCCCTGGCGTTGAACGATTCGCCCGGGCCGAGCGGTCCGAGGTACGGCACGTCGCGCGGCATCGACACCGCGAACGCCTCGATCGAGCGCACGCTTCCCATCGGCGCGGCGTCAGAGCGTGACGAGTCCGCGCGGCGTCCGCAGCATCGCTGCGAGCCGCGCCGGCGAGCCGTAGGTGACGCGCAACGTGTCTTCGACACCGAGCGCCGCGAGCGCCGGGCGGATCATCTCCGGCGACGGGTGCGACGCCGCGAGCTCGACGAGCGATGCGCCCTCGTCGGGCAATCCGTCCGCAGGGTGCGCTGCGACGTCCCACTGGATCAGCGTCGGCAAGAGGCCGCGTCCCGGGCGCTTGCCGTCGTCCGGGATCGTGATGCGCCAGCGGAACGCGCCGCGCGACATCGGGTGCACGACGCCGGGATCGTACTTCGTCGTCGCCGCGAGATGCTCGATGTCGGTCGTGCGCACGGCCCAGTGGATGAGCCGCGGCTGCTCGCCCAGCGAAAGCTGCAGCGCCGGATCGTCGAGGTCGAACCAGCGCGGCCGCGGCGGGCGCGGGAGCGAGGGGTCGGTCGCGATCAGCTCGATGTAGGTGCGCTTGCCGAGCCGTACCAGCGCATTGTGCGTGCCCATCGGCAGGTGTTGCCCGCCGAGGCGCGCGGCGATGCCGGTCAGGTCGGCGACGTACTCGATCGCCTGCGCGAGCGTCGCGCCGGCGACGACGAGGTGGTCGAGGACGGCTAGCAACGACGAGCTCCCGCAGGAACGTCCGCTGCGGGGCCGGCGCCCACCCCCTCCCGAAAGAAGAAGCGATCGCCTCGGGTCCGCCCGGCGGCGATCGATTCCACCATCAGGGCGCCGCCTCGGTGCCGTCGAAGTCGAGCTCCACGCGCGCGCCGTTGGGATCGAAGAAGAACACCTGCCAGACGCCCGAACCGACCTGCTTGCGCACTGCGTGCTTCACGCCCGCCGCGTCGAGTTGCGCGACCTTGGCCTTCAGCCCGCGGGCCGAGAATGCCATGTGATCGATGACGCCCGGCTTGAGCTCCTCGTGCTTGCGCCC
>DATLIR010000108.1:0-5344 GCA_035539315.1 Casimicrobiaceae bacterium
GCAGATCGCACCGCGCGCTTGGCGCTGCCGGGGAGCTCGCATAGACTCCGGCTGCCCCGCGCGGGGCGGGAAGGGATCCGTGGATTACCGGCGCATGCATCACGACGAGATCGACCGGCGGCAGTGGGACCGACCGCCGCGCGCATCGGCGCCAGACCGCCGCGTCGTGATCTGCAGCACGCCGCGCTCGGGCAGCTATCTCTTGTGCCGGCAGATGATCAACGCCGGCCTGGGGCTGCCCGCCGAGTACTTCCGCGCGCGCACCGTCGCGCGGCTGGCCGAGCGCTGGGGCGTGCCGCCGGGCGACCTTTCCGCGTACATCGACGCGCTCGAGGCGCATCGCACCACGGCCAACGGCGTCTTCGCCGCGAAGATCCAGTGGTACCAGCTCACGCAACATCCCGTCGCTCGCGAGCGCCTCGTCGAGCGGGCCGACCTCGTGGTCTACCTGTACCGCCGCGACGTCGTCGCACAGGCCGTGTCGTGGCAGGTGTCGCTCGCGACCGGCTTCTGGTCGTTCGACGCCACGCCCGGGCCGCGGGCCAGCGGCGTCGCGCTCGACCGGGTCGACCAGACGCTGCGTCTCGCCAACGACCTCGTGGCGCAAAACCGCGCCTGGGAAGCGCTGCTGGCGCGCTTCCCGCGGCCCGTGCTGCGCGTCCCCTACGAAACCTACGTGCGCGAGCAGTCGGGCCTGTTGCGGCAGATGGCCGCGGATCTCGCGCTGCCGTCCGACGCATGGGACCTGCCGCCACCGGAACGCCACGACACGCGCCTGCCCGACGACGTCGAGGCGGCGCGCGAGCACCTGCTCGTCCAGGCCCGCGCGGCATTCGCGACGACAGGCGCCTGACGCCCCTCGGCACGGGCCTTGCATAAGCCTGTCCCCATGGCCCGCATTCCTCAGCACTTCGCCGGGACGCCGCTCGGCAACGCCTTCGAGCAGCTCTCCGCCCGGCGCATCGCGCAGGCGCGCGACACCGCGGTCACTGCCCACGATCTCGCGCTCGCCTGCGACGACGCGGAAGTGGCGGCGTGGGCCGCGCTGGCGCTTGCCCAAGCCGACTACCAGGACGCGGCGTTCGCGTCGTCGATCCGCCGCGCCCTCGACGTGCAGGCACGCGCCGAGGCGCTCGACGACCCGCGGCTCGGCGTAGAGGCCGCGCTCGCGCTGGGCAGCGGCTTCTGGCGTATCGGCGACACCGAGACCGCGCTGTCGGTGATCGAGAAGGAGCTCGACAAGGCGTTCCGGCTCGGCGATCGCGAGCTGCTCGCGGCCGTGCATCGCGTCCTCGGCGTCTCGCTCTCGGAGATCGGCGGGCACGTCGCCGGGGTGCAGACGCTCGAGCGCGCCTTCGGCTTCGCGCTGGAGAGTGGCGCGTCGCGCGCCATCTGCGAATGCGCGAACTCGCTGGGGACGGCGATCTTCGCGAGCTGCCGCACGGCCGATCCCGAGACCAAGGCCGACGCGCTCGCCAACGCCGAGGCGATGATCCGCACCTCGCTCGACGTCGCGAACGAGGCGGGCGACCTGCCGGCGATCGCCGCGGCGGAATCGAGCCTGGGGGCGGTGATCATCGAGCGCGGGGACTGGGTCGAGGGGCGCCTGTGGGCGGCACGCGCGCTCGACAAGACGCGCGCGTCCGGCGACCTCCTGTCCGAAGGCTATGCGCTGGTCAGCCTCGCCGTGTGCGACCGCGAGCTCGGGGCGCTCGACGCTGCGCTGTCGTCGCTCGAGCAGGCCTATGCGATCGGCGCGGCGCAGGCCGCGAAGCCGCTGCTGCGCGCCGTGCACCTGCAGGTGTCGCAGACGCTCGAGCGCGCCGACCGCTTCGCCGACGCGCTGACCCACTACAAGCGCTACCACCAGCTCGAACGCGAGATCGCGGCGGACATCGGCGAGCAGCGCGCGCGCATGTCGAGCCTGCGGCTCGACCGCGAGCGCGCGCGGCGCGACGCCGACCGCTTCCGCGCCGAGAGCGAGGCGCTGTCCGACGCGGTCGAGCGCGACGCGCTCACCGGCATCGGCAACCGTCGCGCGTTCGACCGCGCGCTCGCCGCGCTGCTCGGACGTGGCCGCTGCACGCTGGCGCTGATCGACTGCGACCATTTCAAGGAGGTCAACGACCGCGCCTCGCACGTCGCCGGCGACCGGGTGCTCCAGCGCATCGCCGCAGTGCTGAAGGCGGCGTCGCGGCGCACCGACCTCGCCGCGCGGTTCGGCGGCGACGAGTTCGCCATCGTGTTCGCCGACGCGTCGCTCGACGACGCCACGAGCGTGTGCGAGCGCATCCGCAGCGTGGTCGAGCGCCACGCCGACGACGGGGCGCCGCCGGTCACCATCAGCATCGGCCTCGCGGAGGCCGTGGCCGGCGACTCGGCCGAGATGGTGCTCAAACGCGCCGACGCAGCGCTCTACCGGGCCAAGGCGGAAGGACGCAACCGCGTCGTCGCCGACGCTTGAGGGCGTGTCAGGCGGCCTTCGGCCGCTGCGCGCCGATGCGGTCGAGCGCCGCCGACACCGCGCGGTCGACCAGCGGCACCGGCTCGACCACCAGCGCGGCGCGGCCGTTGGTGAGCTCCCAGGCGAGCTCCTCGGGCGAGAACACGAAGGCGCGCGAGCGAAGCCGGCTCGTGAACACGTAGCGCGTGCGCATCGGGCTGATCCAGTGCAGCCGCGCGTTGGTGCGGCCCTCCGGCGTGTCGAACGCGAGCCAGGTGCCGAGCACCATGTCGTTGACGAAGTCGTGGAGCTTCACGTTCGGAGGGAGGTTGTGCGACGCCGGATCCGCCGGCGGCGCGGCCTCGGCCTCGGCCTTCGCGACCGCCGGCTTGATCGCCTCCATGTGAAGGCGATAGAGCTCGTCGAAGAACGGCTTGGTCCGCTCGGGCTCGAGGGCGAGCGCCTTGCAGCCGGTGCGCAGGCTCACGACCAGCGCCGGCACCATCTTGGTGAGACGCGCCTTCTGTGCGGTGCGCTCCTTCGCCGTGATGCTCCACAGGAGGTCGTCGACCGTCTTGAGGCCCTTGGCGAGCCCTGGGCTCTGTGGCCCCTCGCGCTGGCGCAGGTGCGCGAGGTAGTCGGCCCACACCGTCTCCGTGAACGAGCGCACCTCGAACGGCACCTCGATGCCACCGAGCTTGTCGCGCACCTGCGCGCGCACCGCCGAGCGGTCCTCCTCCTTCTCCTCGATCGCGAGCGCGGTCGCGACGTCGGGCTGGGCGGCGGACTCGGTGCTGCGCTGCTCGGACTCGATGAACGCGGTGAGCTTGCGATCGGCCTGCGCGAACGCGGCGACGTCGATCTCGAAGCTGTAGCTGACGTCGTCGATCACCGTCGTCGCGATGCGCTGGAACGCCTCGAAATAGCGCGGATCGCCCTGCGCGCCGATCGCGGCGGCGGCGAGGTGGTCGAGGAATTTGCGCGCCGGGTGCTGGCGGTCGGAGAAGAAGGTGCGGTCGAGCAGCCCGACCTTCACGACCGGCACCTGCAGCCGGCCGAACACTTCGCGCATCGACTCGGGGATCGACGGGTCGCGGAACACGTAGTCGAACAGGAGCGCGATCACGTCCATCGTGATGCGGTCGGTCTCGTGCTCGAGCTGGTCGGCGATCGCCAGGCGGATGTACGGGACGAGGTTCTGCGGCACCTTGACGGCGCCGCCGTCCTCCGACTTCGGCGCCGCCTCGGCGATCGCGGCGGGCAGGTCGAGCCGTTGCCACTGGGCCAGGATCTTGAACAGCGGCGAGTTCGCGCCGAGCGCCATCAGCGGGTCGATGCTCGGCATGTCGCCGGGCGCTCCATCGGCGTCGGTCGCGCGCTGTGCGGCGATCTTCGACAGCGCGGCGAGGCCGGCGATCACTTGCGGCGCGGCAGCGAGACCCGCGGCCGCCTCCGCCGAGATCGGCACGGTGCCCTCCGGCAGCGGCACCATGCCGCGGCCGAAATCGGGCTGGCGCTGCGACGGCAGCTTGTCGGCGAAGCGCAGCGCGAGCGGCGCGTTCGGATCCGAGAACGAGGGCGGGATGACGATGTCGGTGGGCAACGGCCCCGCTTCGCTCATCAGCCGGCTGAACGCCGGCAACAGGTCCTTGTCGTCCTCGGGCCACAGGTCGCTCCTCGCGCGAAGCGCCGCCTTGATGTCCGGCAGCACGTTGCGATCGGCGAGGAAGCGGTTGAGGCGGATGTAGACCTTGTTCGCCGACGGCGTGATGTCGGCGACCAGGCGCTCCATCAGCGGGCGCCAGATCTTGGCCACCGGGTAGAGCGCGCGGGACGTCACGCCGAGCGCGTCGAGCAGGTAGGTGGGCGAGAACGGATTGTCGAGCTCGTGCGTCTTGCGTTCGCCGAGCAGCTCGGCGACCCGCAGGTCCATCGCCTCGAGCTCGCGCTTGGTGAAGCGAACGAGGAAGCCGGTCGCGGCGGTGAGCGCGGCCTGCTTGTCGTGGTCGAACGAAGTGAGCACGCGCAGCGAGGCGAGCGACGCATCGAAGTCGGGTCGGCGCCCCTTGCGCCGGTCGCCGGCCAGGCGGCGGTCGAAGAGATCGAGCAGCACGGCGTCGAACTTCTTCACCCACTCGCCGCGCTTGTCCTGGAAATCCTGCGCCTCCGTGCGCGAGACGAAGTCGGACAGCTCGAAGAGGTCGTTGGTCGTCTCGATCGACGTGCGGGCGAGCTCGGCCATGTCGGCCGCGTACAGCGCGAATGCCTGGCGCAGGAGCCCGCGGCCGTCCACGATGTGGCGCTGCAACGACGAGCCGTCGGCGGGGGGTGAGGGGGACGAAGCGCTCATGGCTGGGGGCGGAGCCGGCCGGATGGGGCTCCCGGGACGTCGTCTGCGCGCGCCTCCCGCCTATTCTAGCGAGACTTGGTGGCGCCGACCCGGCCCGGTGACCGTCCGCCGCGCCGCGGGATGCGCGCCGCGCCCGCCTGTGTTTGAATCCGGGGCGGGTGCCGATCGCACCGGTCGGCCCGCTGCAAAGGACGCGCCATGGCCGCCACGACTCCGCCCCAAGCCCCGCGTAAGCCGACGGGCGGCGCTCCCGCCCCGGCCTACGCGCAGGCCCCGCGCCGCAGCGGACTGCTCTACGCGCTCGCCGGCATCATCGCGCTGGCCGCGCTGGCCGCCATGGCGATGTTCATGTTCGGCGGCCGGCCGACGATGCCGGCAGGATCGTCGGCGGTCCCGCGCGGCGCCGATGCCCGGTCGTCGCTCGATGCAGCCAAGGCGGCCCTCGACGAAGCGTCGAAGAGCGTGCTCAGGCCTGCGCCCTCGACGACCGGGGCGAGCGACCCGGCGGCCGCTACGCCGCCCGCGGTCACGGCGGCGCGGCCACCCTGGAG
>DATLIR010000109.1:0-7290 GCA_035539315.1 Casimicrobiaceae bacterium
TGTTCGCCGCGAGCATCCTGCTGACGCGCCTCGCGACCCGGCGGGTGCCGCTCGCGACCGGCTTCGTCGTCTCGCTCGCGGTCAACGTGCTGGTCGCGGCGCTGGTGTTCGGCGTCGAGCTGGCCGTGCGCCGCGAGCCCGTCGTCCCCGATGCGGGCGGCATCGTGGCGTTCCTGCTCGCCGGCGTGCTGACCACCTACCTCGGCCGCTGGTTCTTCTACGGATGCGTCGAGCGCCTCGGGCCCGCGAAGGCCAGCACGTTCCATGTCAGCAGTCCGCTCGTGACCGCCGTGCTCGGTTGGCTGTTCCTCGGCGAGCGATTGCCGCCAGCGGCAGTCGTCGCCATGGTCGGCACGTCGATCGGCCTCTATCTCGTCTCGACGTCGCGGCCGCGGGCGGCCGCCGCGATCGTGGACACGGGGGACGGGGCCGCCGTCAGCGCCGGTCCCGGTATGACGGCGCGCATGGGCGCATGGTTTCGCTCCGGCGTCGCACTCGGCGTCGGCAGTGCGCTCGCGTACGGACTCGGGAACGTCCTGCGCGGCGTCGGGATCGTCCGCTGGGACGAGGCGGCCGCGGGCGCGCTCCTGGGCGCGATCGCCGGCCTCGCCCTGCAGCTCGTCGTGAGCGCGGGGATCGGTACGACGCTGGCGGCGCTGCGCCGCGCCGACCGCCGCGGCGTCGCGCTCTACGCCGTCATCGGCTGCACGACGATCGTCGCGCAGGTCTTCACGATCGCCGCGATGGCCCATGCACCGGTCGCGCTCGTCGCGCTGATCACGCTGTGCACGCCGCTCCTCGTGTTCCCCGCCAGCTACCTGCTCCTCGGCAACGAGGAGGGCATCACCGGCCGCGCGGTGTTCGGCGCGCTCCTCGCGCTCGCCGGGATCACCGCGATCGTGCTGCGCTAGCGCTACGGCTACGCTCTGTCGACGCACCCGTCGGTCTCCCTCCCCCGCATCGCGGCGGGAGGGATGGGAGAGAGGGGCGCCCGACAACGACTCGAGGATTTGCTCGAGCACCGCTTCCGTCTCGCCAAGGACTTCGTCGTCCCAGAACCGAATGACACGCCAACCTGCTGCGCCGAGATAGGCTGTGCGTTGGTCGTCATGGGATTTCCGATCAGCGTGCTGTCCACCATCGAGTTCGATGACGACACGTTGCGCGAGACAGGCGAAATCGGCGAAGTACGGTCCGATCGGGTGCTGGCGGCGGAACTTGTGTCCGTGCAGCCGTCCCGCGAGCAATCGATGCCAAAGCTGCAGCTCGGCATCGGTGGAGGATTTCCGCAGCTTCCGCGCAAAGGTGACGCCCCTCACCCCGACCCTCTCCCCGCGATGCGGGGAGAGGGAGTATGAAATGCAATGTGGGAAATCGCGCTCGATCCAATGGCCGAACCCATGCCGGGATAGGGCGCCCTTGCTACTTGCACCGCCTATTCGTCTCCCTCTCGCCAAATCGAGAGGAGAGGGTTGCGTTGACGCGCAGCGAACCCCTTCGGCCATTCGCGCTTTGCGAATTCTCCCTCTCCCCGCATCGCGGGGAGAGGGTAGGGGTCAGCGGCGCCGCAAGCCAGCTCAGCCATCCGCGCTTCGCGCAATTCTCCCTCTCGCCGCATCGTGGGGAGAAAGTTGCGGTGAGTGGCGCCGCAAGCCAGCTCAGCCATCCGCGCTTTGCGCAATTCTCCCTCTCCCCGCATCGCGGGGAGAGGGTTGGGGTGAGGGGCGCCGCAAGCCAGCTCGGCCATCCGCGCTTCGCGCAATTCTCCCTCTCCCCGCATCGCGGGGAGAGGGTTGGGGTCAGGGGCGCCGCAAGCCGGCTCAGCCGTTCGCGTGCATCAGGAGCTCATACGAGCGCCGCCGCGCCGCCGGATCGAACGTCCAGGTATTGACGACGATCTCGCCGAGCTCCAGTCGCTGCGCGAGCGAGCGCAGCATCGCGATCACCTGCGCGCCGGTACCGACGAACGCCTTGCGCCGCAGTTCGCCGATGCGCGCCTGTTCGGCAGCTGTGTAGGGATGCGCCGCCGCCTTCCCCGGCGAGACGAGCGGATTCCGCAGCCCCTGCTCGAAGCCGACGCGCCAGTATTCGCGCGTCATGAGCAGCCGGCGCGCCTCGGCCTCCGTGTCCGCCGCGAGCGCCCACACGCAGATCGTCGCCCGGGGCGTGGGGAAGCGCTCGCTGGGACGGTAGTAACGGCGATAGAGCGTGAGCGCCTCGTCGACGCCGGCGCCATCGCTGAAGAAGTACGCGAACGCGTACGGCAGCCCGAGGTGCGCCGCGAGCTGCGCGCCGTAGTTGGAGCTGCCGAGGATCCAGATCTCCGGGCTCGTGGGTCCCTGCGGATGCGCAGCGATCGCATGGAACGGATGCTCGTCGGGCAGCGCCTGCCCGGAGACCCAGTGCTGCAGCTCGACCACCTGCTGCGGGAACTCGTCGGCCGCGTTCGCGTGCGGATTGAGCGCGAAGGCGGTGAGGCGGTCCGAGCCGGGCGCGCGCCCGAGGCCCAGGTCGATGCGACCCGGGGCGAGCGCCTCCAGGACGCGGAACTGCTCGGCCACCTTCAGCGCCGAGTAGTGCGGCAGCATCACGCCTGCGCTGCCGATGCGGATACGCGTGGTCGTCGCGGCGACCGCGGCCATCAGGATCTCCGGTGCCGTGCCGACGATGCTGGCGCTGTTGTGGTGCTCGGACACCCAGTAGCGGTGGTAGCCGAGCGCGTCGCACGACCGGGCGAGCGCCAGCGATTCGCGTATCGCGACGTCCTGCGTGTCGCCCTCGGCGCTGGGCGACTGGTCGAGCACCGACAGATTCACGGCGGCCTTGGGGTCTTGCGCGGACGCGCCAAATGCGCCGCACGTCCATTTTCGCACGGGGGCCGCGGGAGTTATGCTTCGCCTCTGCGCCGGCCTCGCGACCGCCCGGCGCTGTCCGCCTCCGATGAAATTCCGCGACTACTACGAGACGCTCGGCGTGCCGAGGACGGCGACGCTCGACGACATCAAGGGCGCCTACCGCAAGCTCGCCCGCAAGTACCACCCGGACGTGAGCAAGACGAAGGACACCGAAGAGCGCTTCAAGGAGGTCGGCGAGGCCTACGCGGTCCTCAAGGACCCGGAGAAGCGCGCCGCGTACGACAAGTTCGGTGAGCACTGGAAGGCCGGCGAGGAGTTCACGCCGCCGCCGCACCGGGACGGCGGCGGCTTCGAGTTCCGCCCTTCCGGGGGCATGGGCGGCGAGGGCGCGGACTTCAGCGACTTCTTCGAATCGCTGTTCGGGCGCGGCGGCCCGGCCGGCGGCGCGCGCGATCCGCGCGGCGGCGCGCGGCGACGCAGCGTCGATCTCCGGGGTGACGACCAGCACGCCGAGGTGGTGATCGACCTCGAGGACGCGTACCGCGGCGCGCGGCGCTCGCTCAGGATGCGCATGCCCACGATCGACGAGCACGGGCACGTCGTCATGCGCGAGCGCACGCTCGAGGTGACCATCCCCAAGGGGATTCGCGCGGGGCAGCACCTGCGCCTTGCGGGCCAGGGCGGGCCGGGGCTGGGCGACGGACCCGCGGGCGATCTGTTCCTGGAGATCGCCTTCGCGCCGCACGGCCGCTACAGCGTCGACGGCCGCGACGTGACGGTCGACCTGCCGCTCGCGCCGTGGGAGGCCGCACTGGGCACGTCGGTCCGCCTGCCGACGCCCGGCGGCGAAATCCAGCTCACCGTTCCACCGAAATCGACGGCTGGCCGCAAGCTCAGGCTCAAGGGACGCGGCATTCCCGGCGATCCCCCCGGCGACCTGTATGCGGTCGTCTCGATCGCGCTGCCGCACGCCGACACCGACGCGGCCAGGGACGCCTACCGCGCGATGGCGAAGGCGTTCGCCACCTTCGACGCGCGCGAAAACCTGGAAAGATGACGCGATGAGCCCTGTCGATCCCCGGGCGACGCACGACGGCTACGTCGAGGTCGAGTTCCAGCTGACGCTGGTCGAGCTGTCCCGCGCGTGCGGCGCGCCCGAGGAGCAGGTGAGCGCGTGGGTGCACGAAGGGGCGCTGGTGCCGCAAGGGTCGGGGCCGCGCGAGTGGCGCTTCGAGGCTTCCTCCTTGCGCCGCGCGCGGATGGCGGCGCGGCTCGCGCGCGATTTCGAGATCGAGGCGCCGGCGGTCGCGCTGGTGCTCGACCTGCTCGACGAGATCGAGCGCCTCAAGTCGAGGACGCGATGAGCGCGCCAGCGCCGGCCGCCCGGTTCGGCAGCGGCAAGGCCGTCAAGCGCGTCGAGGACGACGCGCTGCTGACCGGCCGCGGCCGGTTCGCGGACGACGTCTCGTTGCCGCGGCAGGCCGTGCTGGTCTTCCTGCGCTCGCCGCATCCGCACGCGCGGATCGCGTCGATCGACACGTCGGCGGCGCGGGCGCTGCCGGGCGTCGTGGCGATCCTGACCGGCGCGGATCTCGTCGCGGCCAAGGTCGCGCCGCTGGTGCAATCGGCCGACTTCAAGCGCGCCGACGGCTCGAAGACCGCCGCGCCGCCGCAACACGTGCTCGCGGTCGACGTCGTGCGCTACGTGGGCGAGTGTGTCGCCGCGATCGTCGCCGAGACCGCGCACCAGGCGCGCGATGCGGCCGAGGCGATCGACGTGCGCTACGAGCCGCGGCCGTCGGTGGCGGAGGCCGACGCGGCCATTGCGCCCGGGGCGCCGCTGGTGTGGCCGCAGGCGACCGGCAACGTGGCGTGCGAGGCGCATCACGGCGAACGCGCGAAGGCCGCGAAGGCGTTCGCGCAGGCGAAGCACACGGTAGGCCTCGACCTCGTCAACCAGCGCGTGATACCCGCGCCGATCGAGCCGCGCACCACGATCGCCTACCTCGACGACGAGACCGGGCGCCTCACGCTGCGCACCAGCTGCCAGACGCCGACCGGCTGGCGCGACGAGCTGGCCGGCGTCCTCGGCATGAAGCCCGACACGATCCGTGTCGTCGTCGGCGACGTCGGGGGCGGGTTCGGCATGAAGACGACGCTCTACGCCGAGGACGTCGTCGCCGCGTACTGCGCCCGCACGCTGAAGCGTCCGGTCAAGTGGTGCGCGGAGCGCCTCGAGGAATTCCTGTCGGCGTCGCACGGCCGCGACGTTCACACGCGCGGCGAGCTCGCGCTCGACGCCGACGGTCGCATCCTCGCGCTGCGCATCGATTCGCGCGCCAACCTCGGCGCCTACGCGACGCCCGCGGGGGTCGTCATCCAGCTCCTGATCGGGCCGTGGGTGTCGACGTCGATCTACGACATCCCGCTCATCGACGTTCGCATCCGCGCGGTGCTGACGCACACGACGCCGACCGGGCCGTACCGCGGTGCCGGCCGGCCCGAGGCGATCTATTTCCTCGAGCGGCTGATGGACGCCGCGGCGCGCAGGACCGGCATCGACGTCGCCGAGCTGCGCCGCCGCAACATGATCGAGCCGGCACAGATGCCCTACCGCAACCCGATGGCGAAGACCTACGACACCGGGCAGTTCGCACTGGTGCTGGACCGGGCGCTTGCGCTGGCCGACTGGAACGGCTTCGATCGACGCGCCGCGGAGTCGCGCAAGCGCGGGAAGCTGCGCGGGCGCGGCATGGCCACGTTCCTCGAATGGACCGGCGCCGACGTGTTCACCGAGCGCGTCACCGTCACCGTAAGCGACGGCGACGATGGGCAGGGCGAGATCGAGATGTTCTCGGCGACGCAGGGGATGGGGCAGGGGCTGCTCACCACCTACGCGCAGCTCGCGGTCGACGTGTTCGGCGTGCCGCTCGAGCGCATCCGCATCGTGCAGGGCGACACCGACCGCGGCACGGGCTTCGGCAGCGCCGGCTCGCGCTCGCTGTTCGTCGGCGGCTCGGCGGTGCACGTCGCCGCGAACGAGACGGTCGACGAGGCGCGCAAGCTCGCCGCGGTCGACCTGGAAGCCGCGGTGAGCGACATCGACTACCGCGATGGCGAGTTCCGCATCGCCGGCACCGACCGGCGCATCGGCTTGTTCGAGCTCGCGCGCAAGCAATCGGGTCGTCGCATCGTCGTCGACTCGACCTCGTCGGTCGACGACGCGACCTGGCCCAACGGCTGCCACATCGCCGAGGTCGAGATCGATCCGGACACCGGTGCGGTGTCGGTCGATCGCTACTGGTCGGTCAACGACGTCGGGCGCGTCGTCAACCCGATGATCGTCGTCGGCCAGCTCGAGGGCGGCGCGCTGCAGGGCATCGGGCAGGCGCTGTGCGAGGCGTTCGTGCACGATGCGACGTCCGGCCAGCCGATCACGGCGTCGTTCATGGACTACGCGCTGCCGAATGCCTCGATGGTGAGGCACTTCGAGATGACGATGGACGAGTCGACGCCGTGCCGCAACAACCTGCTCGGCGTCAAGGGCGTGGGCGAGCTCGGCACGATCGGCGCCACGCCGACCGTCGTCAACGCGGTGCTCGACGCGCTGGTGCGCGCGGGCGCGGGCTCGCGCGTCGATGCGCTGCAGATGCCGCTGACGCCGGAACGCGTGTGGCGGGCGCTGGCCGGGGCCACGTGAGCCTCTGGTTCGTCTCCGCGACGCGCGACACGCGCGAAGGCTTCGACCGGAACGCCCCGCTGTCTCGCTCGCTCGCCCGCGCCGCGACGCTCTCGCCGTTCGTCCTCGCCGTTGCCTACGCCAACGCGCGGCCGCTTCCGGAGGTGTTCAACCGGGCGATCGACGCCGCGGGCGCCGACGACACGCTGGTGTTCGTCCACGACGACGTGTGGATCGACGACTGGCAGGTCGCGACGCGTGTCGCGGATGCGCTGGCGGCGTTCGATGTGGTCGGCGTCGCCGGCAACCGGCGGCGCATGCCGGGGCAGGAGGGATGGGTGCTCGCAGGAGGGACGCGGCAGCGGGACGCGGACCACCTGAGCGGTGCCGTCGTGCACGGCACGCCGGGAGCAGGCGAAGCCGCGCCGTTCGGACCGGCTCCCGCCGAAGTGAAGCTGCTCGACGGGGTGTTCCTCGCGGCGCGCGCGCAGGTCCTCAAGGATGCGGGTGCACGCTTCGATCCCAGGTTCGCGTTCCATTTCTACGACACCGATTTCTGCCGCACCTGCGAGAAGGCCGGATTGCGCATGGGCACCTGGCCGATCGCGCTCACGCATGCCAGCGCCGGCGGCGGCTGGACGTCGCCCGGCTGGGATGAGGCGTACCGCGCCTACCTCGCAAAATGGGGCGAGTGAGCGGCGCTCCGGGACATCCTCTTTGCTTGCACTCGTCGCTCGAACGTGCCACTCACATGCC
>DATLIR010000110.1:0-12133 GCA_035539315.1 Casimicrobiaceae bacterium
CTTTGCAGAGGGAAACGCAAATTTACAGGCAGCAGATCGATGGCCGGCTGGCAGTTCTGGATCGACCGCGGCGGCACCTTCACCGACATCGTCGGCCGCAAGCCGGACGGCGCGCTCGTCGCGCACAAACTGCTCTCCGAAAACCCCGAGGCCTATCGCGACGCCGCGGTGCAAGGCATCCGCGACCTGCTCGGCCTGAAGAAAGGCGAAGCCATCCCCGCCGGCCGCGTCGGCGCGGTGAAGATGGGCACCACGGTCGCGACCAATGCGCTGCTGGAGCGCAAGGGTGAGCGCACCGCGCTCGTCGTCACCCGCGGATTCGCCGACGCTCTACGCATCGCCTACCAGAACCGGCCGAAGCTGTTCGTGCGGCGCATCGACCTGCCGAGCCTCCTGTACGAGCGCGTGATCGAGGCGGACGAGCGACTGGGCGCGCACGGCGAGCTGATCCGGCCGCTCGACGAGGCCGCCGTCGAGCGCGACCTGCGCGCCGCCTGGGAGACGGGCATTCGCGCCGTCGCGATCGTGCTCATGCACGGCTACCGCTACGCCCAGCACGAGCGCGCGATCGCCGCGATCGCGCGGCGCGTCGGGTTCCCGCAGGTCTCGGTGTCGCACGAGGTGTCGCCGCTGATGAAGCTGGTGTCGCGCGGCGACACGACCGTCGTCGATGCCTACCTCTCGCCGATCCTGCGCCGCTACGTCGGCGAGGTCGAGAACGATCTCGGTGCCGACGCGCACGGCGTGCGGCTTCAGTTCATGCAGTCGTCGGGCGGACTCACCGACGCCCACCTGTTCCAGGGGAAGGACGCGATCCTGTCCGGGCCGGCCGGCGGCATCGTCGGTGCCGTCGAGGTGTCGCGGCTCGCGGGCTTCGACCGGATCATCGGCTTCGACATGGGCGGGACGTCGACCGACGTGACGCACTACGCGGGCGAGTACGAGCGCGCGTTCGTCACCGAGGTCGCCGGCGTGCGGCTGCGCGCGCCGATGATGCGCATCCACACGGTCGCGGCGGGCGGCGGGTCGGTCTGCTCGTTCGATGGCGCGCGCTTCCGCGTCGGCCCGGAGTCCGCGGGCGCGAACCCCGGCCCGGCGTCGTACCGTCGCGGCGGGCCGCTCGCTGTCACCGACTGCAACGTGATGGTCGGCAAGCTCGACCCGGCGCTGTTCCCGCAGGTGTTCGGCCCGTCCGGCGCGGAGCCACTCGACGCCGTCGTCGTGCGTCGGAAGTTCGCGGCGCTCGCCGACGAGGTCGAGCGCGCCACCGGCCATCGGCGCACGCCCGAGGAGATCGCCGACGGCTTCCTCGAGATCGCGGTCGCCAATATGGCGAACGCGATCAAGCACATCTCGGTGGAGCGCGGCTACGACGTCACCGAGTACACGCTGTGCTGCTTCGGCGGCGCCGGTGGCCAGCACGCCTGCCTGGTCGCCGACGCGCTCGGGATGACGCGCGTGTTCATCCACCCGTTCGCCGGCGTGCTGTCGGCCTACGGGATGGGGCTCGCCGACGTGCGCGCGCTGCGCCAGCAGGCGGTCGAGGCGACGCTCACCGGACCGTCGCTTCGCGCGCTCGACGCGACCTTCGCCGCGCTCGAAGCCTCGGCGCGCGACGACGTCGCGAAGCAGGGCATCCCGGATCCGCGCATCGACGCGCGCCGCACGCTGCACATCAAGGTGGAGGGCACCGACACCACGATCGAGGTGCCCGCGGGAGCGCTGCCGGCGATCGTCGCCGATTTCGAGCAGCGCTATGCCCAGCAGTACGGCTTCCTGATGCCCGGCAAGGCGCTCGTGGTCGAGGCGATCGCGGTCGAGGCGATCGGTCGGACCGAGTCCGCCGCGGATCGCCAGCCCGCGTTCGCGCCGCGCGCAGGAGCGCTGCGGCGCATTGCCGCGCAGCGGGTCTACACCGCGGGCAAGCACCGCGAAGCGGCCGTCTACGCGCGCGAGGACCTGCGCCCGGGTGATGCGATCGACGGACCGGCGATCGTCAAGGAGCCCAATGCGACGACCGTGGTCGAGCCGGGTTGGCGCGCGACCCTGACGCCGCGCGACGACCTCGTGCTCGAACGGGTCGAGGAAGCGCGCCGCGCGCACGCGATCGGCACGACGGCCGACCCGGTGCTGCTCGAGGTGTTCAACAACCTGTTCATGGCGATCGCCGAGCAGATGGGCGTCACGCTCGCGAACACCGCGACGTCGGTCAACATCAAGGAGCGGCTCGACTTCTCGTGCGCGCTGTTCGACGCGGACGGCAACCTGATCGCCAACGCGCCGCACATGCCGGTCCATCTCGGGTCGATGGGCGAGAGCGTGAAGACCATCATCGACCGGCGCGCGGCGACGATGAAGGCGGGCGACGTGTTCGTGCTCAACGCGCCGTACAACGGGGGGACGCATCTGCCGGACGTCACGGTCATCGCGCCGGTGTTCCTGACCTCACACGAGCCGGAGTTCTTCGTCGCCAGCCGCGGCCACCACGCCGACATCGGCGGCATCACGCCCGGCTCGATGCCGCCCGACAGCTCGCACGTCGACGAGGAGGGTGTCCTGCTCGACAACGTGCAACTGGTCGCCGAGGGCCGCTTCCTCGAGGACGAGACGCGGGCGCTCCTGACGGCCGGGCGCTACCCGGCACGCAACGTCGAGCAGAATCTCGCCGACCTGCGCGCGCAGGTCGCCGCGTGCGCGAAGGGCGGCGACGAGCTCGCGAAGATGGTGAAGCACTTCTCGCTGCCGGTCGTGCGCGCCTACATGAAGCACGTGCAGGACAACGCCGAGGAGTCGGTGCGTCGCGTGCTGGGCGCGCTCAAGGACGGCAGCTTCGCCTACGAGATGGATGACGGCTCGGTGATCCGCGTCGCGATCCGCGTCGACCGTGCGCGGCGCGAGGCGACGATCGACTTCACCGGCACCTCGCCACAGCGCCCGACCAATTTCAACGCGCCGTCGGCGGTGTGCAAGGCGGCCGTGCTCTACGTGTTCCGCACGCTGGTCGACGACGAGATCCCGATGAACGCCGGCTGCCTGAAGCCGCTGACGCTGGTCATCCCCGACGGGTCGATGCTGGCGCCGCGTTATCCCGCCGCCGTCGTCGCCGGCAACGTGGAGACTTCGCAAGCAATCACCGACTGCCTGTACGGCGCGCTCGGCGTGCTGGCCGCGTCGCAGGGCACGATGAACAACCTCACGTTCGGCAACGCGACCTACCAGTACTACGAGACGATCTCGGGCGGCTCGGGCGCGGGGCCCGATTTCGACGGCACGAGCGTCGTGCAGACACACATGACCAATTCGCGGCTCACCGACCCCGAGGTGCTCGAATGGCGCTTCCCGGTGCGCCTCGACTCGTATGCGATTCGCCGCGGCAGCGGCGGCGCCGGCCGGCACCGCGGCGGCGACGGCGGGGAGCGCCGCCTGCGCTTCCTCGAGCCGATGACCGCGGTGATGCTCGCCAACCACCGGCGCGTCGCGCCGTTCGGTGTGGCCGGCGGTGCGCCGGGCGCGCTCGGCGAGAACTGGGTCGAGCGCACCGACGGGTCGCGCGAGGACTACGGCGCCACCTTCAAGGTCGAGATGGGCGCGGGCGACGTGTTCGTGGTCCGCACGCCGGGCGGCGGCGGGTTCGGGACGGCCCGAGGCTAGGCGTGGACTCGCCGGGACGTCGGCGGCGCAGGGTGCTGGTCGCGATCGGCGGCACGCTTGCCGCGGCGCGGGGCATCGCACAGCCGCGTGCGCGACCCGGGCGCGTCGGGATCGCGTTCAACGGAACGCCCGGCCCCGCTGCGCCGTATCTCGCCGCGTTCGTTCAAGGCATGGGTGAGCTGGGCCGGCGCGTCGACCGCGACTACGCGATCGACGCGCGCTACGCCGAAGGACACAATGAGCGCTATCCCGCGATCATGCGCGAGCTCCTCGACGCGCGCGTCGACGTCATCGTCGTCGGACCGAACATCGGGGTGCGCGCCGCGAAGGACGCGACGTCCACCGTGCCCATTGTGATGGCGGGCGCGACCGACCCTGACGCGACCGGGCTGGTCGCGAGTCTGGCGCGTCCCGGCGGCAACGTCACGGGCTTGGCGTCCAACTCGGTGGAGCTGATCGGCAAACGCTTCCAGCTGGTGCGCGACCTGGTCCCGCGGGGTTCGCGCGTCGCGTATCTGCTCGATCCCAAGGTTCCGGGACAGTCGCGGTTGACGCAAGGCGTCGAAGCGGCAGCTCGCGCGTTGTCGTTCGAGCTCGACCTCGCCGAGGCGTCCGGCGCGGAGGAGCTCGACGCGACCCTCGTGTCGATCCCCGTGCGACGACCCGACGCGCTGGTCGTCGGCGCGGCGATCGTGCTCTATACGCACCGCGCGAGGATCGTCGAGTTCTGCGCGCGACAGCGCCTGCCGGCGGTCTACGCCTACCGCGAGCCTGTCGTGGACGGCGGACTGGTCAGCTACGCGCCCAACTTGGTGGAAACGTTCCGCAAGGCGGCGAGCTTCGTCGCGCGGATCCTCGCCGGCGCCATTCCGGCCGACCTGCCGGTCGAGCAGCCGACACGCTTCGAGCTGGTCGTGAACCTCAAGGCGGCCCAGGGGATCGGCCTCGCCGTGCCGAGCGCGCTCCTCGCGCGCGCGGACGAGGTGATCCGCTAGCGGCGCGCGGCTAGCCTGGCACGCAGGCGAACACGCGCGTCGCCGCCTCCCCCTCGAAGGTCCAGCCCGCGGCGATCATCTGGTCGACGACCGGAACGCTGGTCGTGTAGCGATGGTTCGGCGCGCCACCCATGAAGTTGTTGTAGAGCCGGTAAAGGCTCGCGGTGCCGGGCGGGCAGCGCCCGTTGCCGGTTCCGATGCTGCGAGCGCACGGACGGCGCGGCGGGACGAGCGGGGCATGGGGGCCTCCGGAGGAGGAGGAGGGTAGGACCCCGCGGGCGCCAGCGGGTTCCGCGCGATAATGCGTTTCCCGGGATTTCCCGCAGGCACCCATGGCCTCCCTCTACGACATCACCGTCGACGACATCCACGGCAAGCCGGTCAAGCTCGCGCGCTACAAGGGCAAGGTGTTGCTGATCGTCAACACCGCGAGCGAGTGCGGGTTCACGCCGCAGTACAAGGGACTCGAGCAGCTCTACGGCAAGCTGCACGGCAAGGGGCTCGAGGTGCTGGGGTTCCCGTGCAACCAGTTCGGCGAGCAGGAGCCGGGCGACGAGAAGGCGATCGAGCAGTTCTGCGAGCTCAACTACGGCGTCACCTTCCCGCTGTTCGCGAAGGTCGACGTAAACGGGGCGAACGCATCGCCGTTGTACAAGCATCTCAAGTCGGCGAAGAAGGGCCTGCTGGGGTCGGAAGCGATCAAGTGGAACTTCACCAAGTTCCTCGTCGACCGCGACGGCACCGTCGTCGAGCGCTACGCGCCGAAGACCGAGCCGAAGGACCTGGAGGCCGACGTGAAGAAGCTGCTCGCATGAGCGCCGTGCCGCGGTTCCTTGCGGTACTTGCGATCGGCGCGTTGGCACTCGCCCCGGCCGCACACGCGCAACCCGATCCGGCGAAGGTGATCCGCGCCGTGTTCCCGGTCGCGGAGACCGGCTTCGACCCGCAGGCGGCCGGCGACATCTACAGCAACGCGGTCAACCGCGTGATCTACGACACGCCCTACACGTACGACTACCTGGCGCGGCCGTACAAGCTCGTCCCCAACACCGCGGTTGCGCTGCCCGAGGTGAGCGACGGCGGGAAGCTGTGGACCATCCGCATCAAGCCCGGCATCTATTTCGCCGACGATCCGGCGTTCAAGGGCCAGAAGCGCGAGCTGACCGCCTACGACTACGTCTACTCGTGGAAGCGCGTGATGGACCCGCGCATGCGGTCGAACTCGATGCAGATGTTCGACGGACGCTTCGAAGGCATGGACGAGCTGGTCGCGGCGACGCGCGAGGGCGGCAAGTTCGACTACGACAAGGCGATCGTCGGGCTGCAGGCGATCGACCGCTACACGATCCGCATGAAGCTCCGCTTTCCCGACACCGAGCTCATGGCGAACCTCACCACGAGCGCGGCGGCGGCCGTCGCGCGCGAGGTGGTCGAGGCCTACGGCGACGGCAGCGGCTGGGTGATGGCCAATCCCGTGGGCACCGGTCCCTACAAGCTCAAGGAATGGCGCCGCGGCCAGCGCATCGTGCTCGAGGCCAATCCCGATTTCCGCGACGAGCGGTTTCCGGACAGCAACGATCCGGCCGATCGCGCGCTGGTCGCGAAGTACAAGGGCAGGCGCATCCCGTTCGCCGGGCGCATCGAGATCAGCGTCATCGAGGAGAGCCAGCCGCGGCTGCTCGCGTTCGAGCAGGGCGAGCTCGACTACGCGGCGGCGCCCAACGAGCTGGTCTGGAACGTGATGGACCCGCCGGCGAAGCTCAAGCCGCGCCTGGCGGAGCGCGGCATCACGCTGTCGCGCGGCGTGCAGCCGGCGATCACCTACACCTACTTCAACATGGAGGACCCGGTCGTCGGCGGCTACACGCCCGACAAGGTCGCGCTGCGCCGCGCGTTCTCGCTCGGCTACAACGTCGACGAGGAGGTCCGCGTCATCCGGCAGGGCCAGGCGTTCCCGGCGACGCAGGTGATCCCGCCGACGGTCACGGGCCACGACCCGAAGCTCGAGGGCCGCAAGGCCTACGACCCGGTCGCGGCCAAGGCGCTGCTCGAGCGTTTCGGCTACAAGGATCGCGACGGCGACGGCTTCCGAGAGACGCCGGACGGCAAGCCGCTCGTGCTGAAGCTCGCGAGCGCGCCATCCGCGATCGACCGCCAGTACGACGAGCTCCGCAAGCGCAGCGCCGATGCGATCGGCCTCAAGGTCGAGTTCATCAAGCAGAAGTGGCCGGACCTGCTCAAGGCGGCGCGGCTGGGCCAGCTGCAGATGTTCACGCTCGGCAACATCAACACGACGCCCGAGGGCTTCGGCTTCCTCGGCCTGCTCTACGGCCAGAACGCCGGCTTCAGCAACCTCGCGCGCTTCCGGCAGCCGGAGTACGACAAGCTCTACGAGCAGGCGCGATCGATGCCCGACGGATCCGAGCGCGAGCGGACCATGCAGCGGATGAACGAGCTTGTCACCGCCTATGCGCCGTGGAACATCACGGTCTTCCGCTACGAGAACGTCCTCGTGCAGCCGTGGATCACGAGCTACAAGTACAGCGGCTACACGCAGCATCCGTGGCCCTACCTCGACGTCGACGTGTCGAAGCGACGGGCCGCGGGCAAGTTGTGAGGCGGCGGTCGTGCCGCGTCGCGCTGGCCGGCGCGCTCGCGTGCTTCGCATGGGGCGGCGTCGCGTGGGCGCAGGCGCCGGCGTGGGCCGACCCCGGCAAGACGCTCCGCGTGTTGCTGCCGATCGCCGAGACCGGGTTCGACCCGCAGGCGACCTCGGACCTGTACTCGGCGCACATCAACCGCGCGATGTTCGAGACGCTGTTCGTCTACGACTACCTCGCGCGGCCCTACAAGCTCGTCCCCAACACGGCCGCCGCGATGCCGGAGATCTCGCCGGACGGCCGCGTCTGGACGATCCGCGTCAAGCCGGGCATCCGCTTCGCCGACGACCCGGCCTTCAAGGGCCGGCCGCGCGAGCTCACCGCTCACGACTACGTCTATGCGTGGAAGCGCCTGCTCGACCCGCGCGTGCGTTCGCAATACCTCTGGTACCTGAACGGCAAGCTGGCCGGCGCGGAACCGGTGCTCGCGAAGGCCAGGGCCGGCGGCAAGCTCGACTACGACGCCGAGATCCCGGGCATTCGCGCGACCGACCGCTACACGATCCGGATCGAGCTGATCGAGCCCGACTACGTGCTCCAAGGCTACATGTCGCACGTCGCGATGGCCGCGGTCGCGCGCGAGGTGATCGAGACCTACGGCGATCAGTCGGGCTGGGCGATGGCGAATCCGGTCGGCACCGGGCCGTTCCGGCTCAAGGAATGGCGTCGCGGCCAGCGCATCGTGCTCGAGGCGAACCCGGGCTACCGCGAGGAGTATTTCCCGGCCGCGCCGGCGAACGCCACGCCGGAGATCCGTGCGCTCGCCGCGTCGATGAAGGGCAAGCGATTGCCGCAGGTCGGCCGCATCGAGGTGTCGGTGATCGAGGAGTCGAGCCCGCAGCTCCTCGCGTTCAATTCGAGCGCGCTCGACTACGCGAACCTGCCGCCCGACCTGGTCGCCAACGTGCTCGACGGGTCGAGGCTCAAGCCCGCCTTCGTCGAGCGCGGCATCGCGCTGCACCGCGCGATCCGGCCGTCGCTGTCGTACACCTACTTCAACATGGACGACCCCATCGTCGGCGGTTACACGCCCGAAAAGGTGGCGCTCCGCCGCGCGATCTCGATGGGATTCAACACGCCGGACCTGATCCGCGTCTGGTGGCAGGACCAGGCGATCATCGCGACGCAGCCGATTCCGCCGTCGGCCGCCGGCCACGACCCGAAGCTCAACGTGCGCGCCGGCTACGACCTGGCGACCGCGCGCAAGCTGCTCGACCGCTTCGGCTACGCCGATCGCGACGGCGACGGCTGGCGCGAGACGCCCGACGGCAAGCCGATCGCGCTGACGATGGGCTCGACACCGTCCAACCGCGACCGCGAGCGCGACGAGCTGTGGAAGCGCAGCATGAAGGATCTCGGTATCCGCATCGATTTCGTCAAGCAGAAGTTCGCCGATCTGTTGAAGATGGGCCGCGCCGGGCAGCTCCAGATGTGGCCCGTGGGCTGGATCACGAGCTACGGCGAGGGCGACTCCTTCACGCAGCTCCTGTACAGCGGCAACATCGGCCAGTCGAACTACGCGCGCTTCCGCAACGACGAGTACGACGACCTGTACCGCAGGAGCAAGCGCATCCCCGACTCGCCGGAGCGCAACAAGCTCTACGCGCGCATGGCCGAGATCGTCGCGGCCTACGCGCCGTGGGACCTCGGCGTCTACAACTACGAGAACACGCTGGTTCAGCCGTGGGTGCGCGGGTACGTCAAGCACGTGTACTGGGAGCACCCGTGGAAATACCACGACCTCGATACCGCGCAGCGCGCCCGGGCGAAATGAGGGCGTTGCGCCGGCGCGACAACGCGGCGCGCATTCGGGCCCGACGTGTCCGCGGCGATTGCCGGACCCGCGCCGCCGGGCATACACTGACGCACTGATTCCCTCGGAGCGTCCCGTGTCCCGATTCCCCTCTCACGCCGGCCTCACCGCGACCCTGGTCGCGGCGAGCGCTATCGGCTGGAGCATCGGGATCATGGTTCCCCCCGGCCTCGCGGCCGGCGTCGTTCCAGCATAGTCGACCCCGTCGGAGATCCCGCCGGGTTTGGCGGGTTTCCGGGTCGGTCCTTCTCCGCCTCGTCGTCCCGCCGGCAGCATAGGGTCCGGGCGCGCGATCCGCGTCCGGTGCGGTCGCGCCCGATCCGCTCGGCGCGCCGCAACCAGCGCCCAGGGCGAGCGGACGAGAGCACGACGATGAGCACGCTAAGACGCAGCCTAGGCCGCCGGTTCACCGGCCTGTGGCTGTCGGCCGACTTCAGGCGCATGTGGCTGTCGCTGACGATCACCTCGTTCGGCGCGCAGATCACCAACCTCGCGCTGCCGCTGACGGCGGCGCTGATGCTGCACGCCACGCCGCTCGAGATGGGGGTGCTGATCGCGCTCGAGACGCTTCCGTTCGCGTTGTTCTCGTTGCACGCGGGCGTGCTGATCGACCGCATCCGCAAGCTGCCGATCGTCATCGTCGCCGACGTGAGCCGCGCGCTCGCGCTCGCGGCCATCCCGGTGGCGGCGTTCTCCGGCTGGCTGTCGATCGAGGTGCTCTACGCGGTCGGCTTCTTCTGCGGTATCCAGAACGTCGTCGGCGGCGCGGCCTACCAGGTGCTGCTCGCGCAGATGGCGGGCCGCACGCGACTGGTCGAGGCCAACGCGAAGATCTCGCTCGGCGAGACCGGCTCGGCGCTGGTCGGCCCCGGCATCGCCGGCTTCCTGATCCAGGCGCTGACCGCGCCGTTCGCGATCCTCGTCGACGCGGTCTCGTTCCTGGTCTCGGCGCTGATGCTGCGGCACCTGCGCGTGCCGAGCGACGTGCCGCATCCGGGCCCGCGGGCCGGCGTCACCCACGAGATCGCCGAGGGGCTGAAGCTCGTGCGCCGCAACCCGACGCTGTCGTCGCTCGCCTGGCTCGCCGGGCTGTGGCAGCTCCTGCACCACGCGCAGCTCGCGGTGCTGATCCTGTTCGCGACGCGCGAGCTCGGACTGTCGGCCGGCGCGATCGGCCTCGCCTATGTGTTCGGCGGCCTCGGCTGCGTGATGGCGGCGGCGTCGGCCGAACGCTTCGCGGCCCGCTACGGCGTGGGGCCGATGATCGTGCACGCGCTCACCGCGACGGCGATCGCGTGGCAGCTCTACGGCCTCGTCACCGGACCGGTGTGGGTCGCGACCCTCGCGCTCGGCCTCGCGATGCTGCTGTTCGACTTCGGCGGCGTGATGTTCGGCATCCAGTACCTGTCGCTGCGCCAGGCCATCACGCCCGATCGACTGCTCGGCCGCATGACCGCGACGATGCGCTTCCTGACTGTCGCGGCCGCGCCGCTGGGGTCGCTCGCCGGCGGCGCCGTGGCCACGGCGATCGGGCTCCGCGCGACGCTGCTCACGATCGGTGCGCTCGGGCTCGTGCTCGCGCTCGCAGCGGTGCTCCGCTCGCCGGTGCGCCGCCACGTGCGCCTGCCCGCGACCGCCGACGCGTAGCGACGCCCGACGCCGCGTTCCCGGCGCGTAGAATCGACTCACGCGCCCGGTCGAGGAGCGAGGAGGAGATGCGATGCACACGCCGCCGCTCGAGCTCACGCCGGCCGAGGAAGCCCTGCGCGAAGCCGCCCTCGACTACCACCGCAGCCCTTCGCGCGGCAAGATCTCGATCGCGCCGACCAAGCCGCTCGCCAACCAGCGCGACCTGTCGCTCGCCTATTCGCCCGGCGTCGCGTACGCGTGCCTCGCCATCCAGCGCGAGCCCGCGCTCGCCGCCGAGCTGACCTCGCGCGCGAACCTGGTCGGCGTCGTCACCAACGGCACCGCGATCCTGGGGCTCGGCGACATCGGCCCGCTCGCCGGCAAGCCGGTGATGGAGGGCAAGGCCTGCCTGTTCAAGAAGTTCGCGGGTATCGACGTGTTCGACATCGAGCTCGCGCAGAAGGACCCCGACATGCTGGTCGAGGTGATCGCCGCGCTCGAGCCGACGCTGGGCGGCATCAACCTCGAGGACATCAAGGCGCCCGAGTGCTTCCACATCGAGCGCGCGCTGAAGGACCGGATGAAGATCCCGGTCTTCCACGACGACCAGCACGGCACGGCGATCATCTCCGGCGCGGCTCTGCTCAACGGGCTCGAGCTGGTGAGCAAGCCGATCGATCGCATCAAGCTGGTCTCTTCAGGGGCCGGGGAGGCCGCGATCGCCTGCCTGGACGTGATGGTGGGCCTGGGCGTGCGGCGCGAGAACATCTTCGTGGTCGACTCGCGCGGCGTCGTGCAGCACGAGCGTGCCGACGCCCGCGAAGGCCAGCTCGACGAGAGCAAGCAGCGGTATTGCCAGAAGACGTCGGCGCGCACGCTCGCCGACGTGATGAAGGGGGCCGACGTGTTTCTCGGCTGCTCGACGGCCGGCGTGCTCACCCCGGCGATGGTGCAGACCATGGGCGACCGGCCGATCATCCTGGCGCTGGCCAACCCCGAGCCGGAGATCCGGCCCGAGATCGCCAAGGCGGCGCGGCCCGACTGCATCATCGCCACCGGCCGCTCCGACTACGTGAACCAGGTCAACAACGTCCTGTGCTTTCCGTACATCTTCCGCGGTGCGCTCGACTGCGGCGCCACGCGCATCACCGAGGAGATGAAGCTGGCCTGCGTGCGCGAGATCGCGGCGCTGGCCAAGGCGGAGATCAGCGACGAGGTCGCCTCGGCCTACATCGGCCAGGAACTGCGCTTCGGGCCGGAATACATCATTCCGAAGCCGTTCGACTCGCGCCTCATCCTGCGCATCGCCCCGGCGGTGGCGAAGGCGGCGGCCGAGAGCGGCGTCGCCGCGCGGCCGATCGCCGACCTGGACGCCTACCGCGAGC
>DATLIR010000111.1:0-6296 GCA_035539315.1 Casimicrobiaceae bacterium
TCACCTTGGCGTCGCGGTGGATGCGGACCGGAGCGGCGTCGAGGCCACGCATCCACCAGGCCTCCTGCGGCCGCTCCGCGGCGGGCGCCTGGGCGTGCGCGAGCGGTGCGCACGCCAGCATCGCGACGACGAGCGCGGCGCATCGCAGCGGTCGGGCGCGGGTCGGGGTCGTCATGGGGCCTCCGCGGTCGGACAGGCGACCGACGCGCCGCGCTTCGCCTTGGCGATCGCGACGTTGATGCGCTCCTCGGCCGGCACGCCGTTCTTGACGGCGGTGATCTCGGCGAGGATCGAGATCGCGATCTCGGGCGGCGTACGGCTGCCGATGAACAGGCCGATCGGTCCGTGCAGGCGCGCGACCTCGGCCTCCGAGACGTCGAACTCCTGCAGGCGCTCGCGCCGCTTGTCGTTGTTCGCGCGCGATCCGAGCGCGCCGACGTAGAACGCCGGCGAGCGGAGCGCTTCCATCAGCGCGAGGTCGTCGAGCTTGGGATCGTGCGTGAGCGCGACCACCGCGCAGCGCTCGTCGAGGCGCATCGCGCGCACGGTGTCGTCGGGCATCGTGCGCACCAGCGACACGCCCGGGATGTCCCAGGTCTCGGTGTACTCCTCGCGCGGATCGCACACGGTGACCTGGTAGTCGAGCCCCACTGCGATCTGGGCGAGGTACTTGGACAGCTGCGAGGCTCCGATCACCAGCATCCGGTAGCGCGGCCCGTGCACGGTGACGAGCATCTTGCCGTCGAACGCGAGCCCGTCGGTCGCGCGCGCCGGATGCAGCGTCGCGAAGCCGCTCGCGAGGTCGAGGCGACGCTGGACGAGATGGCCAGCCTCGATCTCGCGCACCAGCGCGAGGATGCCGGACTCGCGGGTGAGCGGCTCGAGCACCAGCCGGATCGTGCCGCCGCAAGGCAAGCCGAAGCGACGCGCCTCGTCGGCCGAGACGCCGTAGGTGACCGCCTCGCAATGCTCGACGTTCATGCCTTCGCGCCGCGTGCGCTCGATGATGTCGTCCTCGATGCAGCCGCCCGACACCGAGCCGACGACATGGCCGTCGTCGCGCACGGCGAGCATCGCCCCTTCCGGACGCGGCGAGCTGCCCCAGGTCTTGACCACGGTGACCAGCAATACGCGCCTGCCGGCGTCGATCCAGTCGGCGCTGCGCTTGAGGACTTCGAGGTCGACGCTGTCCATGGCGGTTCCTTCAGAAGCGCAGCCCGCCCGTGCTGGCGAGCCACGCGAGCAGCACGATGATCGCGGCGATCGCGGCGTATCGCACCCAGGTGCGGCTGGATCGCCCGGCGTCCACGTCGGACGCGGCCGGCACGGCATCGGAGGTCGCGACGGCCCCCCCGAGCTGCGCGGCCAGCCGGGCGAAGAACTCGTCGGCGAGCTTCGCTGCCGCGCCGTCCACCAGTCGCGAGCCGATCTGCGCGATCTTGCCGCCGACCTGGGCGCTGGCGGCATACGTGAGCGCGGTCCCGCCTGCGTCGGGGACGAGGTTCACTTTCGCCTCGCCGCTGGCGAACCCGGCGGCGCCGCCCTGGCCGTTGAAGCGCAGCGTGTAGCCGGTCGGCGGCGTCGCGTCGAGCAACTCGACGCGCCCGTTGAAGCGGGCGGACACCGGACCGATCCGGGTCGCCACCGTCGTCGACCAGGCGCCGTCGCCGTCCTGCTCGAAGCGCTCGCAGCCGGGGATGCAGGCCTTGAGGGTCTCCGGGTCGTTCAGCGCCTCCCAGACTCGCGCTGGGGGGGCGGCGACGATGCGCGTGTTCGACAGTTCCATTCGGGGGCCCCGCGGCGTCCGGCCATGGGCACGCAATGTGCTACTTTAGCCGATGACCATGGATACCGACACCCATAGCACCCGCGACACGCGCGACGTCCGCGTCGCCCAGTCGCTGCTCCGCCTCGGCGCGAGCGTCGTCGTGCACGCGACGCTCCCGCTGGCCGACCTGATCGCGCTGGCGCAGCAGGCCGCCGAACGCGGCACCTCGCTGACGTTGCGCGGCGCCCAGGACCGCTCGACCGCAGACCTCGAGCGCGTCGCAATGGCCGGCCGCGGCCACGTCGCCTTCGACCTCGCCGGCTAGACGGTCAGCGTCGCCCCCGGCGCCGGCTCCCGGCCGCCCGGAACGCCTCGACGAAGCGCAGGCCCGATCCCTCCGGTACGCGCCCCTCGCCGCTGCCGGCCAGCGCGCTGGCGAGCGCCTCGAGCGAGGCGAGGTTGTGGACCGGCAGGAAGTCGTCCACCCACGGCAGCATCGCCCGGATCCCCGCCGGCCGGGCCTCGAAATCGGCATAGCGCAGCAGCGGGTTCAGCCACACCAGGCGCCGGCACGA
Organism: Casimicrobiaceae bacterium; assembly: GCA_035539315.1. Taxonomy (GTDB): domain Bacteria; phylum Pseudomonadota; class Gammaproteobacteria; order Burkholderiales; family Casimicrobiaceae; genus VBCG01. The sequence goes on from DATLIR010000111.1 coordinate 2,344, forward strand.
TTTCGCCAGGCGCTCCATTTCGCCCTCCAGCCCCGCTCCCGCCTCCGCATCGAGCCCGTCGCTGATCAACAGCACGACCGCGTTCTGGGCCAGCAGCCGGCGCGACCAGCGCCGGTTGAACTCGGCGAGCGAGGCACCGATGCGCGTCCCGCCGGCCCAGTCGGCGACGGCCTCCGCGACGCGCGCCAGGGCGACGTCGACGTCGCGGTGCTTGAGGTGGCGCGTGACGTTCGTGAGGCGCGTCCCGAACAGGAGCACGTGCACGCGATGGCGGTCGTTGGTGATCGCATGCAGGAAGTGCAGCATCATCCGCGTGTACCGGTCCATCGAGCCCGAGATATCGCACAGCACGACCAGCGGCGGCGTGCGCCAGGTGCGCGCGCGGAACGCGAGCGGCGCCGCGGCGCCCGCGGCGCCCATCGCGCGGCGCAGCGTTGCGCGCAGGTCGACGCGCGCGCCGCGGTCGTCGGGCCGGGTGCGCCGCATCGCGACGCGCGGCAGCGGCAGGCGCAGGCGCGCGATCATGCGCTTGACCTGCGCGAGCTCCTCGGCGGTCATCGTGGCGAAATCGTGCGTCTGCAACACCTCGCGCGGCGAGAACGTGAATGCGGCGTCGAGCGTCACCTCGTCGTCGTCGGGCTCGGCGACCGGCCCGCGCGGCGGCGTGAGCGCCTGAGCGAGGCGCGCCGGGATGTCGGGCGGCGCGTGCTCGTCGCCGGCACGGCCTTTCGCGCGCGGCAGCAGCGCGGCGGCCATCCGCTGCAGGAGCTTCGGGTCGCGCCAGAACAGCTCGAACGCCTGCTCGAAGAGCTCGAGGTGGTCGCGTCGCGAGCACAGCACGGCAGCGAGCGCCGAACGGAAGTCGCCGCGCTCGCCGACGCCGACGGCCTCGACCGCGGCCAGCGCGTCGATCACCTTCGCGGGGCCGACCGGCAGCCCGGCGCCGCGCAGCACGCGCACGAAATGCAGCACGTTCTCGGCGAGGAAGCCGCGCGGCGGCAACGTCGCGAAACCGCTGGTGAAGGTCGTCGCGCCCGCCACGGTCTTCAGACGGTGAGCTTGCGCAGCGTCTCGGGCGACTTGATCACGGCCTTCTGCCGCCCGGGCGGCGCCCCGTAGAGTCCCGCGGGCGGCCAGGTCTCGAGGCGCAGGAGCGCCTCGCCGCTCGCGCAGGAGGCGTCGAAGCGCACGTGCACCTCGTCGCCGGTCGCCGCGCCGGCACCGAAGCACGCGCGCCCGAGCTTGGCGTTGAGCGGCGCGAGCACGCCATTCGCGACCAGGTCCGCCGCAGGCCCGCTGCCCGCCAGCTCCAGGTCCCAGGTGCGCGACGCCGCGCCCGGACGCGATCGGGCCGCGATGACCGCAGGCAGGCCGACCAGCTCGCGCGCCACCAGGTCGGCCGCCCGGGTGTCGGCCAGTCCTTCGACGACCATCGCCACGCGGCGCGTGGTGGGACTGACGTGCTTCAGGAAGAAGTCGCGCGAGAACGCGTCGGCGATGCGCGAGCCGATCGCCTTGAGCGCCTCCTCCTCGGTCGCCCAGGTACCGGGGCCCGCCGGCAACGTCGTGTTGTGGTAGATCTCCTCGCCGCTCGCGCGGTCCACCGCCTTGATCGTCCACGACGTCAGCGCGAACTTGGTGACGACGATGCCCGAGGCTTCGAGGCGCGTCGACAGGCGGCGGATGCGCGCCTCGCCGGTCACCGCGAAGTCGGCGGCCTTGCCCGCGTCGGGCGCGTCATCGCTCCACGTACGAAAGCCGAACGACTTGATGCGCTCCTTCAGTAGGTTCTCGGCGACCGCCGAGCGCTGCGGCGGCGCGTCCGGACGGTCGGCGTCGCGCGCGACGATGGCGATCGAGATGCGCGGGTCCCCGTTGGCTCGGATCAGCTCGATCCGCTCGGTCGCGGTCATCTCGTTGAGCGATTTCTGCACTGCCCGCACGTTGACGACCGCCTCGGTGGTCATCGTGGCGAGGCCGTCCTTGCCGATCACCGGCTCGCTTTCGCGCACGACGGTGCGGATGAACTCCTGGCTGCGCGGAGCGAACCGCGCGCTCACCGCGTCGTAGTGCGTCGCGAGCGACTTTCGATCCGCGATCAGGCCGAGCGCCTTGTCGATGAGCTGGCCGCGCGCGTCGGCGCGCAGGTCGGCTTGCCACTTCGACGCATCGCCCGCGTAGCGCGGATCGCTCGGATCGGCCCAGCCGGCCGCCGCGATGACGACCCTGCCCGGCTCGATCGCCGGCGGCAACGTGGGGGCGGCCGACGGCGCGAGAGGCGCGACCGCGGCGACGCCGGGTCCGACGGGAGGCGTCGCGGCCGCGATCTTGCCCGCGTTGGTCGCGGACTGCTGCATGTACCAGATGAGCCCCAGCGCGATGACCAGGGCGAGGACGCCGACCGCGATCGCGATCATCGGCACGTTCGAGCGCGCGGCCACGATCGTCGTGCCACCCGCGCGCGGCGCGCCAGGCGGCCTCTCTGCGGCAACGGGCGGCGGCGATGGCGTCGCCGCGGGCGGCGGCGCCGCCCGCATCGCCGGCGTGGCGACGACGGTCGCGTCGCCGTCGTATGCCGGCGCGGACGGCACCGCGCGCGCCGCAGGCGCCGGTGCGCTGCGCGGCATCGAAAGCGTGCGCAACGCGGACGCGAACTCGGCCGCGGTCGCATAGCGATCCTCGGGCTTCTTCGCCAGCGCCTTGCGCACGATCGCGTCCATCGCGTCGGGCAGCTGCACGTTGAGCGTCGATGGAGGCAGCGGCTCCTCCTTCAGCACCTTCTGCATCGTCGTCGTCGTCGCGGCGCCGCCGAACGGGCGCTCACCGGTGACGAACTGGTAGAGGATCACGCCGGTCGAGAACACGTCGGTGCGCCCGTCCACCGGCAGGCCGAGGATCTGCTCGGGCGACATCGAGCTCGGCGTGCCCATCACCTGCCCGGCCTGCGTCAGCGACGACGATTCCAGGTGCGCGATGCCGAAGTCGGCGACCTTGACGGCGCCGTCGTCCTGCACGAACACGTTCGCGGGCTTGATGTCGCGATGGACCACGCCCTGCCGGTGCGAGTAGTCGAGCGCGTCGAGGATCTGCGCGGTGAGCCGGATCGCGTCCGCGGTCGCGAACCGCTCGCCGGCGTCGAAGCGCGACTTGAGGTCGCGCCCCGCGACGTATTCCATCGCGATGAACGCGGTGCCGGCATCCTCGCCGAAGTCGAAGATGGAGACGATGTTCGGATGGTGGAGCCGGCCCGCCGCCTCCGCCTCGCGCCTGAAGCGCGCGACGATGACCGGCGCCTCGCTCGAGTCGAGCTGGTCGGCGCGGATCGTCTTCAGCGCGACGACGCGCTTGATCATCGGGTCGTACGCCTCGTAGACGACGCCCATCGCGCCGCGGCCGAGCTCGCGCCGGATCTCGTACCTGCCGAGCAGCTGGTCGGATGCCATCGAGGACTTCCCGTGACCGTCAAAACGGCGACGCCGGCGTCGGCCGGCGTCGGCGCCATCCCGCCAGGCAGGAGGCTACTTGTATTTCGCGTCGATCTCCCAGACCGACTTCTGCACCAGCCGCTGCACCATCGTGTCGAGGCCCACGCCGCCCTTCTGCCCCTGCGACACGCCGAGCACCGAGCTCGACGTCGCGCCGACCTCCATCTTCTCCTCGGTGTAGCCCTGCGCGACCTGCTCGGTGGTCTCGGCGTTGATGACCTTGTAGCGCATGCCGATGATCCAGACGCTGGTGGCCTCGTTAGTATGAACCGATCCTATGGCCTGGCCGCCCACCGCCCCCGCGCGCGCGCCGCCCCACGATCCGCTGAACGCCCCGAGCGTCCCGGCGATGTTGCCGAGCGCCCGGCCGTCGAAGCCCTGTTGCGCCTGCGCGATCTGCTCGGTCTTCAGGATGTCGAACTTGACGACGTACTTGGTCGTCTTCATCTTGCCCATGCCGAGGTACTT
>DATLIR010000112.1:0-17264 GCA_035539315.1 Casimicrobiaceae bacterium
CCGCGCCGCAGCGGAAGCAGGGCTAGCAGTCCGGGACCGACATCGCCACGCCGCCGAGCGACGAGAGCTTGTAGCGCCCGGCCAGCGCGCGCGAGGACTCGAGCATCGAGCGCACGACGGCATCGAGCGCCACGCGCGGCACCGGAACGCGCAACGCTTCGGCGGCCGCCCCGCAGGCGCGCGCCGCGGCGAGTCCGTTGCGTTCGATGCACGGCGACTCGATGCGCCCGCCGACCGGATCGCAGGCGAGACCGAGGTGCGGCTCGAGTGCGAGCTCCGCGGCGTGGAGCACTTGGGCGGGCGTACCGCCGCGGGACGACACGAGGCCCGCCGCCCCCATCGCCGCCGCGACGCCGACCTCGCCCTGGCATCCGACCTGGCGCAATCCGGCGCGCCGCAGCAGCGCGCCGACCGCGCCGGCCGCGGCGAGGAACCCGACCTCGGCATCGTCGGGCCGGTGGTCGGACTCGAGCGCGTGCCTGAGCAGCGCGGCGACCACGCCGGCCGCCCCGCTCGACGGCGCGGCGACGCCTAGCTCGCCGGCGGCGTTCTCCTCTGCGGCGGCAAGGGCGTAGACGCGGCAGCGTTGGGCCGCGGTGGCCGTCGACGCCTGCAGCGAGCGGGCGAGCGTCGCGGCGGTGCGCTTTCGCCCGCTCGGCAGCGGGCCTTCGCGCAGGCAGCCGCGCTCGACCGACGCGCGCATCGCCACGCCCATCGCGACCAGCCGCCGGCGCACCTCGCCGGGGCTCGTGAGCGCGGCTTCGTTCGCGAGGGCGACGAAGTCGAGTCGCCGTCCGCCGGCCTGCCGGCAGGCTTCGATCAGCGCGTCCGCGGTGGCATCGTATCCGTAGGGAACGCGGGCGGCGCGTTGCCCGCTGGGCGCCTCGCCCGCCCCGACCAGCTCGTCGTCGCCGACCGGCACGTAGACGCGGTCGGCGACGACCGTGCCGTGGGCGTCGAACGCGGCGAATCGCACCGCGCTGCCGCCGAAGGCGAGCGCGCGATCGACGCGAAAGCCGATGTCGCCGTCCGGATCGAAGCGCACCGGATGGTGGCCGTCGAGGCGGATCGCGCGACGCGACGACGCGGCGGACCGCAGCGCGGCCAGGCTCTTGGCGTCGCAGCCTGCGCGCTCGACGCCTTCGAGGCCGGCCACGATGGCGCTGTCCGCGTCGGATTCGCGGCCGATGCACGCCGCGCCGCCGTAGAGCTCGACGCCCATGCGCGCGACGTTCGCGAGATGCCCGCCGGCCGCGAGCTCGTGCACGAAACGACGCGCCGCGAGCCAGGGCCCCGCCGTGTGCATCGACGACGGCCCCGGTCCCGGCCGCAGGACCGTGAACAAGCTCAGGTACGCCACGTGGTGTTCCCCCCGGGCGGCGCGACATCGGGGGCGCGCTCGCCGCCGTCGCGCAGTATCCCTGCCGAGGGGGCACCGCCGCAATGCATCCGAGGACCGGGGCCCGCGGCCCGCCGGACGGCGCGGTCAGCGCGGACGACCGGGAGGACCGTCGTCGTCCGGCGCGTCGCCGTGGTAGAGCCGGGCGATGCCCGCGGCCGACGCCGCAGCGCGACACGCCGCGCAGGCGCGCGAGCTACCCACCAGCACCGCCCCTGCGACGCCGGCCGCCCCGAGCCGCCCGATCGCGTCGGCGATCGCGATGCGCTCGGCGTGGGCATCCGGGTCCCCGCGCGCCACCACGGCGGATACCCCTTCGCCGATAATCCGGCCGTCCTGCACGACGACGGCGCCATACGGCTGGTCGCCTTGTCGCACCGCCTCGTCGCGCAGCACCCGCGCACGCAGAGCCGCGGCGGCCAGGCCGGCGGCAACCGTTTGCGCATGCGCGACACGCGACGCGAGCGGAAGGAACGCCAGGAGCGCCAGTAGCGCGCGCCGGATGCGGCGCAATGCGATCATCGCGGCGTGGCCGCCGGCGCCGCTCGCGCGACGCGCGCTCCGGCCGGCGGCGCGAAGCGCACGCGCTCGGGGTACGACAGCACCTCGGCGGGCCCCGCGGCGCGGATCGCCGCCTGCGTTCGCTGCCACCAGCGCGCGTCGAGCAGGTCGGCGTGGTGGCGCAGGAACGCCGCGCGGTTGCGCGGGTCGGTGAGCAGGAAGGTCGCGAACTCCTCCGGGAAGACGTCGCGCGGCCCGACCCGGTACCAGACCTCGCCGGACATCTCGTCGTGCCCGGGCGGCGGCGGCGGGATCGCGCGGAACGCGCAGTCGGTCATGTATTCGATCTCGTCGTAGTCGTAGAACACGACGCGCCCGTAGCGCGTGAGGCCGAAGTTCTTGAACAGCAGGTCCCCGGCGAAGATGTTGACCGCCGCGAGCTCGCGGATCGCCGCGCCGTATTCGGCGAGCGCGTGCTCGCGCGTGGCGTCGTCCACGCCGTCGAGCACCAGATTGAGCGGCGTGAGGCGCCGCTCGATGTACAGATGGCGGATCACCACCCAGTCGCCCTCGACGGCGACCTGCGAGGGCGCGAGCGCGACGAGCTCGTCGACCAGCCCCGGCGCGAAGCGCGCCAGCGGCAGCGTCACGTCGGAGTATTCGAGGATGTCGGTCATCCGGCCGGCGCGGTCGTGGTGCTTGACCAGCGCGTACTTCTGCTTGACGCGCGTGCGGTCGGTGTCCTTCGACGCCGCGATGCGATCCTTGATCAGCTTGAACACATAAGGGTAGGACGGCAGCGTGAACACCGCCATCACCAGCCCGCGGATGCCCGGCGCGTTGACGAAGCGGTCGGTCGAGTGGCGCAGGTGCTGCAGGAAGTCGCGGAAGAAGAGCGTCTTGCCGTGCTTCTGCAGCCCCACGATCGTGTAGAGCTCGGCGGCCGTCTTGTCGGGCAGGATCGCGCGCAGGAACTCGACCGTCGCGCTCGGCACCTCCATGTCGACCAGGAAGTACGCGCGGTTGGCCGAGAACAGGAGCGCGAGCTCGACCGGATCGGCGAGCAGCGCGTCGACGTAGAGATCGCCGCCCTCCGCGTGCCGGATCGACACGCAGAACGGGTAGGCGTGGGCGCCGTTGACGATGCGCCCGACGATGTACGCCGACTGGTTGCGGAAGAACAGCGACGAGAGCACCTGCAGCTGGAAGTTCGCCTCGAGCACGAACGGCCGCGGCAGGCGCCGGCGAAACGCGGCCAGCACGTTCGCGAGGTCGCCGCGGAAATCCGCGAAGCGCCGCTCGAGCCGGAAGTCGAGGATCAGGTCGATCAGCGCGGTGCGGAGGCCCCGCTCGCGCGGATAGTACGAGCGGTAGGCGGGCAGGTCGGCGTCGAGGTACTCGGTCGCGACACCGGGGCGCACGAACATCGCGCGATTGTGGAAGTAGTCGCGCTCGAGGAGCTTGCACGACACCGAATTGAAGAAGGTCTCGGCGCATTCGGGCTGCCGGTGCTCGGCCAGCATCGCGACGTAGTGCCGTTTGACCTGCGTCCACAACGCCTCGGCGCCGGTGCCCTCGATGCCGTCGGCGGCGAAGTCGCGCGCGAGGCGCTCGGCCGTCTCGGCGACGCGGCGGTCGTAGAAGTCGATGCGGTCGCGCGCCACGTGGCCGATCGCGAGGAAATGCCCGGCTTCGAAATGCCGGTGGGCGGCGCGCGCGCACTCGCGGAACAGCGCGTAGTGCTTGTCGAACCCCGCGAGCAGCGCGCCCGCGATCGACTGTGCGGCGTCGCCCCGGGCCGCGGTCGCCGGCGGGGTCGCCATCACGGACATCGTGCGGGAGCGCGGCGAAGCGCGGGAGGGCGTTGGGCGGGTCGCATGGGCGCGGCGCCTCGGGGCATGTTGCAGGGCATCATACCGTGGCTGCCGCCGGAGCCGCGCAGGGCTATCATTTCCCGATGAACCGGGTTCTGGCGCTGGTGGCGGGGGTCGCGCTCGTGTGGGCGCTGCCCGCGCACGCGCAGGTGTTCAAGTGTGTCGACGGCGCCGGCCGCACCACCTACCAGCAGGAGCCATGCGCCAAGGACATGCGGGGGGCGCGCATCGAGATCGTCCCGGACAACGGCTCGACACAGGAGCCGGCGGCGCTGGAGGCCCAATGGAGCGCGGCGGCCCGCGGCGGTCAGGTGCTGGCCGGGATGCCCAAGCGCTTCGTGCGCGATGCGTACGGCGTGCCGGCGGAGGTGCGGGCCGGGACCTCGGCCGACCGCGCGAGCGAGATCTGGATCTTCCGCAATCCCAGCGGCGCGCGCCGCGTGGGGTTCCTCGACGGGCGCGTCACCTGGGAACGCGGCGAGGACGCGTCGTCGGCGCCGCCCGCGCCCGACGAGGCCGGCGACACCGCGTCGCGGCGCGAGGGCGCGCCGCTCGCCGCGCGGCGCCAGATCACGGGCGGACGCGACTGCAGCAGCGTGATCGACGAGGCAGGGCGCCCGGATCGCAGCGAAGGGGTCCAGATCGCGGTCCCGGGCCCCGGCGGGCAGACCGTGCTGGCGCCCGCGATCCGCCACGTCTACGACGACGACGGCGGCTCGCCGGCACGCACGCTCGCGTTTACCTGCCTCAACGGCGTCGTCGGCGAGGTCGAGCGCCGCTAGCGCCGATCGCTCAATTGTTCAGCGAGCGGACCGTCTCGTTGAATTCGGTGACGCTCGAGTTGAATTCCTCGACCGCGGCCTTCGCCGCCTTGCTGTTCGCCTCGATCGTCGCGTTGCGCTCACCGATGTAGCCCTTGAGGCAATCGACGTAGCCGCGGAAGTCCGCGGACCACTTGCGGATGCGCGTCTCGGGCGCGACCTTCCCGGGGAACTCGGGCTTCTCGCACTTGTGCGCGGCGATCGTCGGCAGCGGCGCCGTCGGCGCCGCGGGCGCCGCAGCAGGAGCGGCGGGCGTCGCGGGCGTCGCAGGACTCTGGCCGAACGCGATGCCGGACGTGAGGGCGAGCGCGAGGGCAGCGGCGAAGATGGTGGGCGTGGTCATGGCAGGACTCCGGTGAAACGCAAGGATGATCCGCATGCGCGTCAAGGCGGGGTGTCGGACGCGGCCGGATGCCCCTGTCCGCCCCCGCCGCGTTCGGACCGGCGGTGGCGGGTCGAGGCGCGGATTGTAGCGCGGGGCGTCAGCCGCGCCGCGGCGCGAACAGCAGGTCGAGCGCCGTGGCACCGAGCTCGAGCGCGGCGACGATCGCGTCGATGCTTCCCGCCGCCGGCGGATCCGCGAGGCCGCGGTTGAGCCGCTCGGCGGCGAGCAGTCCCTCGCCGAGCGCGACCGCGTCGATGTGGTGCCGCCGCGTTTCCGCCGCCGACAGCGCCTCGACCGTCCTCGCGAGCGCATCGGGGTCGAGCACCGCGATCGGCGCCCGGCAGTAGGGGCATGCGGCATCGTCGGCGAGGTCGATGGCCGCGCCACAGCCGTTGCAGCGGACCGTGCCGACCGCGCGGCGCAGCCGCTCGATCTCGGCAGGCGGCAGCGGCCGCACGAAGCTCTTTTCGAGCAGGAACTGCATGAACGGCGTGAACCGCCCGTGCCCGCGGGGGCAGCGGTAATAGGAGAATCGGGTCGTGCGCGCGAGGTCGCGCGTCAGCGCCAGCGCGGACGAACAGCGCGGGCAGGCGAGGCGGGCGGCCAGCGGCAGCGCGTTCTCGCGCTCGGCGTCGTGGATGGTCTTGAGCAGCGCGAGCGTCGCGCCAGGCGTGAGCTGCAGGCTCTCGTAGCCGTCGAACCACAGCGCACGGCAGGGCGAACACAGGTCGATCGACGCTTCGCCGAGCGGGCGGCGCTCGAGCCGCTGCGTCGTCATCGCCGCTCCGCAAGACGGGCACGGCGTCGACGTCGCGTCGAGCGCGCTCATCGCGGCCGGCGCGCCGGCCCCGCGGCGATCAAGGCTGCGCGACGTTGAACGTGTCGCAGGTGCGCGGGTCGCCGCTCTGGAGTCCGGCCCGGAACCAGCGCGCGCGCTGCTCGGCGCTGCCGTGGTTCATCGCGTCGGGCACGACGTAGCCCTGCGTGCGCTTCATGATCGTGTCGTCGCCGACCGCGCCCGCCGCGCGCAGGCCCTCCTCGAGGTCGCCGGGCTCGAGCAGGTTGCGCTTCTGCGCGAAATGCCCCCATACGCCGGCGTAGCAGTCGGCCTGCAGCTCGAGGCGGATCGACAGCGCATTGCGGCGGCGCTCGTCGAGGCGCTGGCCCTGGCTCTCGAACTTCTGCATCACGCCGGTGAGGTTCTGCACATGGTGGCCGACCTCGTGCGCGATCACATAGGCCTGCGCGAAGTCGCCCGGCGCGCCGAAGCGGCGCGCGAGCTCGTCGAAGAAGGCGGTGTCGAGGTAGACGTGACGGTCGGCCGGGCAGTAGAACGGACCCGCGGCCGACGACGCGGTGCCGCACCCCGAGCGCACCGCGCCCCGGTAGAGCGTGAGCGTCGTCGGCGGATAGCGGTCGTTGCCCATCGCCTTGAACAGCGCGCCCCACACGTCCTCCGTGTCGCCGACGACGCGCGCCGCGAAATCCTTGCGCATGTCGGTCGGCGCGCCGACGCGACCTGCGGACGTCCCCTGGCCCGGCGCCGACGGCGGTGACGACTGCGGCGCGGGCACGGGCGCCGGCGCGGTCACCTCGGGGCCGGCCATGCCCAGGAACTCCAGCGGATTGATGCCGAAGATCAGTGCCAGGATCACGAGCACGATCAGCGTGCCGCCGCCGATCCGCATGCCCCCGCCGCCCAATGGAAAGCCGCCGCCCCCGCCGCCGACCATTCCGCCGCGGTCCTCGACGTTCTCGCTGCGTCGCATGTCGCCCCAGCGCATCGTTGTTCTCCCGGCCGTGCGTGTCGGAGGACGACGCCCGAGTCAAGCGGCGTCGGCGTGAGCGGTCATTATAGGCGGGGCCACGCCGCGCGCCGTCCGCGTGGCTGCGTCGCGCGCCGTCGGCGTCCAACCTACGCGGCGCGCCGCGGACGCCATTTATGCATTACTTCGCGGCGGCGATCGCGCGCTCGAGGTCGCGGTACTCCTCGCAGCCGCGCCCGCCGCACAGGCGCTCGAGCGTCGCGAGGTGCTCGCGCGCCTTCGCCTTGTCGCCGGCGGCGAGATAGGCCTCGCCTATGTACTCGTGCGCGCTCTTCAGCTCGGGATTGAGCCGTAGCGCCACACGGTAGTGGCGAAACGAGTCGTCGAACCGGCCGGCCTTGCGGTAGGCGAAGCCGAGCCCGTTGTGGAACTCGGCATTGTCCGGCTCGGCCTTCAGCGCGGCGCTGAAGCCGGTGATGGCGCGCTGCCAGTCGCCCGCCTTCGCGGCGGCGACGGCGACTTCCGCGTCGGGATTGGGGATGCTCGACATCGGCACGTCCAAGTCGGCGGCGGCCTGGCAGGCGAACGCGAAGGCGCACGCAGCGGCGAAGCGGATCGGCGAACGAGGCGACATGGCGGGTCTCCGGGAAGGTTCAGCGCGACGGGTCGACGACGACCTTGCCGCGTCCGTGGCCGGCTTCCATCCGGCGCTGGGCTTGCGCGACGGCCGCGAGCCCGACCGCCTCGCGAATGTGCGGCGCGAGCGCGCCTTCGCCGACGAGGCGTGCGAGCCGCTGCCAGGCGGTGGCCCCGCTGTCCAGCACGAGTCCGACGACGCGCTGCCGCGCGAAGCGCGCCACCAGCCCCTCGGCGAGCGTGGTCACGACGGCGCGCGCGTCCGGACTGGTGTTGACGTAAACGCCGCGCGGCGCGAGCACGGCGCGGGAGCGCTGCCAGCTCGAGTGACCGGTGGTGTCGAAGATCACGTCGTAAGGCGTGGCGCCGGAGGTGAAATCGCTCGCCGTGTAGTCGAGGACCTCGTCGGCGCCGAGCGATCGCACGAACGCGACGTTGTCCGGTCCGCAGGTGCCAGTGACGTGTGCGCCCAGGTGGCGGGCGAGCTGGACCGCGAAATGCCCGACGCCGCCGGCCGCTCCGTTGACCAGCACGCGCTGTCCCGGCGCGACGCGCGCGTGGTCGATGAGCGCCTGCGCTGCCGTGCCGGCCGCGATCGGCAGCGCGGCGGCATCGGCGTAGCCCAGCGCGGCCGGGAGCGGCGCGATCCGGGCCGGGACGACGCACACGAACTCGGCGAACGCCCCGGCGCGGCGGAACGGCGAGAGCGAGCCGAACACGCGCGCACCCGGAAACAGGTTCGGGACCGCGCCGCCGGTGCCCACCACCTCGCCGGCGAAGTCGAGCCCACTGCCGCGCGGCGGCCGATCCGCGATCGGCAGGAAGCGCAGGTGGCCCGCGCGGATCTTGCCGTCGACCGGATTGAGACCGGCGGCATGCACGCGGACCTTGACCTCGCCCGCGCGCGGCGACGGCTCGTCGAGCTCGACGACCTCGAGCACCTCGGGCGGTCCGTAGCGGGAGTACTGGAGCGCGCGCATGGTTTCCCGCATGCTATCGCGCGGCGGGCCGCGGCCGCACACGTGGTCGCGGTGGGCGCCCGGGAGCATCGGCGGCGCGCCAGGGCGCGTCGGCGAACGTCTCGACCAGGAAGTCGATCATCGCGCCGACCTTGGGCGGACGCTGGCGCGTGAACGGATAGATCGCGTGCACGGGCACCGGCTCGGCGATATGCGTGTCGCCGAAGAGCCGCACCAGCTTGCCGGTGCGCAGCGACGGCCCGACGATCACGTCGGGCAGGCGCACGATGCCCTGGCCCATTACAGCGAGCTCGAGCAACGTCTCCGCGTTGTTCGCGGTGACGCGGCCGCGGCCACGAACGTCGACGATCACGCGCTTCCCGTCGACCATGAACGGCCAGCGTGCGAGTTCGGGGGCGTCGGCGAGCGTCAGGCACAGGTGGCGCTCGAGCGAACCCGGGTCGCGCGGCGTGCCGTGTTCCGCGACATAGGCGGGCGACGCGCAGATGACGCGCTCGACATCGCAGATGCGGCGGGCGATCAGCGACGAGTCGGCGAGCGCGCCGAGCCGGATCGACAGGTCCGCGCCGGCCTCGGCCGGATCCACGGCGCGCTCGCCCATGACCAGGTCGAGGTCGATCTCGGGATAGCGCGCGAGGAACGCCGGAAGCGCGGGGACCAGCGCATAGGTGCCGAACGAGACGCCGACGACCATCCGCAGCCTGCCGCTCGGCTGGCCGCCGTGCCGCATGGCCTCGTGGTCCGCCTCGCGGGCCGCCTCGACGATGCGCGCAGCGCGCTCGAGGTAGGCCTCGCCCTCGGCGGTGGGCCGCAGGCGGCGCGTCGTCCGGTGGAGGAGCTTGACGCCCAGGCGCTCCTCGAGCTTGGCAACGACCTTGGAGAGCGCGGAAGGCGACACGCCGAGGTCCCGAGCGGCCCCCGCGAAGCCGCCGCGGTCGACCGCCCGCAGTAGGACGTCCATGGCGTAAAGGGTGTCCACTCGGCTGATTAGTGCCAATCAGGCATCAATCACTTTCCATCAACGCGGATTGTATGTCAACGGGGAAGGAATCATTATCTTGGCGTCGGAGCCCATGATGCTCCGGCCTGCTACGAGGCCCAGAAGGCCGGCAACCGAGGTTCCCATGAAGAACGATCCGATCACCCTGCGACTCGCGTCGCTCTCCGAGCACGACCGCTTCCTGGCCCAGGCCCAGATGGCCCGCGCCGAGGCGATCGTCGAGCTGTTCGGCTCGCTCGCCCGCGTCGTACGCCGTGCCTGGACGGCCGCCCGGGGTGCGGTCGCGAGCCGCGCGAAGGCCTATACCGACCAGCGCACGCGTTACTGGCCGCACGCCCAGGCGTAGCCCCAGTCCGCGGCGACGCGGCGGAACGACGTCGCCGGCCGCGGGAGTCAGGGTTTCAACGCCCGCATCAGGATGGGCAGGCTCACGTCCATCCGGTAGTCGATCGACGAGTGGGTGTCATCGAATTCCTCGTAGACGTGGCGGATGCCGCGCCGCGCGAGCGCCAGCGAAAGCATGCGGGCGCCGAAATGCAGGTGGTACTGATCGCGCCAGCCGCAGTCGACGTAGAGGGCGCGCAACGACCGCAACGATGCGACGTGGTGGCGCACCATCTCCACCGGGTCGTGCGCCTTCCACCGCCGCCAGCGGGCGGCGATCAGCTCGCCTGTTTCCAGGTTGACCGGCATCCGGAAGCCGAGCGGGTCGCGCGGCACCGGATCGTAGGTCGCCGCCATCGCCAGCATCATCAACGCATGCACCTCGCCGTCGGTGAGCTTCTCCTTGTTCCACATCGTGTCGAGAAAGCGGCGGATGCGTCCGTCGTCGCGTCCCACCGCGACGCGGCGTGCCGAGCCCGCCGGACGCGTCTTGCCGGGTCGACGCTTCGGCAGCCGGAAGCGGTCGAGCTCGTTGAGCGTGCGCGGCAGGTCGGTGTAGTAGCAGAACTCGAACATGGCGTCGCCCGAGTGGTCGGCGATCGCGCCCCAGGTCTCGGCGCGCGTCATCCCGTGCACGATCGCGCCGTAGCCTCCGGACGACTTGCCGAAGCAACCGCGATGGTCGCGCGAGGCCAGCGTGCGGAACTCGAGGTCGACGAACGGGACCAGCTCGCGCGTCAGGTAGTCCGCGTAGCGCCCGACGGCGGGCGAGTCGACGTACTGGTTGCCGCCGAGGCTCGTGAAGCAGTCGGGGAACGCGATGATGCACGGCCCCATGCGCCCGTCGCGGATCAGCCGCGCGACACGCTCGGGCACGTTCTCGTCGAACGGGCGCCAGTTGACGTGGGCGTGGCCCGACCCGGTGAAGCCGACCAGGTCGAACAGCACGGGATAGCGGCGCCCCCGGCCGCGCGTCGCGCCTTCGTCGTAGCCCGGCGGCAGCCACACGGGCAGCCGGCGCACGTGCGGGTCGCCGAGCGGGTTGCCGGCGAGCACGCGGGAAACGTGCTCGACGACGACGAGCCGGCCCGACGGGGATCCGTGGCGTTTGCGGGCCATCGCGGAGGAGGGTGGCGCGCGAAGGCGCGCGGCACGGCATTGTGACGACGCGACGCGCGTGGCGCAATCGCGCCATGCTGCACGGCAAGATGCGCGAGCGGGCGCAACGCGCCTAGGATGCGCTCGCAGGGCCTCTCGGCCCGGGAGCACGCCATGACGCCACGCAGCAGGGCCCTTCTCGCCGCCAGCGCCTGGGTCGCGATGCTCGCGACGCTGCCCACCGGCGCGCAGGGCGCGACGTCGACACTGCTTGAATGCCTCGAGGGCGCCGACTTCATCGCCAATGCCGCGGCCTCGCGCGACAACGGGCTCGAGCGCGGGGTCTTCCTCGACCGACTCGAGGGCGACTTCGTCGCGATACGCGCGTTCCCGGTGGCGTTGCGCTGGTTCGTCAAGGACGCCGACGACGAGGCGTTCCTGCGCGCCGCCGTCGAGGACGTCTACGACCGCCCGCTCGACCCCGAGGACCACCACGGCGCGTTCTTCGCCGCCTGCGTGACCCGCGCGACCGCGTAGCGTGGTTCCCCCGCAGCGAGCTGCGCGCGCTTTCCCCCGAGGGGGCACGCGCCCTTGGGGCGGACCGGCGGGCGCGTAGTGATCCCCCCGCAGCGCGCTGCGCGCGCCTCCCCCCGAGGGGACACGCGCCCTTGGGGCGGCCCGGCGGGCGCGCAGTGATTCCCCCGCAGCGCGCTACGCGCGCCTCCCCCGAAGGGGGACGCGCCCTTGGGGCGGCCCGGCGGGCGCGCGGTGATCCCCCCGCAGCGCGCTGCGCGCGCCTCCCCCCGAGGGGGCACGCGCCCTTGGGGCGGCCCGGCGGGCGCGTTGCGGCGCTAGGCGGCCATGGCTTCCTGCTGCGGCGCCACAGCGAGCGCCAGCGCCGCGGCGTTGACCGTCGCGGCAATGCGGCCGACGTCGCGCAGCTGCTGCGTCGTCAGCCCGGCCTCACCGAGCAGCTTCGCGTGCGAGCGCACGCAGAACTCGCACTTGCCGACGATCGATGCGGCGAGCGCGTACAGCTCGAAGGCGAGCTTGTCGACGCCGCCGTGCGTCGCGTAGGCGTTCATGCGCAGCTCGGCACGCAGCGTCTTCAGCGCGTCGTCGCCGGCCATCTCGACGAACGGATACCAGACGTTGTTCATCCCCATCAGCGCGGCGGCGGTCAGCGCCGCTTCCGCATGCCTGGCGTCGAGGAAGTCGGGCGCGCGGAACGCTTCGACCAGGACAGGGGAGCGCGCCGCATAGGCGGCGGCGAGTGCCGCGCCGGCGGCGAACTGCGGCTCGAGGCTCGAGCGCGCGATCGTCGCGTCGAGGTTGAGACGGATGTCCTTGGCCCAATCGGGCAGGCGGGACTTGATGTCGGTCAGAGAGGTCATGGGGGCTCCAAGGGCGGCGATAGGCGATAGGCGATAGGCGATAGGCGATGGGCGATGGGTGGTGGGCGATGGGCAGTGCGTGGCGATACGTTTTCACTATTGCCTATCGCCCATCGCCGCCGTTGCCTTCGTCCCTCAGATCGTCGTGCCGCCCACCTTTCGGTTGCACGGGCACAGCTCGTCCGTCTGCAGGCCGTCGAGCACGCGCAGGATCTCGTCGGGATTGCGGCCGACGTTGAGGTTGTTGACCGACACGTGCTGGATCACGTTGTCCGGGTCGATGACGAACGTGGCGCGCAGCGCCACGCCTTCGGCGGGATCGCGCACGCCGAGCTGGTCGACGAGCGAGCCCTGGACGTCCGCGAACTGCCAGTGGTTGAGGCTCGCGAGGTCCTTGTGGTCGCGCCGCCAGCCGAGCTTCGCGAACTCGTTGTCGGTCGATCCGCCGAGCACGACCGCGTCGCGGTCGGCGAAGTCCTGGGCGAGCTTGGCGAAGCCGACGATCTCGGTCGGGCACACGAACGTGAAGTCCTTCGGGTAGAAGTAGACGACCTTCCACTTGCCCGGGAACGACTGCTCGGTGAGCGTCTCGAACGCGGAGACGCCGTTCTCCTCGTGGTGGTTGAAGCCCGGCTTGACGCCGACGACGTTGAACGACTCGACCTTCTGTCCGACGGTTTTCATGCGTATCTCCTCGAAGGCGGGGGCGGATGCCCGGCAAGGAGAATGTTATGGCCGCTCCATAGATAATGCAATTTGATTATGACTATGGGCACGATCGATTCTGCCTATCGCGGCGGCCGCCCGCATCGCGGGGGAGGACGGGGTGAGCGGGAACGGGAACGCGCGCAAGTCGCGCGCTCAGGCCAGCATGGTCCCGCGGCAGCGCCGCGCGCCGCAGCGGCAGGCGTAGGCGCGGCGCATCCGCTTGCCGACCTTGCCGTCGATTGCGAGCCGGTCATCGTACGAGAGCTCCTCGCCCTCCCGGATGGTCCTGCGCGCGGCGACGTAGACGCGTCCGTCGTCGTCCTCGAAGGTCTCGCAGTTGGGCGAGCACGAGTGGTTGATCCAGCGCGCCGCGTTGCCGCGCACGCCGGCGTCGATCACGCGGCCGTCGTCGAGCGAGAACAGGAACGTGTGGTAGGGGTCGTCGTCGTCCGCGGCTGCTGCGCTCGCGTCCTCCCACGAGGTGCGCCGGCCGCGGTATTCGATGATCGTCTCGCCCTTCCGGATCGCACGCGCGGCGAACACGCCGCGGCCATGGATGGGGGAGTCGTGAACGCGCCACGGACGGGCGCGACGGCGGACGGAGGACGGCATGACAGCCTGACGACGAGATGCACGATCGTCCGCGCGAGCGGACCGTGGCGATGCACCGATCTTATCAAACGCGCGCGGCGCTGTCGCGCGCGAGCGCCGACAACGCGTCGGCGAGCCGCCGGTGCGCGGCGAGGCGCACGTGGAACGCGAACTCGTCGCGCGCCTTGGCGCGCAGCACCGCCGCGACGCCGTCGCGCGCGGACGCCGGCCACGCCGCGATCGCGGGGCATTGCGCGAGGAGCGGCGCCCACGCGCGCCAGACCGCACGCTCGTCGTCGTCGTCGGGAAGCGGGCACCCGACCAGGCGCAACGCAACTGCGAGCGCCGTGCGTTCGGCGCGCGCCGGGTCGCCGCGTCCGTGCGCCGCGAGCCAGCGGGAGCCGGCCTCCGCGAGATCGGCGGGATCGGGCGGGAGCGGGCCGCTCGCCAGCGCGAGCGCGAGATCGCCTTCGGTGAAGCGGCGCAACACCTCGATCGGTGCGCGGTAGTCGCGCCGCGCCGCGATCTTCGCCGCCTCGGCGTCCGCGAGCGCGCGAAGTCGCGGGACGACCGGCCGGAAGCCCAGGCGCCAGTAGAACCAGAACGCGCCGGAGACGAGTCCCTCTCGGCTGCCGCGTCCGTACTGCGAGGGCTCGACGACGAAGCGCACGATGCGAAAGCGCTGCCGGTAGGCGCGCAGCACCTGCGCGAACAGCCAGGCCGATTCGCCGCCGCGAAACGCCGGGAACACGTTGACGCCGATGCGGCAGCCGCCGAGGAACGGCCAGCCGCCGCCATAGGCGACCGGCACGCCGTTGCGGTAGAGCACGAAGCCGACATGCGCGTCGAGCGGGCCGCGCCGTCCGGCGGCGGGCGCGTGCAGCGCGATCGCGACGCCGCGCCCGAGGCGATGCCACGCGGTATCGCGCGCGCTGGTCGTGGCGATCGCGTCGGTCTCGCGCCCCAGCATCGTGAGCGTCGCTCGGCTCGCATCGACGATCGCGGCGCGCTGCGCGAGCGACGGCGTCCGGATGCGCGGCAGCGGCGCCGCGGTCACTGCCGCCACGTCGACGCGCCGCACCAGCGCGTCGATCAGGAAGGGCGCGTGCGGACGTCCGCGCACGAACGTGCGCGACAACGCGCTATCGCGCGGGGCGACGACGACGGTGGCACCGATCGCCTCGAACAGTTGCTCGCGCACCGGTGCCGCGGCGGGCAGCGCGTCCGTGGTGCGGACGAGCCACGCGAGCGCGTCACCGCCGCCGGAGAATGCGGCGACGATCGCGTCGGCGTCGAGATGCCCGCCGCCGGCGATGTCGGCCTGCAGCGGGGGAAGGGCGCTCGCGAGCACGTCGGCGAGCGCGAGCGGCTCGCCCGCGATCGGCTCGAGCGTCGCGCGACCCGGATGGCGGGCGACCAGCCAGCGCGCGATCGCGAGCCCGAAAGCGGCACGGACCGCCGACCACGCGATGCCGGTCTGCGCGAGCGCGCGCCGCTCGCCGGCGCGCCCGCGTTGCGCGATCGCGCGCGCCGCGCGGGCGCTGCGGCGTAGCGCGGCCTCTGCGCGCCGGACCTCGTCGCGCGAGGCCGGGTGCGCAAGCACGAACAGCATGAGGTCGTGGTAATCGGCCAGCGCGGCGACGTCCGCGAAGGCGCGACCGCGGGCGCGCGCGAGCGCGGCGCGGCGTGCGCCGAGGGTCCCGGGGCCGAACGACGACAGCGTCCCGCGCAGCGCGCGCACCGCGTCGACGGTGAGCGGTGCGCGGCGCGGCATCGACGAGCGCAGCGACGTCAGCGCTGCGGCGTGATGCCGAGCACGCGGCGCGCCTGCCCGAGCGTCTCGACGCGCAACGTCTCCGCACTCCCGGGCACCTCGATGGTCCAGCCGGCGAGGCTCGTGGTGTCCGGCAGGCGAGGCCGCTTCACCGGGTAGGCGGCGCGGCCGCTATAGCGGTTCACGTGCTCGCGCTCGGTGACGGTGCCGTCGGGCATGCCGACGCGGTAGGTCAGCGTCAGCTCGAAGGCGAACGTGCGATCGCCCACCGGCGTGAGGCGGCCCTCGACCGTCCATGGCGGCCCGTAGTACGCCGACATGCCCGGCGTGTTCGCGGCGAGGAAGCGCGTGCCGCTCGCGCGCACCGGCGTCGCGCGCGCAATCGAGCGCGGCCCGTTGGGCAACGCGATCTGCAGCAGCGACGCCACTTCCTGCGCGGCGAGGAGCGGATCGTTCAGGATCTCCGACCCGGTGGCGGGCACCGTGCCGTCGCTGCGCGTCGCGAGCACGGTGCCGCCGATCAAGAGCGCGTCGGCGCGACCGTAGTACTGCGGGTTGTCCTCGCTGACCGCGACCTTGAGGTCGCGTCCGTCGCCCAGGACGATGTCGTAGCGCGAGCGTGACGCGCCCTGCGCAACGGCGACGCTCAGCGTCGCGAAATCGAACCACGCGCCGTCCGCGCAGATCGCCCCGTCCGGCGGAGGGCCGCATTCGGTCGAAAGCGCGGCGAAGGCAGGCGCGCCCAGCGCCAGCGCTATGGCGGCGACGAGGGACTTGAGGGGGCGGCGGGCCATGGGGCGCGACGTTAGCATGGCGGCTAGCGGACCGGCGCCCCGAGCAGCGCGAGCGCGAAGGGCGTCGTGACGGCGGCGAGCGCGGTCGACACGACCAGGCTCGCGGCCACCGGCCCTTCGAGCGCGCGGAAGTGGCGCGCCATCAGGTAGACGTTGGCGCCGGTCGGCAGCGCGGCCATCACGACCACGACGATCGTCTCGTCCCGCGGCAGGCCGACGGCGAGCGCGAGCGCCCAGGCGGCGGTCGGCAGCGCGGCGAGCTTGAGCGCCGCGATGGCCGCGCTTTCGCGCCAGCCGGCGCCGAGCGCGACCTCGCCGAGTCCCAGGCCGAGCGCGACCAGCGACAGCGGCACGGCCGCCTGTGCGAGCAGCCCGAGCGCGCGCTCGGCGAAACCCGGCAACGCGAGTCCGGAGAACCCGAACGCGGTACCGGCGAGAATTGATGCCACGACCGGGTTCAGAAGCACGTTACGCGCCGTGAGCGCGAACTGCCGCCACCCGAGCGAGCCGTGCCGCGCCCATTCGACCGAAACGCTGACCAGCGTCCACAGGATCAGCGCGTTGAACACGACGATCAGCGACACCGCCGGCATCGCGGGGGCGCCGAGCGTCACCTGCACCAGCGGCAGCCCGAGCAGCACCGTGTTCGAGAACACGCCGCCGAGCGCGAACACCGACTGCGCGACGCCATCGTGGCGGAACAGCGCGCGCGACACGACGCGACCGGCGACGAACACGACGAGGCAGGCGCCGAAGTACGCGACCAGCACGCGCGCGTCGATCGGCGGGAGCCTGGAGAAGTCGCTCATCAGCCGGAACAGCAGCGCGGGCACCGCGATCGCAAAGACGAAGCGGGTCAGCGCATCGGTCGACGCTGCGGGCCAGCGGCCGCTGCGGGCGATCGCGAATCCGAGCGCGATCAGCACGAACAGCGGCGCGGTGAGCGCGACGAAGGGCAGGATGGCGGACAGCGGCGGCCTTGGACGCGCTGAGGGTTCGTCCGGAGGCGTCGATTGTCGCAGATCGCACCGCGCGCTTGGCGCTGCCGGGGAGCTCGCATAGACTCCGGCTGCCCCGCGCGGGGCGGGAAGGGATCCGTGGATTACCGGCGCATGCATCACGACGAGATCGACCGGCGGCAGTGGGACCGACCGCCGCG
>DATLIR010000113.1:0-39608 GCA_035539315.1 Casimicrobiaceae bacterium
CGGCTCGCGGGTCCGGCGGGCAGCGCGGTCGAAGGTGTCACCGGACACGTCTATCGCGCCATCCGCGGCGTCACGCGCACGGTCGGCGCGAGCCTCGATGCCGTCCTCGCGCGGCTCGTCCCGCTGGTGGACGACGTCGCCGACACGCCTTCGCGGGAGGCCCTGGTGGCCGCCCTCAACGGCGTGCTGGGCGACTACCTGGCGGAGAGCACCAATCCGCTGGCGATCCCGATGCGCTTCCGGCTCGGCGGCGTGGCGCTCGAGCCCGCCCGCGGCGCGCTCGAGCACGCGGTAGCAGGCCCGTCCGCCACGCTGGTCGTCGCGGTGCACGGCCTGTGCATGGGCGAGCGGCAGTGGGCGCGGCCGGGCCACGACCATCGCGTCGCGCTCGCCCGCGACCTTCGCGCCACCGTCGTCTCGCTCCACTACAACAGCGGGCTCCACGTTTCGACCAACGGGCGAGAGCTCGCCACGCGGCTCGAGGCGCTGGTGGCGGCGTGGCCGGTGCCGGTCGCGCGCCTGGTCATCGTCGGGTACAGCATGGGCGGGCTCGTCGCGCGAAGCGCCGCGCATTACGGTGCCCGGGCGGGCCACCGCTGGCCGGGCGTCCTGGGCGACCTCGTGTTCCTTGGCACGCCGCACCATGGATCGCCGCTCGAGCGCGGCGGGCACGCGATCGACGTGCTGCTCGAGGCGGTCCCCTACGCCGCACCGTTCGCGCGGCTGGGACGCGTGCGCAGCGCCGGCATCACCGACTTGCGGCACGGGAGCGTGGTCGACGACGACTGGAGCGGGCGCGACCGCTTCGCCCGTCGCGCGTACGTGCGCCACCCGATTCCGCTGCCCGCGGGCGTCGCGTGCCACGCCATCGCAGGGAGCCTCGCGACCGTGGTGGGCGCCGACCTTCGCGGCCTGCGCGGCGACGGGTTCGTCACCGTCGCGAGCGCGCTCGGGCGCCATCGGAACCCGCGATTCGACCTGGACGTTCCAGCGTCGAAACGGTTCGTCGCAGCGTCGACCGGGCACGTCGCGCTGCTCGCCTCGGCGGCCGCGGCCGAGCGGATGCGTGCCTGGCTGCGACGAGCCTAGCGCCGCCTCAACGCTTGCGCGGGGGGTCCGGCACCTCGGTGTCGACCGCGATCGGGTCGCTCGCCGGGAACGTCTCCTGCAACGCCTCGTCGAGCTCGGCCTCGAGGATGTCGTCCCTGCGCTTCGGCGCCTCGTGCTGCTTCGGCGCGGGCTTGGGCGGCGCGGCGGGCCTGGTCACGGCGACCTCAGCGCGTCCCGCCGACCGTCATCTTCTCGATGCGCAGTGTCGGCTGGCCGACGCCGACCGGCACGCTCTGCCCGTCCTTGCCGCAGGTGCCGACGCCGGTGTCGAGCTGCATGTCGTTGCCGACCATCGTGACGCGCGTCAGCGCATCGGGCCCGTTGCCGATGAGCGTGGCGCCCTTGACCGGGTACACGAGCTTGCCCTTCTCGACCTTCCAGGCCTCGGAAGCGGAGAACACGAACTTGCCGCTGGTGATGTCGACCTGACCGCCGCCGAAGTTCGCCGCGTAGAGACCGTCGTCGACTGACGCGAGGATCTCCGCCGGGTCCTTGTCGCCTGCGAGCATGATCGTGTTGGTCATGCGCGGCATCGGCAGGTGCGCGAACGATTCGCGGCGGCCGTTGCCGGTGGGCGCGACCGACATCAACCCGGCGTTCAGGCGGTCCTGCATGTAGCCGGTCAGGATGCCGTCCTCGATCAGGACCGTGCGGCGAGTCGCGTGGCCTTCGTCGTCGACATTGAGCGAGCCGCGGCGATGCTCGATGGTGCCGTCGTCGATCACGGTGATGCCCTTCGACGCGACGCGCTGGCCGACGCGGCCGGCGAACGCGCTGGTGCCCTTGCGGTTGAAGTCGCCCTCGAGGCCGTGGCCGATCGCCTCGTGCAGCAGGATGCCCGGCCAGCCCGGCCCCAGCACGACGGTCATCGGCCCGGCAGGCGCATCGCGCGCGGCCAGGTTGAGCAGCGCCTGGTCGACGGCCCAGCGCGCGTAGTCCTCGAGCAGCGCGTCGTCGAAGTACGCGTAGCCGAAGCGCCCGCCGCCGCCGGAGTGGCCCTGCTCGCGGCGGCCGTTCTCCTCGACGATCACGGTGATCGAGACGCGCGACAGCGGACGCACGTCCGCGACGATCTCGCCGTCGCTGCGCGCGATCAAGACCGTCTCCTGCTCGCCGGCGAGCGACGCCATCACCTGCACGACGCGCGGATCGCGCCCGCGCGCCATCTTCTCGAGCCGCTCGAGCAACGCGACCTTGGAAGCCTCGTCGAGGCTCGCGACCGGGTCGTCGCCGCGATAGAGCTTGCGCGCCGGGCCGCGCTTGCCCAGCGGCGCGGACACCGACTGGCCCTGGCGGCCGATCGCGCGCACCGCAGCCGCGGCCTCGTCGAGCGCGGACGCGGAAATGTCGTCGGAGTACGCGTAGGCCTGCTTCTCGCCCGACACGGCGCGCACGCCGACGCCGCGGTCGATCGAGAAGCTCCCGGCCTTGACGATGCCCTCCTCGAGGCTCCAGCTCTCGAAGCGGGCGTGCTGGAAGTACAGGTCGGCGAAGTCGACGTCGTGCTGGTGGATCGCCGCGATCACCTGGGACAGCCGCGCCGGCGTGAGGCCCGAAGGCGCGAGCAGCAACGCGGACGCTTCGGCGACGAGCGCTTCGGTGACGGGGGGAACGGAGAGGTCGGACATCAGGCGTCGGGTAGCGGTGGGAAGGAGTCAGGCGGTCAGGGTCGTGGGTGGCGACGGCGATGACCCCCACAGCGGGAGGTGGGGCCGCGCCTCCCAAGCGCAAGGATACGCGTGGACCGACCGATCCGCCCCCGCGATCGAGCGGCACGACCCGTCATTGGACGACCGTGTCGGCTCGCGCCAGCAGCGGTGGCGGAATCACCAGACCGATGGCCTTCGCGGTCTTCAGGTTGATCCCGAGCTCGAACGTGGTCGGCCGCTCGACCGGCATCTCCGCCGGCCGGGCGCCCTTGAGGATGCGATCCACGTAGCCGGGGATGCGCCGGTTGAGGTCCCGGAAATCCGGACCGTAGGACACGAGCAGGCCGCGTTCCATCAACGCCTTGTTGGCGGTCATCGACGGCATGCGCAACCGGATCGCCAGCTCCGCGATGCGCTCCGCGTTGGCATTGGGGATCGGACCCGGAAGGACGACGAGCGCCTTGGGACGGCCTCGCGAAAGCGCCGCAAGGGCAGGCTCGACGTCCGCGGGGCTCGCCATGGCCACCGGCACGACCTTCAGCTTGAGCACGCTGCCCGCAGCCTCCGCGTCCCTGCGGAGGAAGACATGTCCGGCATTGTCCGGGCTCCAGATGAGGGCGACCTCCGAAAGTCCCGGAACGACGTCCAGCAGGAGCTGGAGCAGCTTCGTCACGTAGTCGGACATGGCGACGCTAACGCCGGTGACATTGCCGCCCGGTCGCGCGAAGCTCGCCACCAGCCCTTCCTCGACCGGATAGCTCGGGCCGATGAAGACGATCGGGATCGACCGGGTGGCTTCCTTCATCGCGCGCGTCGCCTCGGAGCCGCCGACGACGATCACGTCGGGATTGAGCGCCAACAGCTCCGCGGACGCGCTGCGCAATCGCTCGGGCTTTCCTTCCCACCATCGCCATTCGAACGAGATCGTGCGCCCTTCGACGTAGCCCAGCTCCTTGAGCCCGGCGACCACGAGGTCGGTGCCGGACAATTCCTTGCTGATGAACAGGCCGGCGACTTTCGGCACGCGGGCCGCTCGCTGGGCGCGGGCTGCGGCAGCATGCATCGCGATCCCGGCGCAGACGGCGCGGATGAACCAGCGTCGATCGATCATGGGGGCAGGTCGCGGAGCGGCGCTGCCAGGGAGCGCCGACGATCGGGGAGATACTACGCCCTCCGAAGATCCATCCGGCTGCGTGGCGGCTGCTTGCACCTGACGCGGATCGTGCGCCTCAGCCGCCGGCCCCCTGTCCCAGGTAGGTCGCGGCCACGCGCGGGTTCGCAGCCAGCTCGGCGCTCGGGCCGGCGAGCACCAGCTCGCCGGTCTCGAGCACGTAGCCATCGTCGGACACCTGCAACGCCGCGCGCGCGTTCTGCTCGACGAGCAGGATCGACACGCCGGTCTCGCGCAGCGCGACGATGATGCTGAAGATCTCGCGCACGACCAGCGGCGCGAGCCCGAGCGAGGGCTCGTCGAGCATCAGGAGCCTGGGCCGTCCCATCAGCGCGCGACCGAGCGCGAGCATCTGGCGCTCGCCGCCCGACAGCGTGCCGGCGAGCTGGGCGCGACGCTCGAGCAGCCGCGGGAAGCGGTGGTAGACCTCGTCCAGCGTGCGTCGCGTGGACGCCTCGCCTTCGCGGCGCCGTGCGAACGCACCGAGCGCGAGGTTGTCCGCGACCGACATCGAGGCGAAGAGCTCGCGCTTCTCGGGCACCAGCACCAGGCCGCGCGCGACGCGTTGCTCGACTTCGAGCCCGGCGAGCGATTCACCGAGGTAGCGCACCTCGCCCTGCGAAGGCATCAGTCCCATGATCGCGGCGAGCAGCGTCGTCTTGCCGGCGCCGTTGGGGCCGATCACGGTGACGATCCGGCCCTCGCCGCACGATACCGACACGCCGTGCACCGCCTCGACCTTGCCGTAGCGCACCGACAGCGCCTTCACCTCCAGCAAGCTCGCGCCGTTCGCGCTCATACGCCGCCCAGGTAGGCTTCGCGCACGGCAGGATTGCGCTGGATGTCCGCCGGCAGCCCTTCGGCGAGCTTCTCGCCGAAGTCCATCACCACCAGCCGGTCGGTGAGGCCCATGACGAAGTCCATGTCGTGCTCGACCAGCAGGATCGTCATGCCTTCGGCCTTGAGCGTGCGCAACAGGGTGGCGAGCTCCTTCTTCTCGAGGTAGCGCAACCCCGCCGCCGGCTCGTCGAGCAGGAGCAGCGTCGGGTCGCAGGCGAGCGCGCGCGCGATCTCGACGATGCGCTGTTGGCCGAGCGCGAGGCTCCCCGCGGCGTCGAAGAGGTGCGCCGACAGTCCGCAGCGCGCGATCTGGCGCGCGGCCTCGGCCCGCACGCGCGCCTCCTCGCGCCGGTCGAGCCGCAGCGCGGCGCGCGCGAGGCCGGCGCGGCCGCGCAGGTAGGCGCCCAGCGCGACGTTGTCGAGCACGCTCATCGACGGGATCAGCTTGACGTGCTGGAAGGTGCGACCGATGCCGCGCCGCGCGATCTCGAAGGGCGCCTTGCTGCCGATGGCCGCTCCGCGGAAGCGAATTTCGCCCGACGTCAGCGGCAGCGCGCCGGAGATGAGCGCGAAGGTCGTGCTCTTGCCGGCGCCGTTGGGGCCGATGAGCCCGAGGATCTCGCCGCTCACGATCTCGAACGAGAGGTCGTTGACGGCGACCAGTCCGCCGAACGCCTTGCGCGCCTTCCTCACCTCCAGCAGCGGACCCTCCTGCGCGGCGTGATGTCGCGCCGGCAGCGGCGCGGCATCGGGCACCGGCGGCGGTGCCCGACGCGGCAGCAGCCGCTCGATCCACGGCCACACGCCGTCGCGCGCTCGCTGCAGCAGCACGATCAGCAGGACGCCGAACACGATCATCTCGAAGTTGCCGGAACGGCCGAGGAGTTGCGGGAGCACGTCCTGCAGCACCTGCTTCAGCAGCGTGATGAGCGCCGCTCCGATCACCGCGCCCCAGACGCTCCCGGCGCCGCCGACGACGGCCATGAACAGGTACTCGATGCCCGCGATGATCGAGAACGGCGTCGGGTTCACGAAACGCTGCAGGTGCGCGTACAGCCAGCCCGAGACGCACGCCAGCAGCGCCGCGTAGACGAACACGACGATCTTGAGCCGCGCCCCGTTCACGCCGAATGCCTGCGCCATGTCGAAGCCGCCGCGCAGCGCGCGGATCGCGCGTCCGGGCCGCGAATCGAGCAGGTTGTGCGTCGACCACAACGCGGCCAGCGCGAGAGCCCAGATCAGGTAGAAGATCGCACGCTCGTTGCGCAGCTCGATGCCGAAGAGCGCGAGCGCCGGGATGCCGGTCATGCCGGTGTGCCCACCGAGGAACTCGAGGTTGCCGAACAGGAACGACAGGCTGATGCCCCACGCAATCGTCGCGAGTGGCAGGTAGTGGCCCCGCATGCGCAGCGTCACGAAGCCCAGCGCGAGCGCGACCAGCGACGTGAACGCGAGACCGATCGCCAGCGTGAACCACGGCGAGGTGCCGTAGCGCGTGGTCAGCCACGCGGTCGTATAGGCGCCCAGCCCGACGAACGCGGCCTGCCCGAACGACGTCTGTCCGGCCACGCCGGTCAGGAGCACCAGGCCGAGCGCGACGATGCTGTAGAGGCCGATGTAGTTGAGCAGCGTCACCCAGAACGGTGGCGCCACCACCGGCGCTGCGGCGAGCACGAGGACGAACAGCGCCAGCGCGGCACGTGTCCACGGCCACGCGCGCTCCGCGGGCGGGCCCGTGGTCGCGCCGCTACTCTTCTTCTTCATGGTGGTGCGCGGCGAGGCTGCGCCACAGGAGCACCGGGATGATCAGCGTGAAGACGATCACCTCCTTGAACGCGCTCGCCCAGAACGAACTGAACGATTCGAGCAGGCCGACCAGCAGCGCGCCGGCCGCGGCCACCGGGTAGCTCGCCAGCCCGCCGATGATCGCCCCGACGAAGCCCTTGAGCGAAATCAGGAAGCCGGAGTCGTAGTAGACGGTCGTGATCGGCCCGATCAGCACGCCGCAGAACGCGCACACCAGCGCGCCGAGCGTGAACGTGAGCGTGCCGGCGAACGATGGGGAGATACCCGCGAGCCGCGCGCCGACGCGGTTGACCGCGGTCGCGTGCAGCGCGCGGCCGTACAGCGTCCGGTTGAAGAACCACGCCAGCGCCACGATCAGCGCGAGGCTGGTCAGGACGACGAGCACGCTCTGGCCGCTCACGATCACGCCGCCCCAGTCGAACGACGCGGTCGTGAACGGCGGGGTGCGCGAGCCTTCCGCGCCGAAGAACCACAGCCCGAGGCCAAGCAACGCGAAGTGCAGCGCGACCGACACGATCAGGAGCACGAGCACGCTCGCCTCGGCGATCGGCTCGTAGGCGACCTTGTAGAACAGCGGACCGAGCGCGGTGACCGCCGCCAGCGTCAGCACGATCTGCACGAAGAACGGCGGCTCGAGCGGTGCTACCAGCACCAGCAGGCCGGCAATCGCGAGCGGCGCACCGCTCCAGGCCGCGAGGCGCGGCGCGACTCCGCGCCATTCGCCGCGCCGCGCGGCGCGCACCAGCTCCATCGCGGCGACCACCACCGCCATGCCGGCCAGGAGACCCGCGATCCCCGACGCGCGCCCGAGCTGCAGCCCGGCGAGCGTCAGCGTCCCGTAGGCAACGAACTCGCCCGACGGCACCCAGATGACGCGCGTGACGGCGAACACCAGCACGAGCGCGAGCGCGAGCAGCGCGTAGACGGCGCCGTTGGTGATGCCGTCCTGCGCGAGCAGTGCGGCGATCGAGAGGTCCATCGGCGCGCTCGGACAAGCAACGGGCCGGCGCGGTCGCCCGCCGCCGGCCCGTCGCGAAGGTCAGCGACTTACTTGGCCAGGATCCACTTGTCGTTCTCGATCCTCACCATGACGCGGGCGCGGTTGTCGAGGCCGTTGTGCTCGAGGGCGTTCATCACGAACACGCCGTGCGTCGCGACGACGTTCGCCTTCTCGAGCGCGTTGCGCAGGCCGAGGCGGAACTCCTTGGTGCCGGGCTTGCCGGCCTTGAGCGCTTCCGGGATCGCGGCGCGCAGCAGGATCCAGGTGTCGTAGGCGTGGCCGCCGAAGGTCGAGCGCGTCCCGAAGCGCTTCTCGTACTGCGTGATGTACTCGGCCGCGACCTTCTTGATCGGGTTGCTGTCGGGCAGCTGCTCGTAGACCAGCATCGGGCCGGAAGGCAGCAGCGTGCCGTTGCCGTCCTTGCCGACCACGCGGAGGAAGTCGGGGTTCGCGACGCCGTGCGTCTGGTAGATCTTGCCCTTGTAGCCGCGCGCGACCAGCTCCTTCTGCGGTGTGGCGCCCGGCGTGCCTGCCGCGCCGATCAGCACCGCGTCGGGCTTGGCCGCGATCAGCTTCAGCACCTGGCCGGTCACCGACGTGTCGTTGCGGTTGTACTTCTCCTCGGCGATCACCTTGATGCCGGCGGTCTGCGCCGAGCGCTTGATCTCGGCCAGCCAGCCGTCGCCGTACGCGTCGGCGAAGCCGATGTAGCCCATCGTCTGGATGCCGTTCGCCTTCATGCTGACTGCGATCGCGTCGGCCATCAGCGCGTCGGACTGCGGCGTCTTGAAGATCCAGCGCGTCTTGGCGCTCGCCGGGTCGACGATGCGCGCCGACGCCGCCATCGAGATCATCGGCGTCTCGGCGTCGACCGCGACGTCGATCATCGCGAGCGAGTTGGGCGTGATCGTCGAGCCGACCAGCACGTCCACCTTGTTCTCGCCGATCAGCTTCTTGGCGTTCTGCACCGCCTTCGTGGTGTCGGAGCCGTCGTCGAGCACGATCCAGTTGATCTTCTCGCCGCCGATCGTCGTCGGCAACAGCTCGAAGGTGTTCTTCTCGGGGATCCCGAGCGATGCGGCCGGGCCGGTCGCGGAAAGCGTGACGCCGACGTTGATGTCGGCGCGCGCCGCCGTGACGAGCGCGAACGCCAGGGCGGCGGCGAGCGCCGTCGCGAGCTTCGATGGCAACATGGAACTCCTCCAGAGCCTCGGGGGTGGATGGGTCGCCGGGTCGCCGGTCGCGCCGGCGCCACGCCGCCCTCGTTTTCGCTTCGCGGAGCCTCGGGCCGGCGACGGCCGCCCCCCGCGGCGTTTGCCCGGATTCTGTCAAGCCCGGGGCACCCGGTCAATGCGCGGCCTTGACCGCGATCAAGTGCGCCGCCCGCGAAGGCTCGTCGCAGGCATTCAGCGTGGCGCGCACATCGCCACGGCGTCGGGCCCGTAGCCTTCGGCCTTGCCACCCGCCGCGACCATCGCGTCGCGCACTGCGGCGCTCGTCGTATAGCGATGGTTGGTGTCGGGCCGGCGGTTCCAGATCCGGTACACCGGCTGCGTGAGCGGATCGGCGCAGATGCCGGTCTCGCGATCAGGCGAGGCGAGGTGCAGCGCGGCGGTCGATTCGAGCTGGAATGTCGGGAACTCCGCCTGCACGCGCTCGCACTCGGCGACGTCGGCCGGGAAGAAATGCGAGTCGCCCTGCCCCGGCGGCAGGTAGAACCGGCAGATCGGCGTGGTGCCGGGCACCGCGCCGGTCCAGGTGCGGAAGGACCGCCCGGTGCGCACCCAGCCGGCGAAGACGCCCGACTCCAGCGCCGCGATCTCGAGCGGATCCGCGCTGATGAAATAGTGGTCGTAGCCTTCGTGGTAGAACTCGACGACGGGCACGGTGGAGGGCGTGGCGGCAGCGCCGATGCGCAGCACCCGTCCGGCCTCGTAGTCGGCGATGTAAACCTCGCCCCATTCGTCGCGCCCGAACGAGCTCACGTGGAATCCGGCGGTGCCGAGCTCCACCTTGACGAAGGCCGAAAGGCCGTCCTCGACGGCCCACACCTTGCCGTTGCAGAAATCGGCGAACAGGTAACGCGGGTTGGCGAAGACGTACCCCGGCAGCGCATCGCCGGCATACATCTCGCCGCCGGTGATCGAGCACCCTTCGTCGTGCGTGTATTCGACCCGCGGCGGCGTGTAGATCGGCGAGGCGCAGGGGGCCGCGCCTCCCCCCAGCAGCGTGCAACGCGTCCCTTCGAGCACGCGCCAGCCGAAATTGGGCGGCGACGCGCCGAAGGCGACGAAGTCGACCTCCTCGCGCTCGTCCTGCCCCACGTCGCCGATCCACAGCGAGCCGTTGCGCGGGTCGAACGAGAACCTCCACGGGTTGCGCAACCCCATCGCCCAGATCTCCGGCCGGCCGTCGGCGGGCGTGGCGAACCTATTGCCCGGCGGAATCGCATACGGCGAGCCGCTATCGACGTCGATGCGCAGCATCTTGCCGAGCAGGCTCTGCGGGTCCTGCGCGCGGTTCTGTGGATCGTTGCCGCTGCCGCCGTCGCCCATGCCGATGTAGAGGTAGCCGTCCCGGCCGAAGCGCAGCGCGCCGCCGTTGTGGTTGGCGTACGGCTGCGCGATCGTCAGCAGCACCACGGCGGACGCCGGATCGGCGACGTTCGGCGTCGCGGCGGGCACGGTGTAGCGCGCGATCACCGACGCGCCATCGGGCTTGCGCGTGTAGTTGATGTACGCGTAGCGCGTGGTCTCGAAGCGTGGATGGAAGGCGAGCCCCAGCAGCCCGCGCTCGTCGCCGGAAAGCGTAACCGTCTCGATGTCGAGCATCGACGTGGGCAAGAGCGTGTCGTTCTGGACGACGCGAATGCGCCCCGCCTTCTCGACGATGTAGAGCCGGCCGCTGCCGTCGCCGGCGTTGACGATGTCGACCGGCTGTTCCAGGCCCGACGCGACGAGCGCGAGCGGAAGCGGCGCAGCGTGCGCGACGATGATGGGGAGGATCAGCGTGGCGAGGACGAGCGGGAGGCGTCGGGTCATCGGGCAACGGCGCGCGCCCGCCCCCCGCGGGTGCGCGCCCCTTGCGTGGTCAGCGTTTGACGGCGTCGCGGATCTCGCGCAGCAGCATCACTTCCTCGGGCGGCGCCTTCGGTGCGGGCGGCGGCGTGTCGCGCTTCAGTCGGTTGATCTGCCGCACCATCACGAAGATGATGAACGCGAGGATGACGAAGTTGATCGCGACGGTGACGAAGTTGCCGTACGCGAACAGCGGCACGCCGGCCTTGGTGAGCGCCTCGTACGTCATCGGCCCGCTGTAGCCGGCCGGCGGGCTCGCCAGCAGGATGAACCAGTTGGAGAAGTCGAGGCCGCCGAAGATGCGGCTGACGATCGGCATGATGAGGTCCTTGACCAGCGAGTCGACGATCTTGCCGAACGCCGCGCCGATGATCACGCCGACCGCGAGGTCGACGACGCTGCCCTTGACCGCGAACTCCCGGAACTCGCTTGCGAATGACATGACTCATCCCTCGCTCAGTCGACGTCGCTTCGGGGCCGCGCATCGCTGGCCCCGCCTTTCCACCGGTTGCCGTGGTCGCGCGAACGCGCGCGGCCACCTGGTGGCGCTGACTCGCCCTAGATGGCGGCTTCGCCGGACTCGCCGGTCCGGATGCGCACGACCTGCTCGACCTCGGTGACGAAGATCTTGCCGTCGCCGATCTTGCCGGTGCGCGCGGCCTTGACGATCGCCTCGATCGCCCGCTCGACCAGCCCGTCCTGCAGGATCACCTCGACCTTCACCTTGGGCAGGAAGTCGACCACGTACTCGGCGCCGCGATAGAGCTCGGTGTGCCCTTTCTGCCGGCCGAAGCCCTTGACCTCGGTCACGGTGAGCCCGGTGACGCCGATCTCGGAGAGCGCCTCGCGCACCTCGTCGAGCTTGAACGGCTTCACGACCGCTTCGATCTTCTTCATGGCGTCCCCGGGTCCGGAGAGGGGTTCTTCCGGGCAAGCTTACACGACGGCCACCGCGGCGCGCTACCTCAAGCGCGCGGCGGCAGATGTTCCCACTCGCGCCATGCCGAGGTGATCGGATAACGCCAATCCTTGCCGAAGCCCCGCGGCGTGATGCGAATGCCGACCGCCGATTGCCGGCGCTTGTATTCGCTCACCTTGATCAGCTTGACGACGCGGGCCACGGCATCGGCGGGAACGCCGCGCGCGACGATCTCGGCCGGACTCGCGTCGCCCTCGACGTAGGCCTCCAGGATCGCATCGAGCACGTCGTAGGGGGGCAACGAGTCCTGGTCGGTCTGGTTGTCGCGTAGCTCGGCCGACGGCGCCCGCGTGATGATCCGCTCCGGGATCACGCGGCCAAGCTCGTTGCGGTAGCGCGCGAGCCGGTAGACCAGCGTCTTGGCGATGTCCTTCAGCACCGCGAAGCCGCCGGCCATGTCGCCGTACAGCGTCGCATAGCCCACGGCCATCTCGCTCTTGTTGCCGGTGGTCAGCACGATCGAGCCGGTCTTGTTCGACAGCGCCATCAGGATCGTCCCGCGGATGCGCGCCTGGATGTTCTCCTCGGTGGCATCGGGTGCGAGGCCACGGAACTCCTGCTCGAGCGCGCCGAGGAACGCGGTGAACGGCCCCTCGATCGGTATCTCGTCGTAGCGGACGCCAAGCTTCCCGGCCATCTCGCGCGAGTCGTCGAGGCTGATCGGCGCCGTGTAGCGCGAGGGCAGCATCACCGCGCGCACCTTGTCGCGCCCGAGCGCGTCGACCGCGATGGCGAGCGTGAGCGCGGAGTCGATGCCGCCGGAAAGGCCGAGCAGCACGCCTGGGAAGCCGTTCTTGCCCACGTAATCGCGCACGCCCATCACGAGCGCGTGCCACACGTGCGACTCGAGCCGCGGATCGAGGCTGCCTCGCACCGCGCGCGGACGTGCGCCGTCGAATGCGGCGAGCGCGACCGTTTCGTGCCACGCCGGGACCTGCTGGGCCACCGTGCCATCGGCGGCCACGACCATCGAGGCGCCGTCGAACACCAGCTCGTCCTGCCCACCGACGCGGTTGACATAGACGATCGGAATCGCGTTCTCTCTCGCGCGCGCGGCCACGACGTCCAGTCGCGCGGCCTGCTGGCGCGTGTGATAGGGCGACCCGTTCGGCACGACGAGGAGCTCCGCCCCGGCGGCCTTCGCCTGCGCCGCCGGACCGGGGAACCACACGTCCTCGCAGACGATGAGGCCGCAACGGACGCCGTCGATCGAGACGACGCACGGCGTGTCGCCGGGCGTGAAGTACCGCTGCTCGTCGAACACCGTGTAGTTCGGCAGGATGTGCTTGCGGTAGACGCACTCGACGCGACCGTCGCGGACGAGCGCGAGCGCGTTGTGGCGCCGTCCGTCGCTTCGCTCGGGGAAGCCCACGGTCAGGGCAGGGCCGCGCACCGCGGCAGCGAGCGCCGCCAGCTCGCTCGCGCATGCGTCGAGGAAGGCCGGACGCAGCACGAGGTCCTCGGGCGGGTACCCGCACAGCGAGAGCTCGGGGGTCACGACCAGCGCCGCGCCGCCGCGCGCCGCCGCCGCGGCTGCATCGAGGATGCGCCGCGCGTTGCCGGGAAGATCGCCGAGGACCTGGTCGAGCTGAGCCAGGGCGATGTGCATGCGTCGATGGTAGCAGAAGCCTCGCGTGCGCCTGTCCGGTTGAGTCCCGCGCGCATCGCGGAGACAATCGGGCGCTGCCATGCGCGTTCCCGTCCCCCGCGTCGCCCCGCCGCCGCCCGTTCCGGTGTCCCCGGTCGTGCGCGACGACGTGCCGCTGGCTGCGATCGACGCGACGGCGTGGAACGCGATCACCGGTGGTCACCCGTTCCTCGCGCACGGATTCCTCGCCGCGCTGCACGACAGCGGCTGCGCGAGCCCGCGCACCGGCTGGACCCCGCGCTACCTCACCGCGTGGTCGCGCGGCGCGCTCGTCGGCGCGCTGCCGCTTTACGCGAAGGCGCATTCGTGGGGCGAGTACGTGTTCGACTGGGGCTGGGCCGACGCGTATCGCCGCCACGGACGGCGCTACTACCCCAAGCTCGTCGTCGCCGTCCCGTTCACGCCAGTGACCGGGCCGCGCGTGCTCGGGCCGGATGAGGCGACGCGGCGCGCGCTACTGGACGCCGCGCTGGCGCGCGTGGCGGACGGCACGCACTCGTCGCTGCACGTGCTGTTCGCGCCCACCCCCGCGGCGCGCGAGCTCGAATCCGCCGGCTGGATCATGCGCCGCGGCGTGCAGTTCCACTGGAGCCACGCCGGCTGGCGGGACTTCGACGACTTCCTCTCCGCGTTATCGCACGACAAGCGCAAGAAGATCCGCCAGGACCGGCGCAAGCTGGCCGCGCAGGGCGTCGCTTTCGACCGCAAGCCGGGGAGCGCGTTGTCCGCTACCGACTGGGCGTTCTTCTATCGCTGCTACGAGGCGACCTACCGCGCCCACCAGTCGACCCCGTACCTGACGCCGGAGGCATTCGAGCGCATCGGCGCCGCCCTGGGCGACCGCATCGTGATGGTGATCGGCACGCGCGGCGGCGCGCCGCTCTGCGCGGCGCTCGACGTCACCGACGGCACGACGCTGTGGGGACGCTACTGGGGCGCGGTCGACTACGTGCCGGGCCTGCACTTCGAGGCGTGCTACTACCAGGCGATCGAGCACTGCCTCGCGCACGGGATCGCACGCTTCGAAGGCGGCGCACAGGGGTCCCACAAGCTTGCGCGCGGCCTCGACCCGGCGACGACCCACTCGGCGCACGCGATCGGCGATCGCGGCTTCGCGGCCGCGATCGCCGAGTTTTGCGCACGCGAGCGCGCCGAGGTGGCGGAATCGGTGGACGAGCTCATGGAGGCAAGGCCGTTTCGGAAAGGAGAGGCGGCGATAGGCGATGGGCGATAGGCGATGGGAATGGCGCGTTTCGCCAAGGCCGAAACCGTGGTCTCGCACCCGTTGGGGGGAAGTTCAAGCAGGGTCGTCGTAGCGTCTGAAGCGTCGCGCCTCCCCGTCACCCATCGCCTATCGCCCATCGCCCATCGCCCGTTGCCCATTGCCCATTGCCCCATCGCCTCCGAATGATCTACGCCTCCGACACCTTCGTTCTCCCGCTGCCGCCCGGCCATCGGTTCCCGATGTCCAAGTACGCGCGGCTGCGCGAGCGCGTGCGCGTCTTCGCGGCACCGTGGATGCACGTTCCGGCGGCGGTGAACGATGCCGAGCTCGCCCGCGCGCACGACCCGGCGTACATCGCGGCGGTCGCGAACGGCACGCTGGACGAGCGCGCACAGCGGCGTATCGGATTCCCCTGGTCGCCGGCGATGGTCGAGCGCTCGCGCCGCTCCGCCGGTGCGACGCTGGGCGCCTGCCGCAGCGCGCTCGACCGCGGCATCGGCATCAATCTGGCCGGCGGGACGCATCACGCGCACCGCGCGTTCGGCGAGGGGTTCTGCGTCTTCAACGACGCAGCCGTCGCCGTGCGCGCGATGCAGGCCGAGCGCGGCGTGCGCCGTGTCCTGGTGGTCGACCTCGACGTCCATCAGGGCGACGGCACGGCGGCGATCTTTGCGGACGACGACGACGTGACGACGCTGTCGATCCACGGCCGTCAGAACTTCCCGTTCCGCAAGGCGGCCAGCACGATCGACGTCGAGCTCGACGACGGCACCGGCGACGACGTCTACCTCGCGACGCTCGGCACGGTGTTGCCGCGCGCGATCGACCACGCGCGCCCCGACCTCGCGATCTACCTGGCCGGCGCCGATCCGTTCGCCGGCGATCGGCTGGGGCGGCTGGCGCTCACCAAGGCGGCCCTCGCCGACCGCGATCGCACCGTGCTGGCTACGCTCGCGCGACACGGCGTTCCGGTGGCCATCACGATGGCGGGCGGCTACGCGGACGACGTCGACGATGTCGTCGACATCCACGCGACGACCGTGGCCCTGGCGCTCGAGCTCGTCCTCGCGCAGTCGGCACGCGAATCGGCCGTCGAGTGCTAGCATCGCCTGGGTGGCCTTCCTAGCCGCCGCCCCCATGGACCCGGCCCCCATCCTGCTCGCCCGCGATGGCGACGTCGCGACGCTGACCCTCAACCGTCCCGCGGCGCTCAACGTCCTCGACCTCGCGATGGTCGACGCGCTGATTCCGGCGACCGCCGCGATCGCCGGTGACGACGCGATTCGCGTGCTCGTGATCCGCGGTGCCGGCAGCCACTTCATGGCCGGAGGCGACATCCGCACGTTCGCGCGCGAATCGCACCGTCCCGCCGCGGAGCGCACGCGCGAGTTCCAGCGCCTGGTCGACCGCGTGCACATCGTGATCGAGACGATTGCGCGCATGGATCAGCCGGTGGTCGCGCGCGTTCACGGCGCGGTCGCGGGCTTCGGCATGTCGCTGATGAACGCCTGCGACCTCGCGATCGCCTCCGACGACGCGTACTTCGCCGCCGGCTACCGGCAGATCGGCATCACGCCCGACGGCGGCGGCACCTGGTCGCTGCCGCGCATCGTCGGCCAGCGCCGCGCGCTCGAGATCCTGATGCTCGGGGCCCGGTTCGACGCGACGCAGGCGCTCGCGATGGGGCTCGTCAATCGCGTCGTGCCCAACGCCGAGCTCGACGCGGCCACGACCGCCATCGTCCGCGCGCTCGCCGACGGGCCGCGCCACGCGATCGCCGGCGCCAAGCGGCTCGTTCGCGGCTCGTTCGACCGCACGCTCTCCGAGCAGCTCAAGGCCGAGGCGCAAAGCTTCGGGCGGCTCGCCGGCACCGACGACTTCGTCGAGGGCGTCGCCGCGTTCCTCGACAAGCGCCCGCCGCGATTTTCACGCTGATCATGACGGCCGGTCTCAAGGGCAAGACGCTGTTCATCACCGGCGGCTCGCGCGGCGCGCATGTCGCGATCGCCGCCAAGACCGACACGCCCAATCCCAAGCTGCCCGGCACGATCCACACCGCAGCGCTCGACATCGAGGCCGCCGGCGGCACCGCGCTGCCGATCGCCTGCGACATCCGCGACGACACCGCGCTGCGCGAGGCCGTCGACGCGACGGCCGCGCGGTTCGGCGGCATCGACATCCTGGTCAACAACGCCAGCGCGATCAGCCTCACCGGCACGGCGGCGACGCCGATGAAACGCTTCGACCTGATGATGGACGTCAACCTGCGCGGCACCTTCGCGTCGACGCAGGCGTGCCTCCCGTGGCTCAAGGCGTCGGCGCGCGCCGGCCGCGGCCCGCACGTTCTTACGCTCGCGCCGCCGCCGACGCTCGCGGCGCACTGGTACCGCGGCCACGTCGCCTACACGATCGCGAAGATGGGGATGAGCCTGTGCGTGCTCGGCCACGCCGAGGAGTTTCGCGCGGACGGCATCGGCGTCAACGGACTGTGGCCGCGCACGGTGATCCGCACGGCGGCGATCGCGATGATCCCGGGGGCCGCCGACATGACCGGCCGGATGCGCATACCGGAGATCGTCGCCGACGCGGCGCACGCGATCCTCGTGCGCGATCCACGCACGACGACCGGTCGCTTCTTTCTCGACGAGGAGGCGTTGCGCGAGGCCGGCGTCGACGACTTCGCGCGCTATGCCGTCGACCCGCGCAGCGAGCTGATGCCGGACCTGTTCCTCGACCTTTAGGCGCGGTCGCTGCCATCGGGCAAGTGACGCCGCCCGGGCCGAAGCCGACGCGGGGACCCAACCGACTAGCCGACCTCTTCCTCGTCGCGCGGCAGACCGACCCACTTCTGCGTCGCGGGACCTTTCGCTCCGCCCCCGCCGCCTCCGCCACTGCCGCCGCCGCGTCCGCGACGACGGCGCTTCTTCTGGCCCGGTCCGGCGCCCGGCCCGGCGCCCTGCCCCGGGGAAGCGTAGGTCGCGCCTCGCGCGCGGCTGGACATCGGGCCCTCGCCCGGGCGATACGCCGATCCGGGTCCCGGAGCGACGTTGCCGTTCACCTCGCGCGGCGGCGGACGCTCGCCAGGCGCGGACAGGTAGTTGCCCGGCGTCGCCTCGGCTCCGACCCCGGGTCCCGCTCCCGGCCCGGCGCCGCTGCGCTTGCGACCGCGACGGCGCTTGCGACCGCTGCCGGGACGGTGGTCGGCGCCGGGCCCGCCTTGCGGTGGCGAGCCGTGCGGCCCGCCACGCTGTTGCGGATGCCCGTCGCCGCGTCCGTGGTGTTGCGGCTTGCCGCCCTGCCGAGGTGCGGCATGGGTCTGCGGTGCGCCGCCGCCTTGCGGCTTCAGCCCCGCCGACTTGAGCAGCGCGTTGACTTCCTGCGGATCGAGCTCCATCACCTCGCCGCGCTTGAGCGGCGGCGGCATCGCGACGCGGCCGTAGCGCACGCGGATCAGTCGCGACACGGCGAGGCCGATCGCCTCGAACAGCCGGCGAACCTCGCGGTTGCGGCCTTCCTTGACGACGACCTTGTACCAGTGGTTCGACGCATCCTCGTCGCCGCCGCCGTCCTCGACCTTCTCGCACTTCGCCGGGCCGTCCTCGAGCTCGACGCCGCGCTTCAGCGTCTCGACCTGCTCGTCGGTCAGGCGCCCCATCACGCGCACCGCGTACTCGCGCTCGACCTCGTAGCGCGGGTGCATCAGGCGATTGGCGAGCTCGCCGGAGTTGGTGAACAGCAGCAGGCCCTCGGTGTTGTAGTCGAGGCGGCCGACCGCGATCCAGCGACCGTCCTTGATCGCGGGCAGCATCCCGAACACCGTCGGCCGCTCCTCCGGATCGTCGCGCGTCACCAGCTCGCCGGTCGGCTTGTGGTAGACCAGCACGCGCGCCTTCGGCTCGGCGAAGCGGATCTTCACCGGCTCGCCGTTGATGCGGACCTCGTCGCCGGGACCGACCTTCTGCCCGATGTCGGCGGGCATCCGGTTCACGGTGATGCGGCCGGCGAGGATCAGCTCCTCCATCGCGCGGCGCGAACCGAAGCCGCAGCTCGCCAGCACCTTGTGCAGGCGCTGAGGCTCGGAGAAGACCTCGTCAGTGGAACGTTTGTGTTTCGGAGGCGGCAGGCTCGCCTCGAATCCCTGCATCGCCAGGCTCGACTGGTGCGGATGCAGGTTCGTCTCCCGCATCGGCCCCGAGGATCGGGGTCGCGAGTGAGAGTGCCGCCTCGGCGGCCTTGGCTGGGGCATCGGGAATCTCCAGGAGAGGTGAGGCGTCGAGCTCGGCGAGAGGTGGGAGCTCCGCGAGGGAGCGCAAGCCGAGGTCATCGAGGAAGGTCTTGGTCGTCGCGTAGAGCGCCGGGCGTCCCGGCGTCTCGCGGTGACCGACGACCTCGACCCACTGCCGGTCCTCGAGCGTCTTGACGACGTTCGTCGACACGGCGACCCCGCGGATGGCCTCGATGTCGCCGCGGGTGACGGGTTGCTGGTAAGCGATGATCGCGAGCGTCTCCATGACGGCGCGCGAATAGCGGGGCGGCTTCTCGGGCGAGAGCCGGTCGAGGAACGGTTGCAGCGAGGGCGAGGCCTGGAAGCGCCACCCCGACGCGACCTGCACGAGCTCCACCTTGCGGCCGGCCCAGTCGCGCTTGAGCTCGTCGAGGAGCTTGCGCACGGTATCGCCGTCGAGCGGCGGGTCGAACAGGCGCGCCAGATGCGCGGCGGAGATCGCCTCGCCGGCGACCAGCAGCGCCGCTTCGAGCACGCGCTTGATCTCGGCGAGATCGCCCGCCTCGCTTGGGGGACCGGCTTCCGCCGGACGGTCTTCATCGATCATGTCGAGTCCGCGGCGAGCGCGAACTGCGCCTCGCCTTTCGCGTGGACGTGGATCGGCGCGTACGCCTCGGCTTGCGTGACGTCGACGAGCTGCTCGCGGGCGAGCTCGAGCAGCGCGAGGAAGGTGACGATCAGGTGCGCTACGTCGGCATGCTCCGCGAACAGCGTCGTGAACTCGGCGTAGCGTCCCCGGACGAGCATCTTCAGGATTCGGCTCATCTCGGCGCGCACCGAGAGCTGCTCGCGCGTGACCAGGTGATGGCGCATGATGCGCGCGCGCTGCACCAGGCCGGCCCACGCCGCGCGCAGGTCGTCGGGTTGCACCTTCGCGAACGGCACGGCAGTGACGCGCTCGAACCAGACCCGCACCAGCGCGAAATCGCGCTCGGCGTGCGGCATCGCGTCGATCGCCAGCGCGGCTGCCTTCATGCGCTCGTACTCGAGCAGCCGGCGGACCAGCTCGGCACGCGGGTCGCCCACGTCGTCACCGGCCGGGGCCGGCGGCCGCGGCAGCAACAGGCGCGACTTGATCTCGATCAGCACCGCCGCCATCAGCAGGTACTCGGCCGCGAGCTCGAGCTGCGTGCGCCGCATCATCTCGACGTAGCCCAGGTATTGTCGCGTGAGCTCCGCCATCGGGATGTCGAGCACGTTGATGTTCTGCTTGCGTATCAGGTAGAGCAACAGATCGAGCGGGCCTTCGAACGTCTCGAGGAACACCTCGAGCGCCTCGGGCGGGATGTAGAGATCGAGCGGAAGCTCGGCAAGCGGCTCCCCGTAGACGCGCGCGACCGGCCGGGGCGCGGGCGACGGGTGCTCGAGGTCGATGATGGTCTCGGTGGTCATGGGGTAACCTCCCCCAGGCTCGCCGCTGACGCGGCTTCGCGCACCTCCTCCCGGAGGAGGGGGCGAGCGCCTTCGGGCGGCCGTGCGGCGCTCATCATCCGTAGTCGAGCCCCATGGCTTCGCGCACGTCGCCCATCGTTTCCTCGGCCAGCTTGCGCGCGCGCTCGCAGCCGTCGGCCACGATGTTGCGCACCAGCTGCGGGTCGTCGAGGTACTTCTGCGCGCGCTCATGCATCGGCGCCTGCTCCTTGAGGATCGCGTCGATGACCGGCTGCTTGCACTCGAGGCAGCCGATGCCCGCCGTCGTGCAGCCCTGCCACACCCAGTCCCGCGTCGCCTGGTCGGAGTAGATCTTGTGCAGCGGCCACACCGGGCAGGCCTCGGGGTTGCCC
The DNA here is from genome assembly GCA_035539315.1 of Casimicrobiaceae bacterium. Lineage (GTDB taxonomy): Bacteria > Pseudomonadota > Gammaproteobacteria > Burkholderiales > Casimicrobiaceae > VBCG01. The sequence continues at coordinate 20,575 of DATLIR010000113.1, forward strand.
GGATCGCTGCGCCGCACGCGCGCCGGGTCGGTCTGCATCGTGCGGATCTTGCGCGTCACCTCGGCCGGCTCCTCGCGCAGGAAGATCGCGTTGCCGGTCGACTTCGACATCTTCTGGCCATCGAGGCCGGGCACCTTGGGCGCTTCGGTCAAGAGCGGCTGCGGCTCGGGCAGGATCACGCGCCGCGCGCCCTCGAGCCAGCCGAACAGCCGCTCGCGGTCGCCGAGCGACAGGTTCTGCGTGTCCTCGAGCAGATCGCGCGCGGTCGCGAGCGCCGCCTCGTCGCCCTTCTCCTGGAACGCCGCGCGCAGCTCGTTGTAGCGCTTCGCCTTCTTCGCGCCGAGCTTCTTGACCGCCGCCTTCGCCTTGTCCTCGAATCCCGGCTCCTGGCCGTAGATGTGGTTGAAGCGCCGCGCGAGCTCGCGCGTGAGCTCGATGTGCGACACCTGGTCCTCGCCCACCGGCACCATGTTCGCGCGGTAGATCAGGATGTCGGCGCTCTGCATCACCGGGTAGCCCAGGAATCCGTAGTTCGACAGGTCGCGGTCGACGAGCCGCTGCTGCTGGTCCTTGTAGGTCGGCACGCGCTCGAGCCAGCCGACCGGCGCGATCATGCCGAGCAGGAGCGTGAGCTCCGCGTGCTCGGGCACGCGCGACTGGATGAACAGCGTCGCGCGCGTCGGGTCGAGCCCCGCGGCCAGCCAGTCGACGAACATCTCCCACACCGTGTCCGAGATCGCCTCGGTCTCGTCGTAGTGCGTCGTCAACGCGTGCCAGTCGGCGGCGAAGAACAGGCACTCGTGCTCCTCCTGCAGGCGGATCCAGTTGCGCAGCGCACCGTGGTAGTGGCCGATGTGCATGCGTCCGGTCGGACGCATGCCGGACAGCACGCGGTCGGTGAACATGGGCGCCGGGTCAGAGTCCGGAGCGCATGTCGACACCCGTCACGGCGCCGATCGCCGCGAGCGCGATGCGGAACAGCGGCCCCAGCACGACGCCGAGCGCGCCGGTGACGAGGAGCACGATCACGAGGATGAAGCCGAAGCGTTCGGTGTTCGAATAGGGGATCGCGAGGGAGCGCGGCAGAAGCGACAGCGCGATGCGCCCGCCGTCGAGCGGCAGGATCGGCAGCAGATTCAGCACCATCAGCGACACGTTGATCACGACCCCCACTTGACTCATGTGCTGCAGCCCGGCGCTCGCGAGCGCTCCGCCGCCCGACCCCACGCCGAGCAGCAGCGCCCACAGCACCGCCATCACGAAGTTCGAGCCCGGCCCGGCAGCCGCGACCCACAGCATGTCGCGCTTCGGATGACGCAGGTTGCCGAAGTTGACCGGCACCGGCTTCGCCCAGCCGAAGAGGAACCCGCCCAGCCAATAGGTCGCGAGAGGCACGAGCACGGTCCCGACCGGGTCGATGTGCTTCAGCGGGTTCAGCGTGACGCGACCCAGCATCCAGGCCGTGCCGTCGCCGAAGATCCGGGCGACATAGCCGTGCGATGCCTCGTGAACCGTGATCGCCAGGACGATCGGGATCGCGGCGAGCGCGATCCCCTCCAGCGACACGAGCTCCATTGGGACCGCATTCTACCGCAGATCGGCCCGGGCGGCCGCCGCGCCGACCGATGCTAGGCGAGGCCCAGCGCGGCGGGATCACCGCGGCCGCGGCGGACCACCTCGCCCGGTGGCGTGGCGAGATCGACGATGGTCGACGGCTCGCCGGCGCACGGGCCCGCATCGACGAAGGCGTCGACGCGCGAGCCGACCGCGTGGACGATCGCCGCGGCGTCGTTGAGCGGGATCGTCTCGCCCGCGAGGATCAGCGACGACGACAGCACCGCCGCGCCCAGCTCGGCGACCAGCGCCGCAGCGACCGGATGGCCCGGCACGCGCACGCCGATGGTGCTGCGCCGCGGATGCTTGAAGCGTCGCGGCACCTCGCGCGTCGCCGGCACCAGGAACGTGTACGCCCCCGGCACGCCCTGGCGCACGACGCGGAACTGCCAGTTGTCGAGCCGGGCGTACTGCCCGACCGCCGCCAGGTCGTGGCACACGAGCGTCAGGTGGTGGCGCTCGTCGATGCCGCGGATCGCGCGAATGCGCGCCGCCGCGTCGAACGCGTCGAGCGCGCAGCCGAGCGCGTAGCACGAGTCGGTCGGGTAGACGATCACGCCGCCAGCGCGCAGCAGCGCCACCGCCTGGCGGATGAGCCGCAGCTGCGGGTGAGTGGGATGGACGGTGAGGTGTTGGGACATGGAAGCGAAAGGCGGCGATGGGCGATGAGCGATGGGCGATAGGCGATAGGCGATGGGAAACCGGCGTCCATCTAGCTGGTTATATAATATCGATTAAATTGCGAAGATATGGAATAAAGACGGCTCGCTGCCCTCGCGCATCGGCTATCGCCTTTCGCCCATCGCCTATCGCCGCCTTCGCCCCATGAACCTGCAACAGCTCCGCTACCTCGCCGCCGTCGTCGACCACGGCCTCAACGTCTCCGACGCGGCCGAGGCGCTCTTCACGTCGCAGCCCGGAATCAGCAAGCAGATCCGGCAGCTCGAGGACGAGCTCGGCCTAAAGGTGTTCGTGCGCCAGGGCAAGCGCCTGGCGTCGCTGACGCCGGCCGGCGCCGTGGTCGTCGCGACCGCGCGCAAGGCGCTCGCCGAGATCGGCAACCTGAAGCGCGTCGCCGACGAGTTCCGCCGCGAGGACACCGGCACGCTGTCGATCGCGACCACGCACACGCAGGCGCGCTACGTGCTGCCGCGCGTGCTGCAGGCCTTCGCCGAGCGCTATCCCAAGGTGCGCGTGATCCTGCACCAGGGCAATCCCAGGCAGGTCGCCGAGCACACGCTCAACGGCGAGACCGACGTCGGCATCGCCACCGAGGCGCTCGCCGACTTTCCCGAGCTGGTCACGCTGCCCTGCTACACCTGGAACCGCTGCGTGCTGGTGCCGCTCGCGCATCCGCTCGCGAAGCTGAAGGGCAGGCTCACGCTCGAGGCGCTCGCGAAATACCCGATCATCACCTACGATTTCTCGTTCACCGGCCGCTCGCAGATCAACGCCGCGTTCGCCGCGCGCGACCTCGAGCCCAACGTCGTCCTGACCGCGCTCGACGCGGACGTCATCAAGACGTACGTCGAGCTCGGCATGGGCATCGGCATCGTCGCGCAGATGGCGTGGGACGCCGCGCGCGACAAGGCGCTGGTCAAGCTCGACGCGAGCCACCTGTTCGCCCCGTCGACGACGCGCCTGGCGCTGCGGCGCAACGTCTTCCTGCGTGGCTACGTGTACGCGTTCATCGCGCTGTTCGCGCCGAAGTACGACCGTGCCGCGATCGACGCCGCGCTCGCGGGCGAAGGCGTGGCGGAGTGAACGCTGCCGCGGCACGAAGGGCCGCGCCTTGAGCGTGGAGGCGGACCGCCCGGCGGCGCCGCCGCGGCGCCGCACGTGGGGGTTCGCCGCGCTGCTGGCGTCGCTGGTGATGCTCGGCCCGTTCTCGATCGACCTGTACCTGCCGGCCTTCGGCGCGATCGGGGCCGCGCTCGCGGTGTCGCCCGTCGCGGTGCAGGCGACGCTGTCCGCCTACCTGTTCGCGTACGCGTTCATGATGCTGTGGCACGGCGCGCTCTCCGATGCGCTTGGCCGCCGCCCGGTCCTCCTCGCCGGCCTCGTCGTGTACGCGGTGGCGACGCTCGGCTGCGCGATCGCCGGCAACATCGAGTCGCTGTGGCTCGCCCGCGCGCTGCAGGGGCTCTCGGCCGGCGCCGGCCTGGTGGTCGGTCGTGCCGTCATCCGCGACACGTTCCACGGCTCCGAGGCGCAGAAGGCGATGTCGCAGATCACGCTGGTGTTCTCGATCGCGCCGGCGGTGGCGCCGGTGATCGGGGGCGCGCTCCTGAACACGCTCGGCTGGCGCGCGATCTTCTGGGCGCTCCTGGCATTCACGCTCGCCGTGCTCGCCTGGGCGGCGCATTCGTTGCCCGAGACGCATCCCCGGCACGCCCGCACCGCGCTGCATCCGCGCACGCTGGCGCACAACTACCGCGCGGTGATCGGACGGCACGAGTTCCTGTTGCTCGCGTTCGTGCCGGCGCTCAACTTCTGCGCGTTCTTCCTCTACATCGCGGGCGCGCAGGCGTTCCTGGTCGACCTCCTGGGCGTGTCGACATGGGGCTTCGGCTGGCTGTTCATTCCGCTGATCACCGGCGTCATGATCGGCGCCACCGTATCGGGCAAGGTGGCAGGACGCCTCTCGCCGCGCCTCACGGTCCGCATCGGCTACGGCTTCATGGGCGGCGCGGCGCTCGCCAACCTGGCGGTATGCGCGTTCGTGCCTCCGCACGTCGCGATCGACGTCGCGCCGTTGTTCGTCTACATGATCGGCTCGTCGATCGTGATGCCCAGCATCACGGTCATGATGCTCGACCTGTTCCCGTCGATGCGCGGGCTCGCGTCGTCGCTGCAGGGCTTCGTCCAGTTCACGCTGGGCGGCCTGGTCGCCGGCACGATCGCGCCGCTGCTCGACCATTCGCTGGTGAGCCTCGCCTCCGGCATGGCCGCCTTCACGCTCGCCTCGTTCCTCCTTTGGGTCATCTACCTGCGCCGCACGCGCGTTGCCTCTCCATGAGCCTCCTCGTCCTCCTCCGCCGCCTCGCGTCGGTGGCCTGCGTTGCGGCCGTCGTCGCCCATCCCCTGGCCTCGCTCGCGCAGCCGGCCGACGGCAAGCCGCAATCGCTGGCGACCACGCGCATCCAGGTCGGCACGCATGCCGTCACCGCCGAGGTCGCGTCGACGCCCGAGCAGCGCACGCTCGGGTTGATGTATCGGTTCAGCCTGCCGGCGGACCGCGGCATGCTGTTCGTGTTCCCGGCGCCGGAGTTCCTCGGCTTCTGGATGCGCAACACGTTCGTGCCGCTGTCGATCGCGTTCATCGCCGCCGACGGCACGATCCTCAACGTCGAGGACATGGCGCCGCACGACGAATCGCGCTACCCGTCGCAGGGACCGGCGCTCTACGCGCTCGAAATGCGCAAGGGGTGGTTCGCCGAGCGCCAGCTCGGGCCCGGCGCACGCGTCACGGGCCTGCCGCCTCCCGCGAAGCGCTGAGCGTCGACCGCGGTCGACGCGGCCCTGGGAATCGGGGTGTGGCGGTTCTGTCCGCACCCAGGTTCACGGACCTGTACCGGAAGACTCGAGCGAGGCGTCGCTGCACGATGCCACCGTCATGGCCGATGCATCGGTGGCGGTCGAGGCGACCTGTCGACGCCCCGAGGTTGCGGCGCAGCGACGCCGTCCGTCGCCCCGTTGTACACGACAGGCACCACGGCGCTAGGATTTCCCCGGGTTGCCGTCCCGCCTCGCTTCCCGACCCTTTCCACCGCCGTCATGATCCCGGCCCCGCGCGCCCGACCGGCCCTGCGCGACGCGTCGATCGCGGTGCTCGTCCCGGAGGGCGACACGATGGCCCGCGCGGGCGATCCGGCCAGTGTGATTCGCGGCTGGGTGCAGGGGCTCGGATTCGACGGGCTGTCGTACTTCGCCGCCGCGGGCGGCACGTCGCAGGCATTCTCGTTGTGGTCCACGTGGGGCGATCGCTGGGACATCGAGCACCGCGTGCGCCGCTACGGCGACGTCGACCCGCGGCTCGTGGCGACGCTCGACCAGTCCCTTCCGTGCCTGTGGGAAGGCGGCACGATCATCGCGCGCGGACGCCTCGGGCGCTTCCTGCGCGCCGCCGCCGCGCAGGGCATCCGCAGTGGTGTGGCGATCCCGATCGGCGCCTCGCGCCAGCGCGCGGTGGTCGCGTTCGATTCGTCGCTCGCGGTCGTGCCGCCGGCACGCCGCGCGGCGATCCTCGGGCACCTGGGCGACCTCTTGTGGGTCGCGCATGCCGTCCACGCGAGCCGGCACGCGCCCGCGCCGGCGCCCGAGGGGCGGGTCGGGGCCGTTCGCGCGCTGTCGCAGCGCGAGCACGTGTGCCTCGCGATGTCGGCGCGCGGCCTCACCAGTCGCGACATCGGCACGAAGCTCGGCATCGCGACGCGCACCGTCGACTTTCACATCGGCAACGTGCTCGCCAAGCTCGCCGCGTCGAACCGCAACGAAGCGATCGCCAAGGCGATCGCGCAGGGCTGGCTCGCTCGCTGAGTCCGCGACGACGCGCAGCGCAGCCTGCTTTTCGGCATGGACGTGGCGCTCGTGCGACTCGCGCAATCCGTGGGCGAGCACCCGTTGCTGGTCGCGTTGACCGGCTGCTGCCACAACCTGCTGCGGCGCTGGGCGGACGGCTAGCGCCGCGGCCGCGCTAGCGCAGCGCCGGCACCGACAGCGCGCCCGAGCGCAGCGCGCCGATCGCCGTGCGACCGGCCTCGGCGCCGAAACGCCGCGCGAGCCGGGAGCCCAGGTCTTCCTTCGGCGTGAAGTCGACGACTTCCTCCGCGCCGATCACGTCGCGCGCGACGCTGTCGACGCTGCCGAACGCATCGGCGAGCCCCAGGTCGACCGCGCGCTGGCCGTTCCACACGAGGCCGGAGAACATGTCGGGCGACTCCTTGAGCCGCGGGCCGCGCCCGTCGCGCACCGCGCCGATGAATTGCTGGTGGATGTCGTCGAGCATCGTCTGCGCGTACTCGCGCTGGGGCTCCTTGAGCGGCAGGAACGGGTCGAGGAAGGTCTTGTTCTCGCCCGCGGCCAGCACGCGGCGCTCGACGCCGAGCTTCTCGAGCGTGCCGACGAACCCGAAGCTGTCGATCAGCACTCCGATCGAGCCGACGAGGCTTGCCGGGTCGACGTAGATGCGGTCCGCGGCGGCGGCGACGTAGTAGCCGCCCGACGCCGCCATGTCCTCGATCACCGCGTGCAGCGGGATCTTCGGGTACTTGGCGCGCAGCCGGCGCATCTCGGCGAAGATCTGCCCCGCCTGCACCGGGCTGCCGCCCGGGCTGTTGATCCGCAACAGCACCCCCTTGGTGCCGGGATGCTCGAACGCCGCGTGCAGCCCCTGGATGATGTTCTCGGCGCTCGCGCGCCCTTCGCGGTCGATCTCGCCTTCGAGATGAACGACCGCGGTGCACTTGTCGATGCACAACTGCCCGCGCGTGCCGGCGAGGCCGAACAGCGCGAGGGCGCCCACGACGATGACCGCGAGCGTCAACAGCCGGAAGAAGATCGACCAGCGCCGGGCGCGCCGGCGCTCGACCACGATGTCGTTCGCGAGCGTCTCGAGCGCCCGCCGTTCCCAGCCTTCGTCCGCCATGGTGTTCCGCTACCCGCAAGCGTTGCGTGGAGGCGAAAGTCTACTCCGCCGCGTGCGCGCGCCCGCCCATGCGCGCGCTCCCGTCGTCAGCCATGCTCGACCAGCCACTGCCGCAGCTCGTCGACCGAGTGCACCGTCGCCAAAGGCTCGCGCGCCGCGAGGCCCGCGGAGTCGTGCGCCCCGTACGCCACCGCCACGGCGTGCGCGCCGGCGTTCCGCGCGAGGTCGAGGTCGTGCGTCGTGTCGCCGACCATCAGCGTCTCGCGCGGCGCGACGCCAAGCCGCGCCATCAGCGCGAGCAGCATGTCCGGGTGCGGCTTGGGCAGGCCCTCGTCGGCGCAGCGCGTCGCGTGGAAGCGCCCTGCGAGCCCGTGGCTCGCCATCGCGCGCTCGAGCCCAACGCGCGTCTTGCCGGTCGCGACGCCCAGCAGGAAGCCCGCGGCGTCGAGGTCGGCGAGCAAGTCCGCCGCACCGCCGAACAGCGGGATCGCCGGCTCGCCGTCCAGGTAGTGGCGGCGGTAGTGCGCGGCGAGCGCCCGCTGTTCGTCCGCGCCGAGCCCGGGCGCTACGTGCGCGAGGGCGTCGGCGAGCCCGAGGCCGATCACGTAGCGCGCGTCGACGAGGCTCGGCATCGGCCGGCCGACCGCGACGCAGGCCGCGCGGATCGCGGCGGCGATCAGGACCGTGGAGTCGACGAGCGTGCCGTCCCAGTCGAACACGACGAGCCGGAAGCGTCGCGGCGCGAGCTCAAGCACGCGCGCGCTCCGCCGCCGCGGGGCCGAGCGATACGACGAACGCGGCGAGATCGGGCGGCAGGGGCGAGGCGAACGATAGCGCCTCGCCGCTGCGCGGATGCGCGAGCGCGAGGCGCGCGGCATGCAGGAACATGCGCTTGAGACCGGTCTTCGCGAGCGCGCGGTTCCACGCGAAGTCGCCGTACTTGTCATCGCCCGCGAGCGGGAAGCCCAGGTGCGTCAGGTGCACGCGGATCTGGTGGGTGCGGCCGGTGTGCAGCTCGGCGTCGAGCAGCGCGAGCGGCGGATCGTGGTCGGGCCACACCTTCAGTCGGCGGAACGTCGTCTGGGCATGCTGGCCGTCGTCCTCGACGCGCACGCGGCGCTCGCCCTCGTGCGTCGTGTAGCGATGCACCGGCAGGCGCACGACGCGCTTCGCGTCGCGCCAGCGCCCGCGCACGAGCACGGTGTAGCGCTTGTCGACGGCGCCCGCGCGCCACGCGTCGTGCAGTGCCACCAGCGCCGCGCGCTTCTTGGCGACCAGCAGCACGCCCGACGTCTCGCGGTCGAGCCGGTGGACCAGTTCGAGGAAGCGCGCCTGCGGCCGCGCCGCGCGCAGCCGCTCGATCACGCCATGCGCGATGCCGCTGCCGCCGTGCACCGCGACGCCGGCGGGCTTGTCGAGCGCGATGAGATCGTCGTCCTCGTGCAGCACGACGAGCTTCTCGCCCGCGCGGGCGGCGCTGGCGGTCTTCGACGCGGGCGTTTCCGCTTCGCCGGTGCGTATCGGCGGGATCCGTACGCGATCGCCGTCGACGAGGCGGGCATCCGGCCCGGCGCGGCGCCCGTTCACGCGCACCTCCCCCGATCGCACGATCCGGTACAGGTGGCTCTTGGGAACCCCCTTGAGGACGCGGGCGAGGAAATTGTCGAGGCGCTGGCCTGCGGAGGCCTCGTCGACGGCGAGCTCCCGGACGGCGTGGTTGCGTAACCCGTTCATTCGCCTATAATTGTCCGGTCAGCCGCGCATCGACCCCGCCGGCGCCCCTCCCGGTTCCCTGTCGCCAGGCGACCGCTCCGGGCTTCGCGAGCGTCGAAGGATCGTCGCGCGGCGCCGCCCCGCTTTCGCGGCGGCCAAGCCGGGAAGTCGCTCGCCGGCCGGGCGTTCCGACGTCCGAAAAAAGAGCGATATTAAGGCATTAGCGCAGTCCCACGCGTCGTCCGGCGTCAGCGCCGGGGCACGAGCCGGACTGTGCGGCGAAACGACCACGATCCCCTCGCAGGACCGGATGCCGGTGCGGCGCGTTTGCCCCGGCATAAGCGGCCCCGCGAGATCTACCGTCACTTCCGGACATCCCAGCGACCCGACGCCTTTCGAACGGCCCGCCCCGCTACCCGCAACTGGGCGACCGCGGCTCCCACGCCTGACCGCATGCAGCAACACGCCGCTTCCGTTCCTTCCTGCCCAGCCTCGCGGCTGAGGCAGCGCGCCGCCCTGTCCGCCGCCGCACCGTCCTGACCGGGTCGCGGGCTTGTCGCCCGCCGCCCGCTGCTCGTCTCCCGCCGCCTTCGACGGCCGGTCGGCACCGACCGCGCACGAAGGAATCCGCATGAAGCGCATGCTGTTCAACGCCACCCAGGCCGAAGAGCTCCGGGTGGCGATCGTCGACGGCCAGAAGCTCGTCGATCTCGACATCGAATCCGCCGCCAAGGAGCAGCGGAAGTCCAACATCTACAAGGCCGTCGTCACGCGCGTCGAGCCGTCGCTCGAAGCGTGCTTCGTCGACTACGGCACCGACCGCCACGGCTTTCTCCCGTTCAAGGAGATCGCGCGACAGTTCCTGAAGGGCGGCCGGCGCGGCAACGACGACGACGGCGACGACGGCGGCGCGCGCCGCATGCAGGACCAGATCCGCGAGGGGATGGAGCTGATCGTCCAGGTCGACAAGGACGAGCGCGGCAACAAGGGCGCGGCGCTCACGACCTATATCTCGCTCGCCGGTCGCTACCTGGTGCTGATGCCGAACAATCCGCGCGGCGGCGGCGTATCGCGTCGCGTCGAAGGCGAGGACCGGACCGAATTGCGCGACGCGATCTCGCAGCTCGAGGTGCCCCCCGGCATGAGCGTCATCGCGCGCACCGCCGGCATCGGCCGCACGGCCGAGGAGCTGCAGTGGGACCTGAACTACCTGATGCAGCTGTGGCGTGCCGTCGAGGAGGCCGCGAAGCTCCAGCCGGGCGCCTACCTGATCTACCAGGAGTCGAGCCTCGTCATCCGCGCGATCCGCGACTACTTCCACGCCGACATCGGCGAGATCCTGATCGACACCGAGGCGATCTACGAGCAGGCGCAGCAGTTCATGGGCCACGTGATGCCGGACAACGTGCATCGCGTGAAGCTCTACAAGGACGACGTGCCGCTGTTCTCGCGCTTCCAGATCGAGCACCAGATCGAGACCGCGTACGCGCGGCAGGTCCCGCTGCCCTCGGGCGGCGCGATCGTGATCGATCATACCGAGGCGCTGGTCTCGATCGACGTGAACTCGGCGCGCGCCACCAAGGGCGGCGACATCGAGACGACGGCGTTCAACACCAATCTCGAGGCGGCCGACGAGCTCGCGCGTCAATTGCGGCTGCGCGACCTGGGCGGGCTGATCGTCGTCGACTTCATCGACATGGAATCGACCAAGAACCAGCGCGAGGTCGAGAACCGGATGCGCGACGCGCTCCGGTACGACCGCGCCCGCATCCAGCTCGGCAAGATCTCGCGCTTCGGGCTGATGGAGCTGTCGCGCCAGCGCCTGCGCCCCGCGCTCGCGGAATCGGCGTACATCCCGTGCCCGCGCTGCCACGGCATCGGGCACATCCGCGGCACCGAGTCGACCGCGCTGCACATCCTGCGCATCCTGCAGGAGGAGGCGATGAAGGACAACACCGCGCAGGTCGTCGCGCAGGTGCCGGTGGACGTCGCGACCTTCCTGCTGAACGAGAAGCGCGGCGACGTGCTGTCGATCGAGACGCGCTTCAAGGTGAACGTGCTCCTGGTGCCGAACCGCCACCTCGAGACGCCCAACTACAAGGTCGAGCGGCTGCGCCACGACGACTTGAACAACGCCGAGCCGCTGCCGATGTCGTTCGACCTGGTCGAGGCGCCGGAGCAGCATGATCCGGCGAAGGCGAAGAAGGAAGAGGCGAAGGAAGTGCGTCAGGAGGCGGTGGTCAAGGGCATCACGCCCGCGTCGCCGGCACCCGTCTCGAGCGAGCCCGTGCCGGCTCCCGCGGCGCCGACGTTCCAAGCGGCGTCCGGCGGCCACGCCGCGGGCTCGTGGTTCGACCGCATGATGGGATGGTTCCGCGGCAAGCCCGCCGCGGCATCCTCGACGGCAACGCCCGCGCCGGCGACGCGCGATGCCAATCGCGACAAGGGACCGCGCGAAGCGCGCGAAGCACGCGGGCGCGGACCCGGCCACGAGCGTCGCGACGGCGGCCAGCAGCGGCGCGACGAGCGACGCGGCGAAGGCCGCGAAGGTCGTGAGGGCCGCGAAGGCCGCGATCGTCGCGACGGCGAGCGTGGCCGTGGCGAGCAGCGCCGCGACGGCCAGCGACCGCCATCGGGCGCGCGGTCGGGGCAGGCGCCGCGCAACGAACGCTCGCGCGACGAGCGCCGCGGCGAAGGCAAGCGGGACGAGGCGCCCCGCGCCGACGAGCCACGCAAGCAGGAAGCGCGACGCGACGAAGCCCCGCGCGAGGGTCAGCGGCCGGAACGCGAGCGCCGCGAGGGACAGCGACCCGAGCGTGAGCGGCGCGAGCCGGGCGAGCGTCGACCGCACGCCGACAAGGCGCCTGCCGCGCCGGTCGGTTCCCTGGTCGAAGGTGCATCCCCGCCCGAGGGGAGCGACGAGGCGCGTCGCGAGGGCGGCCGCCGGCGTCGCCGGCGCGGCCGCGGCGGCGATCGAGTCGACCGTCCCGAACAAGCTGCCGCGCAAGGGGCGTCGGCCGAGCGCGAAGGCGCGGGCACCGACGCGTTCGCGAGCGACGCCTCACCGCAGCAGGAGATGACGCTGGCCGAGCGCTTCCGCGACGACGCGCCGGTTCACGAGCGTCGGTCCGAGCCCGCCGGGGACGAGCACCGCCAGGAACCGGTGGCGCACGAACGGCACCCCGAACCGGAAGAGCACGAACAGCACCCCGAGCCAATGGCGCAACAACGGCACCGCGAGCCGGTGGAGCATCAGCCGCGCGACGCGCAACGCGATGCGCACGAGGGTCCGCGCGACGAGCCGGCGGTACCGCCGATGCGCGCCGAGCCGGTCGCGCCGCGCATCCCGGTCCCTCCCCCGATGCCAGAGGTCGCGACGCCGCCGGCGCATCCTGCGCATCACGCGCGTCCGGCCGCGGAAGCGCCGGCCCGCTACGTGCCGCCGCCCGCACCGGCACCGTACACTCTGCCACCCGAATCCGGGCTCGAGCTCGTGGAGACGCGCCATGTGCCGCCTGCGTCGCGCGACGAAGCCGTCGACACGTCGCGCCCGCGGCGCGTGCGGCCGCCACGCGTGGCGATTCCCGAGGAGCCGCTCGAGATCGTCGAGACGCGCAAGGAAGCGCCGCCGGCGGCGTGACCGATGGAGCGGTCGAGAAGCGGGGCCTCGTGCCCCGCTTTTTCTTGCCCGCGACGCGTCAGCGCGCGAGCGCGGGAGATGCGCTGCTGACGGAGAGCCGCGCGACTAACGCTTCGCTCGCGGCCTCGACCAGGTCGAGCACGGTCTCGAACTCGTCGGCCCCGCGGTCGTAGGGATCGGGGACCTCGCGGCGGCCGAGGTGCGGCGCGAGGTCGAGGAACAGGCCCAGGTAGCCCGCGCTGCCTGCCGGTCGCATCCGCGTCAGCGTGTCGAGGACCATGCCGTCCATCGCGAGGATCCAGTCGAACCGGGCGAAATCGCGGTGCTCGACCTGGCGGGCCCGCAATCCCGCGAGGTCATAGCCACGCATGGCGGCGTGCGCGATCGAACGATAGTCGGGCGGGTTGCCGACGTGCCAGTCGCCCGTGCCGGCGGAATCGATGGTCAGGCGCGACGCGATGCCGGCGCGCTGCGCCGCAGCGCGGAACACCTGCTCGGCGGTGGGCGAGCGGCAGATGTTGCCCAAGCAGACGAACAGGACCGAGTCGTGGCGAGCGCCGTGGCGCATACCGCGCATTCTAGGCCGCGGCCGCGCTGAAGCGCCGATCCGTTTACCATTTCGGCTGGCCGAACCTTCCATGACCCCGCCCTCACGCGCTCGCCGCCGGCCGTTCCTCGTCGCGACCCTCGCGCTTCCCGTCGCGCTGGCGCTCGGGACGCCGATCGTGCACGCCGCCGATCCCGCCAAGGTGCTGCGCATCGCGTCGCCCGACATCACGAGCCTCGACCCGCAGCAGGGAACCGACGTCTACTCGACGCGCGTCACCAGCGCGTTGTTCGAGGCGCTCTACCAGTACGACTACCTGGCCTCCCCGGCCAAGGTGATCCCGAACACCGCCGCCGCGATGCCCGAGATCGGCGACGGCGGCAGGACGTGGACGATCCGGCTGCAGCGCGGGATCCGCTTCGCCGACGATCCGGCGTTCCGCGGCAAGCCGCGCGAGCTCGTCGCCGGCGATTACGTCTACGCGCTGAAGCGCTGGCTCGACCCGACGCTGCGTGGCGGCGGCGATCCGGCGCTCACCGACCTGATCGCCGGCGCACGCGCGGTGGTCGACGCGGCGAAGGCGCCGGGCGCGAAGTTCGACTACGACCGTCCCGTCGAGGGCCTCGCCGCGCCCGATCCGCACACGCTGGTGATCCGCACGACGGCGGTCGACTACACGCTGCTCGAGCGGCTCGCGGGGCTGCCGTCGATGGCGGTCGCGCGCGAAGCGGTCGAGGCCGCGGGCGCGGACGTGATGACGCGCCCGGTCGGCACCGGCGCCTACCGGCTGCGCGAATGGCGCAAGGGATCGCGCATCGTGCTCGAGGCCAATCCGCATTACCGCCGCATCGCGTTCCCGTCGTCGCCGGACCCGGCTCACCGCGCGCTGGGGGCCGAGATGAAGGGCGTCGCGCTGCCCGCGATCGGACGCATCGAGATCGCGATCATCGAGGAGTTCCTGCCCGAGCTCCTGTCGTTCGAGAAGGGCGACCTCGACTACGTGGCGCTCGGCGGCCAAGTGCTCGGTCGCGTGCTGCAGGACGGCCGGCTCAAGCCCGAGCTGGCCGCACGCGGCGTGCGCCACGTGCGCTCGGTCGCGCCCTACCTCGTGTTCACGTACTTCAACATGGAGGACCGCGACCTCGGCGGCGTGACGCCGGAACGGATCGCACTCCGCCGCGCGATCGGCATGGGCTTCAATACGCCCGACTTCATCCGCGTCATGTTCTCGGGCCAGGCGATGCCGGCGAACCAGTTGCTTCCGCCGCACACCGAGGGCCACGATCCGTCGTTGCCGGCAGCCTCCACCTACGACCCGGCCGGCGCGCGCGCGCTGCTCGACCGGTTCGGTTACCAGGACCGCGACGGCGACGGCTACCGCGAAGGACCCGACGGCAAGCCGTTCGTGCTGGTGCACAGCTCGACGCCGGATTCCTGGGCGCGCGAAGCCGACACGCTGTGGCTCAAGAGCATGGACGCGATCGGCATCAGGATGCGCGTCAACACCGCGCCGTTCCCCGACCTCCTGAAGCAGAGCCTCGCCGGGCAGCTGCCGATGTTCAACATGGGTTACCGCGCGCTCGATCCGTCCGGCTACGAGATCCTGTCGACGCTGTGGGGGCGCTCGCCGCCCGACACCAACCGCTCGCGCTTCAAGCTCGCCGAGTACGACGCCGCCTACGAGGCGTTCGTGCGCACGCCGCCGGGCGCGCGGCGCAATGCGCTGGTGCGCCGGATGTCGGAGCTCGCGCAGACCTACGCGCCGATGACCTTCCAGGTCTACAGCATGAGCAACGTGTTCGTGCATCCCTGGGTCAAGGGCTACACGCCGTCGCCCTTCGGCTTCGCGTGGAAGTACCTGGACGTCGATCCCGGCCGGCGGCCGCTGCCCCATGGCAAGTAGCTGCGCGCGAGGCCATTTCCTCCGCCGCATGTCGGCAGCGTTCGCGCTCGTCGGGTGTGCCGCGGGCGCAGCGACCGCGCAGGCGCCCGCGCCTGCGGCGGACTGGCCCGGACGTCCGATCCGAATCGTCGTGTCGCAGGCACCCGGCGGCGCGGCCGACCGCATCGTGCGCTACGTCGCCGACGCGCTCGCCGCGACGCTGGGAGCGACCGTCGTGGTCGAGAACCGCCCGGGCGCGAGCGGCATCATCGGCGCCGAGGCGGTGATGCGCGCTTCGCCCGACGGCACCACGCTTCTTCTCGCGACGTTGTCGACGCACGCGCTGGTGCCTGCGGTCACGCCCAACGTGCCCTACGATCCGGTCAGGAGCTTCGCACCGGTCGCGAACCTGTACGGCACGGTGAAGGCGCTGTGGGTGAACGCCGCGCTGCCGGTCAACTCGCTCGCCGAGCTGGAGGCATATGCCGCGGCGCGGCCCGGGCAGCTCAACTACGCGTCGGGCGGCGTGGGCTCGTCGAACCACGTCGACATGGAGCTCTACCGGCGCGCCGCGGGGCTCGACCTCGTGCACGTCCCGTACAACGGGCCCGCCGCGGCGATCGCCGGCGTCGCGGCCGGCGACGCGCAGCTGATGATCGTCTCGATCACCGGCGGCGCGGGCGTGGCGCAGAGCGGACGCGTGCGTCCGATCGCCGTGTTCGCCCAGGCGCGCTCGCCGCTGTTTCCCGACGTTCCCACCGCGTTCGAGCAAGGCGCACGCGCGGTCGACCTCACCGCATGGGCGGGCATCGTCGCGCCGGCCGGCACACCCGGGGCGATCGTCGCGCGACTGAATGAGGCGCTGGTGCGCGCGTTGCGCGCGCCCAGGGCGCTCGCCTGGGCGGCGGCCGAAGGACTGGAGCCGATCCTCGGCACCAGCGAAGCCTTCGCGGCGACGATCGAGCACGACCAGAAGCGCTGGCGCGACGCCATCGGGCAACTCGGCGTCGCGGCGCGATGAGCGCCGACGCCGCGCCGACGCCCGCCGCCCGCGGCGTCCCGCGCGTGCTGGTCGCCACGCTCGCCGTCGACTACACGGCGCCCGCGCGCCTGCCGTGGGAGCTTCAGCAGGCCGGATGCCGCGTGGCGGTCCTCGCGCCCGCAGGCTCGCTCGCCGCACGCACGCCGCATGTCGACCGCCGCACGGTCGCTACCGGCGACGAGACGCTCGGGGCCTGGACCGCCCTGTTCGACCGCGAGGTCGACGCATTCGACCCGGACGTGGTGTTGCCCGGCGACGACGCCGCGATCCGCGCGTTGCTGGGCGTGGCGCTCGAGCCACCGCCCGGCAGCGACGCCGCGACCGTCGCGCGGCGCGCGGCGCTCCTGTCGCGCTCGCTCGGTCCGCTCGATCGCCTCGTCGCGTCGATCGACAAGACGCGTCTCTTCGAGCTCGCACGTTCCATCGGCCTCGCGGCCGCCGACGGCGGCATCGCCACCAGCACCGGCGAGGCGATCGAGATCGCCGAGGGCCTGGGCTTTCCGGTGATCGTGCGCGCGGGATTCGGCACCGGTGGCTCCGGCTCCGCGCGCTGCGACACGCCGGTGGCTGTCCGCGACGCACTGCGCTCCGCACGCCGTCCGCTCGGCTGGCTGCCGGAGGGCACGATGCGTCACCTGGTCCAGCGCTGGAGCGACGGGCCGGTGCTGGTGCGCGCCTCGCTCGCGTGGCGCGGCGCGGAGGTCGCGGGAACGACACGCGGCCGCCTCGCCACGTATCCGGGACCTTTGGGTCCCGGCTCGGCCGTCGCGTTCGAAGGCCTGCCCGAGGTCACCGCGGCGACGCGCACGCTGCTCGCGGCGCTAGGCGCGACCGGCTATGTCGGCACGCAATTCATCCTGGAGCCGGGCAGCCGGCGACCGCTGCTGCTGGAGATCAACCGGCGCATGGTGCCCGCGACCTACGGCTCGCGCCACGCCGGCATCGATCTCGCGCGCGCGCTCGCCGCGACCTTGCGCGGAGAAGCCTGGGACGGTCCCGACGACCTGCCCCCCGGTCCGGGGCCGCGCCTCGCGCTCTTTCCGCAGGAGTGGTACCGCGATCCGGAC
Organism: Casimicrobiaceae bacterium; assembly: GCA_035539315.1. Classification (GTDB taxonomy): domain Bacteria; phylum Pseudomonadota; class Gammaproteobacteria; order Burkholderiales; family Casimicrobiaceae; genus VBCG01. The sequence goes on from DATLIR010000113.1 coordinate 37,727, forward strand.
AGCGCCTGGCTCGCCGACCTGCCTTGCGACGCGCCGTGGCACGACCCGGCGCTGTTCCGCGCGATGCTGCGCCTGCCGGTCGACGCGGATCGCGAGGCGCTCGAAGGCGCGCGCGGCCGGACGCTGCCGCGGCGGTGAGGCGCGGTGGTCAGGTCTCCGTCGGCAGCGCGACGCCGAACAGCTTCTCCTTGAGCTTGTAGAGCCGGTCGCGCAGGTCGGCGGCCTTCTCGAACTCGAGGTTCTTCGCCGCGTCGAGCATCTGCTTCTCGAGCAGCTTCAACTCCTTCTCGAGGTCCTTGCCGCCCATCTGCTCGTACTTCGCGTGGGCCTGCGCGGCCTTCATCTCCTTGCGCCCCTCGTCGAGGTCGACGACGCCGTCGATGATGTCCTTGATGCGTTTCTGCACGCCGCGCGGCGTGATGCCCTCGGCGGTGTTGTAGGCGAGTTGCTTGGCGCGGCGCCGCTCGGTCTCCCCGATCGCCGCCTTCATCGAGTCGGTCATGGTGTCGGCGTAGAGGATCGCCATGCCGTTGATGTGGCGCGCCGCGCGGCCGATCGTCTGGATCAGGCTGCGCTCGGCGCGAAGGAAGCCTTCCTTGTCGGCGTCGAGGATGCCCACCAGCGACACCTCGGGGATGTCGAGGCCCTCGCGCAGCAGGTTGATGCCGACCAGCACGTCGAACTCGCCGAGGCGCAGATCGCGGATGATCTCGACGCGCTCGACCGTGTCGATGTCCGAGTGCAGGTAGCGCACGCGCACGCCGTGCTCGCCGAGGTAGTCGGTCAGGTCCTCGGCCATGCGCTTGGTCAGCGTCGTGACCAGCACGCGCTCGTTCCGCGCGACGCGCAGCTTGATCTCGCCGAGCAGGTCGTCGACCTGCGTGCGCGCCGGGCGCACGTCGAGCACCGGGTCGACCAGGCCGGTCGGGCGCACCAGCTGCTCGACCACCTGACCGGCGTGCTTGCGCTCGTACTCGGCCGGCGTCGCGGACACGAACGTCGTCTGCGGCAGCAACCGCTCGAACTCCTCGAACGTCAGCGGCCGGTTGTCGAGCGCGGACGGAAGCCGGAACCCGTAGTTGACCAGGTTCTCCTTCCGCGCGCGATCACCCTTGAACATGCCGCCGACCTGCGGGATCGTGACGTGGCTCTCGTCGACGAACATGAGCGCATCGCGCGGCAGGTAGTCGATCAGCGTCGGCGGCGGCTCGCCCGGCTCGCGGCCGGACAGGTGGCGCGAGTAGTTCTCGATGCCCTTGCAGAAGCCGATCTCGACCATCATCTCGAGGTCGAAGCGCGTGCGCTGCTCGATGCGCTGCGCCTCGATCAGCTTCATCTGCCCCACGAAGAACTCCTTCTGCTGCGCGAGCTCGGCTTTGATCGCCTCGACCGCGTTGACCACCTTCTGCCGGCCGGTGACGTAGTGCGACGACGGAAACACGGTGAAACGCGCAATCTTCTGCCGGACGTGCCCGGTCAGCGGGTCGAACAGCTGCAGCGACTCGACCTCGTCGTCGAACAGCGAGACGCGCACGGCGTTCTCGGCGTGCTCGGCCGGGAAGATGTCGAGCACGTCGCCGCGCACGCGGAAGGTGCCGCGCTTGAAGTCGACCTCGTTGCGCGTGTACTGGAGCTCGGTCAGCCGCTTGATCGCGTCGCGCTGCGACAGCTTGTCGCCCAGCCGCAGGTGCAGGATCATGCTGTGGTACTCGGACGGGTCGCCGATGCCATAGATCGCGGACACCGTCGCGACGATCACGCAGTCGCGCCGCTCGAGGATCGCCTTGGTCGCCGAGAGCCGCATCTGCTCGATGTGCTCGTTGATCGAGCTGTCCTTCTCGATGTAGAGGTCGCGCGACGGGACGTAGGCCTCGGGCTGGTA
>DATLIR010000114.1:0-10018 GCA_035539315.1 Casimicrobiaceae bacterium
GCGTTGCCGCCGCGGCCGGCCTCGCGATGCTCGCCGCGGCCTGCCAGACGCCGCGCGAGCCCGACCTGCCCGCAGCGGCGCCGGCTCGCGCGCCGGGCGTCGAGGCGCCGCTGACGCCGATCGGCGGCAGCGCCGCGCAGGGGTCCGCGAAGTTCGTCGATCGCGGCGACGGCACGCTCAACGCGCTCGTCGTCATCAACAACGTCGTTCCGGGGACCTACCGCGTGGCGATTCACGAGCGCGGCAACTGCAGCTCGCCGAACGGGTTCAGCGCCGGCAAGCCGTGGGCGCCGCCGGGGTCGGGCGTCGCCGCGACCGAGCTCCTGCCGACGATCGCGATCGGGCCGAACGGCAACGGCCAGATGTCGACGCGCCTGCGCGGCGTCGCGCTGCGCGGGCCCGACAGCCTCGAAGGACGGGCCATCCTCGTGCACCAGGGTGCGACCGTCGACGCCGACATCGTGCCGGACCGGCCGAATCGCGCCGTGATGTGCGGCGCGGTCGGACCGGTGCGCTCTATGCTGGACACCTTCCGGAACGCTCCCTAGCGCCATGGGATTCCTCGCCGATCGCAAGGTCCTCGTCACCGGGGTGTTGTCGAACCGGTCGATCGCGTACGGCGTCGCCCGCGCCTGCCGGCGCGAGGGCGCCACGCTCGCGTTCACCTACGTGAACGACGACCTCAAGGAGCGCGTCGCCAAGCTCGCGGCGGATTTCGGTCCCTGCCCGGTACTGCCGTGCGACGTCGCGCGCGATGCCGACATCGACGCGCTGTTCGCCACGCTGAAGTCGGAATGGGGCGGCCTCGACGGGCTCGTGCATTCGATCGCGTTCGCGCCGCGCGAAGCCCTGGCCGGCGACTACCTGAACGCGCTGACGCGCGAGGCGTTCCGCATCGCTCACGACATCTCGAGCTACAGCCTCGCCGCGCTCGCCAAGGGCGCGCGACCGCTGATGCAGGGCCGTCCCGCGTCGGTGGTGACGCTGACCTATCTCGGCGCGGTGCGCTCGGTGCCCAACTACAACGTCATGGGCCTCGCGAAGGCGAGCCTCGAGGCGAACGTGCGCTACCTCGCCGCGTGCCTCGGCCCCGAGGGCATCCGCGCGAACGCGATCTCGGCGGGCCCGATCAAGACGCTGGCGGCCGCTGGCATCGGAAACTTCGGCAAGCTCCTGTCGCGCTTCGAGGCGACCGCGCCGCTGCGCCGCGGCGTGACCATCGACGAGGTGGGCAACGTCGCCGCGTTCCTGCTCTCCGACCTCGCGAGCGCGATCACCGGCGAGGTCACCTACGTCGACGGCGGCTACTCGACCGTCGCGGTCGCGGGCGAGAGCTAGCCGGCGACGCCCTGCCGGCTTCGCGCCGGCCCGCGCCATGACCTCGCGCGTCTTCGATGCGGTGCTGATCGGCGGCGGCCACAACGGCCTCGTGTGCGCCGCCTACCTGGCCGCCGCCGGCCTCGATGTGTGCGTATGCGAGCGACGCGGCGTCGTCGGCGGAGCCGCCGTGACCGAAGCGTTCCACCCCGGCTTCCGCAACTCGACCGCCAGCTACACGGTGAGCCTGCTGGACCCCGGCGTGATCCGCGACCTGAGGCTGGTCGAGCACGGACTGTCGATCGTCGAGCGGCCGTTCGCGAACTTCCTGCCGCTCTCGGCCACGCCAGGCGACTTCCTCAAGGTCGGCGGCGGCGTCGAAGCGACGCAACGCGAAGTCGCGCGCTTCTCGCGCGCCGACGCCGAGGCGCTGCCGTCGTACTACGCGATGCTCGAGCGCGTCGCCGACGTGCTGCGCGACCTGGTCCACCGCACGCCGCCGGATGTCGCGACGCCCGGGCGTCCTGACTGGTCGGCGCTCGTCGACGCGTGGAAGACGCTGCGCCCGTTTCGCGCGCTGTCGCTCGCCGGGCGCCGCGACGTCGTCGACCTGTTCACCAAAAGCGCCGGCGAGATCCTCGACCGGCGCTTCGAGTCGGCCCCGGTCAAGGCCGCGTTCGGCTTCGACGCGGTCGTCGGCAACTTCGCCTCGCCCTACGCCGCCGGATCGGCGTACGTGCTGCTGCACCACGTGTTCGGCGAGGTGAACGGCCGGCGCGGACAATGGGGCCACGCGCGCGGCGGGATGGGCGCGATCACGCAGGCGATGGCGCAGGAGTGCGTCGCGCGCGGCGTCACGATCCGCACCGGCGCCGCCGTGGCGCGGGTGATCGTCAAGGGCGCGCGCGCCTGCGGCGTGGAGCTCGACGGCGGCGACGTGGTCGAGGCGAAACGCGTCGTCGCCAACGTGAATCCCAAGCTTCTTTTCGGCAAGCTCGTGGACGCGCGGCACGTCGATGCCGATTTCCGCGCGCGCATGGAAGCCTATCGGTGCGGTTCGGGCACGTTCCGCATCAACGTGGCGCTGTCCGCGCTGCCGGATTTCGCGTGCCTGCCCTCGGAAGGCGCGGCCGCGCCGCATCACGCGAGCGGCATCGTCGTCGCGCCGTCGCTCGCCTACATGGAGCGCGCGTACTTCGACGCCAAGACCGCGGGGTGGTCGCGCGCGCCGATCGTCGAGGTGCTGCTTCCTTCCGTCGTCGACGACTCGCTCGCCCCGCCCGGCATGCACGTCGCGAGCCTGTTCTGCCAGCACGTGCACCCCGACCTGCCCGCGGTGCGGCCGGGCACGACCTGGGACGACGCGCGCGACGAGGTCGCCGACCTGATGATCGACACCGTCGACGCGATGGCGCCGAACTTCCGCGCGAGCGTGATCGCGCGCCGCGCGCTGACGCCGCTCGACCTCGAGCGCGAGTTCGGCCTCACCGGCGGCGACATCTTCCACGGCGCGTTGGGGCTCGACCAGCTCTTCGCGACGCGGCCGACGCTCGGCGCGGCGAGCTACCGCATGCCGGTGCGCGGACTCTACCTCTGCGGGGCCGGCGCGCATCCGGGCGGCGGGGTAACCGGCCTGCCCGGGCGCAATGCCGCGCGCGAGATCCTGCGCGACGCGAAGCGGAAACGCTTCGCCTAAACCGCCGCTCGGCCTCGCGCCCGACCGGCCAGCCGACCGCCGCGGTCAGGTCCGCGCGAGCTCGATGTCGCCGTCGAACGTGACGTCGATGTCGAGCCGGGCGATCCTGAGCGTCATCGTCACCGGGAACGTCTCGCTGCCACCGAGCCGGCGCTCCGCGATCGCCTTCGCGACCGCGCGCTCGATCTCGCGCTGCGAGTTGATGCCGACCATCTTGAGGAACTTGCGGATCGACAGGTTGAGTGCTTCGTCGTCCATGGGGACTCCGTGGGGGCCTCTTGGGCCGGCAACCGTCCCGACACCGGGAACGAGCGGTGCCAGGAACGCGCCTGGCACCAGGAAAAGTCGAAGTCCGCCGATAAGCCGGGTTCTGTTACGGCGCACCGGTGAAGGCGCGCTATGGCCGTCATTCCTCTAGGCGTTCCGTTGCCGGAACGCTCGAGCCGCCTACCCGCGGACGACGCGAGCAGCGTCATGGTCCGCCTACTTGGCGTTGCTCCGGATGGAGGTTGCCGCGTTTCACCCGCTCCCGTGTGACCGGGAGCGACTCGTCTCTGTGGCCCTGTTCCTCGCCTTGACCGCGGCGGCGAAGCCGCGGCTGCTGCGGCCGGGCGTTACCCGGCATCCTGCTCTGCGGAGCCCGGACTTTCCTCTCCCCGCTCGGCTTGCGCTTCGCGGGCAGCGACGGTCTGGCGGACTTCGACCGCTAGGATACGCCTACGGCACCGAGGTTCCCGGGCAGCGCGTTCTCGGGGGACGAGGTTCAGGAACCGGCCACCGAAGGGGAGGGCCGGAGGCGCCAGCGCACCGTCTCGCCGGCGCGCAGCGGCACCACGGTGGCGTCGCCGAACGCGTACGCGGCGGGCACGGTCCACGGCTCGCGCACCAGCGTCACCGTGTCGCCGTGGGGCGGCAGCCCGTAGAACGCCGCGCCGTGGAGGCTCGCGAAGCCCTCGAGCCGGTCGAGCGCGCCGGCATCCTCGAAGGCCTCCGCGTACAGCGGCAATGCGAGCGGCGCCGAGTAGCAGCCCGCGCAGCCGCACGACTGTTCCTTCGCGTGGCGGGCGTGCGGTGCGCTGTCGGTGCCGAGGAAGAACTTGGCGCTGCCCGACGTCGCCGCCGCGACGAGCGCTGCGCGGTGCGTCTCGCGCTTCAGCACCGGCAGGCAGTAGAGATGCGGGCGCACGCCGCCGACCAGCATCGCGTTGCGCGAGTACAGGAGGTGCTGCGGCGTGATCGTCGCGGCGACGCGGGCCGGCGCTTCGGCGACGAACGCGGCGCCCTCGCGCGTGGTGACGTGCTCGAGCACGATGCGCAGACCCGGGAAGCTGCGCACCAGCGGCGCGAGCGTGCGCTCGACGTAGACGCGCTCGCGGTCGAAGACGTCGATGGCGGGATCGGTGACCTCCCCGTGCAGCGACAGCACCAGCCCGTGCTTCTCGATCGCCGCGATCGCCGCGGTGGCGCGCGCGAGCGACGTCACGCCGGCCGCGGAATGGGTGGTCGCGCCGGCGGGGTACACCTTGATCGCGGCGATCGCGCCGGACGCCTTCGCCGCCGCGATCTCCGCCACCGGCGTGTCGTCGGTCAGGTAGAGCGTCATCAGGGGCTCGAAGCGCGTCTGCGCACCGGCGGCCGCCAGGATCCGGTCGCGGTAGGCGAGCGCCGCGGCGACCGTCGTGACCGGCGGGGCGAGGTTCGGCATGACGATTGCTCGTCCGAACACGCGCGCGGTCGCGCCGACGACGGCCGCGAGCGCCGCCCCGTCGCGCAGGTGCAGGTGCCAGTCGTCCGGACGGCGAAGCGTGAGCGAGGGGGGGGTCGTGGCGGGCGGCACGCGTCAGGGCCTTGAATCGTAAGGATTGTACGATGGGGACGTCGGCTGGCCGCCGACGCGGCGTCGCGGCGGAGCGACAGTTGGCTTGCGACGCGCGGTCGACGTTATAATCCCCCGTTTCCCGCGCCCGGCGCTTCGTCGGGGCGCAGAACAGGACGGAACCGCATGGCAGGCAAGACCGCAACCGCCGTCAAGAAGGTCCGCGAGCTCTCCGAGGAGGACGTCCTCAAGGCGCCGGACAAGGATTACATGAACGAAGCGCAGCTCGCGTTCTTCCGGCGCAAGCTGATCGAGCTGCGCGACCAGCTCCTGCAGAACGCCGACGACACCGGCGAGCATCTGCGCGAGAACGAGATCACCACCGACCCGTCCGACCGCGCAACGCTCGAAGAGGAGTACACGCTCGAGCTCCGTACGCGCGATCGCGAGCGCAAGCTCCTCAAGAAGGTCGAGAAGTCGATCCGGATGATCGACGACGGCAGCTACGGCTACTGCGAGGAGACCGGCGAGCCGATCGGCGTTGCGCGGCTGATCGCGCGCCCGACCGCGACGCTCTCGCTCGAGGCGCAGGAGCGCCGCGAGCGCGTGCAGAAGATGTACGGCGACGACTGAACCGCGCGTTCGCGCATGAGCGGGCTGGGCGCCACCCGCCCGGGTTGTCCCCTTAAGAAGCCCCGTCCCCCGCGCGTAGAATCGCTCTACGCCCGCGTTGGCCGGGCGGCACGCACCGGGAGGACCATGAACAGGAAGACGCTGTCCGCGGCGCTCGTCGCGGCAGGGCTCGTCGTCGCCGGCTGCGCGACCACGCCGTTCGACACGGCCGTCGCGACCGCGCGGCTCGAGCCGACGCGCGGCAACACCGCGCAGGGCACCGTGACGTTCGCGCAGCGGATGGGCAAGGTCTACGTGACCGCCGACGTGCGCGGCCTCGCGCCGGGCCGCCAGCACGGCTTCCACGTGCACGAGAAGGGCGACTGCGGCTCCGGCGACGGGATGAGCACCGGCGGCCATTTCAATCCCGACGCGAAGCCGCACGGTCCGCAGGGCGGGCCGCATCACGGCGGCGACATGCCCAGCCTGTCGGCCGACGCCAATGGCAACGCTCAGACGTCGTTCACGCTCGACGAGGTCACCGTCGCCGCTGGACCCAAGAGCGTCGTCGGCAAGGGCCTCATCGTGCACAAGGACCCGGACGACTACGCGACGCAGCCGACCGGCAACGCCGGCGCGCGCATCGCCTGCGCGGTGATCCAGGCGGGCTAGCCGCCGCCCGGCGCGTCGCCGACGCCGGCCCGGCCGCGGCCGGACCGCGCGACCGGCGGGTATCATGGCGTGGCCGGAGCGCGCTCGCGCGCGCTTCGAAAGCGTCCCCTCCAAGAACCGAAAACGTCGGAGCCTCGCGCCATGTTCACGCTTCCGCCCCTTCCCTATGCCGACAACGCGCTCGAGCCGGTCATCTCGGCCAACACGCTGTCGTTCCACCACGGCAAGCACCACAAGACCTACGTCGACAACCTGAACAACCTCGTCAAGGGCACCGAGTTCGAGGGCGCGACGCTCGAGCACATCGTCACCGCGACCGCGGGCAAGGCCGACAAGGCGCCAATCTTCAACAACGCCGCGCAGGTGTGGAACCATACGTTCTACTGGCACAGCATGAAGCACAACGGCGGCGGCAAGCCGCCCGGCAAGCTGGGGCAGATGATCGACGCGGCGTTCGGCAGCCACGACGAGTTCAAGAAGCAGCTGTCCGCGACCAGCGTGTCGCAGTTCGGCTCGGGCTGGGGCTGGCTGGTGTCGGAGGGCGGCACGCTCAAGGTCGTCAAGACGCCCAACGCCGAGGTGCCGTTCACCAAGGGCCAGAAGCCGCTCCTCACGATCGATGTGTGGGAGCACGCGTACTACCTCGACCACCAGAACAAGCGCGCCGCCTATGTCGACGCGGTGATCGACAAGCTCCTCAACTGGGACTTCGCCGCGGCGAACCTGGGCTGACCCGGCTCCCGACCGGCGTGCCGGACCGCCGTCCCGCGGGCGCGGGGCCGGCGGCCCGCTCTCGCCCCCGCATCCCAGGCGGCACGCGACCCGCGAGACCGCGGGTTGTCCCCCGGCCTGCCCCGGGACGATAATCGGGCTTCGGGCCCCCGGCCCGCGACGCTAACCCCCGGAATCGATGGCGCTGTTTTCCAAACCGCCGGCCAAGAAGCCGCAGCCGCCTCGCCCCGCGGCGCGGCCGGTCCCGCCTGCCCCCGGCAGGCCGTCCGCGCGCGACCTCGCCGCCCAGACGCAGATCAAGAAGCGCGAGGCCAAGGCCGAACGCCCGCTGTCCGAGCCCGCCGGCAACGACATCACGGTGACCGGCGCGAGCCTGATCGAGCTGTCGCCCGCGCAAGGCGGCTTCGAGGTGGCGCAGGCGAACCCGGGCCTGTGCGCGGTCCTCGAGAACGCCGCGCTCCTCTACGCGAGCGGCCAGGCCGCGCCGGCTCGCGTGCAGCTCGAGCGGGGCGTCGCGTCCGACCACGACGCGAAGATCTCGCCGCTCGCGTGGCTCGCGCTGTTCGACCTGATGCAGCGCGCCGGCGACCGCGCCGCGTTCGACCAGCTCGCGCTCCAGTACGTCGTGCAGTTCGAGCGCTCGGCGCCGTCGTGGGAGGAGTCCGATCGCCCGCTCGCCGCGAAGTCGCAGGGCGGCTATGTCCCGATCACCGGACGTCTCACCGCCGCCTCCGCCGCGCAGATCGACGGTTTGCGTCGCGCCATCGCGCGCGGCGCGACGCATGCGCGCGTGGATCTCGCGCAGGTGAGCGGCTTCGATGCCGAGGGCGCACGGCTGCTCGCGGAAGCGCTCGCCGACGCGCGCAAGCGCGCCTGCCCGCTGTCGCTGCAGCGGCCCGAGAAACTGCGCCTCGCGCTCGCCGCGGCGACCGCGCAAGGCGTGGAGGCGGGCGAAGGGGCATGGCTCCTCGCGCTCGAGCTGCTCCAATGGCTGCAGGACCGCGACGCGTTCGAGAACCTCGCGGTCGACTACGCAGTGGCCTTCGAGGTGTCGCCGCCGTCCTGGGAGCCCGCGCCGCTGCCGCCGGCGCCGCCGCCCGAGGCGGGCACCGCGCCGCCGGAGGCTGCTCCCGAGGCGCCTCGCGAGGGCGAGGTGCTCGCGTGGACCGGTGTGATGGCGGGCAGCGCGCTGCCGCACTTCTCGGCGCTGCTCGAGTACTCGCAGGGGCGCGCGCAGGTGCCGATCGACATGAGCGGCGTCGAGCGCGTCGACTTCGTTTGCGCGGGCGCGCTCCTCAACGCGATCAACCGCATCGAGGCACAGCGCAAGGCGGTGCAGATCGTCGGCGTGTCGCCGATCGTCCGGGCGCTGCTGCTGCTCATCGGAATCTCGCCGCGCCACTTCCTCAAGAAGGCACAGTAGCGCCCCCGGAGCCGCCGCCGCGTGGGCGGCGCGACCCGGACCAAGCCCCATGGACCTCTTCCACGGCACCACGATCCTGTCGGTCCGCCGCGACGGCGCCGTCGCGCTGGGCGGCGACGGCCAGGTCACGCTCGGCGCGGTCATCGTCAAGTCGACCGCGCGCAAGGTGCGCCGGCTCCACCACGACCGCGTGCTGGCCGGCTTCGCCGGCGCGACCGCCGACGCGTTCACGCTGTTCGAGCGCTTCGAGGCGAAGCTCGACAAGCACCAGGGACACCTGACGCGCGCTGCCGTCGAGCTCGCCAAGGACTGGCGCTCGGACCGCATCCTGCGGCGGCTCGAGGCGATGCTGGTGATCGCGGACGCATCGGCCTCGCTCGTGATCACCGGCACCGGCGACGTCCTCGAGCCCGAGCACGGCATCGTCGCGATCGGCTCGGGCGGGGCCTATGCGCAGGCGGCGGCACGGGCCTTGCTCCTGCACAGCACGCTGCCGGCGCCGGACATCGTCAGGCAGGCGCTTTCGATCGCCGGGGAGCTTTGCATCTACACCAACCAGAACCTCGTGATCGAGACGCTGTGAGCGCGAGCGAACGCGACGTGCTGGTGGCGGGCGCCGGGTTGCCGGGGCTCGCGCTCGCGGCCGCGCTCGCGCGCCAGGGGCTCTCCGTCACGCTCGCCGACCGCGCTGCCGTGGCGGCGCCACCCGCGCCGCTCGAGGGCTGGGACACGCGCGTCTATGCGATCAGTCCGGGCAGCGCCGCGTTCCTGCGCACGCTGGGCGCGTGGCAGTCGCTGCCCGAGGCGCGCCTCGCGCCGGTCGAGTCGATGCGGATCGAAGGCGATCGCGGCGCGCAGCTGTCGTTCGACGCCTACGACCTCGCCGAGCGGGCGCTCGCGTGGATCGTCGAGGAGCGCGTGCTGCGCGCCGCGCTGGTCGAGGCGGTCCACGCCGCCGGTGCAGAGACCGCCGCGCCGGCTGCGTTCGTGTCGCTCACCTGGACGCCTTCGCACGGCACGCTCGCACTGGGCGACGGGCGCAGCATCACCGCAAGGCTCGTCGTCGGCGCGGACGGCGTGCGCTCGTGGGTGCGCGCGGCCGCGGGCATCGTCGCGGAGCCGCGCCCCTACGGCCAGACCGCCGTCGTGGCCAATTTCGCCTGCGAGCGACCGCACCGCGGCATCGCGCACCAGTGGTTCCGGGCCGACGGCGGCGTGCTCGCGTGGCTGCCATTGCCGGGCGAGCGCATCTCGATCGTCTGGTCGGCGCCCACGGCGCTCGCCGCGGAGCTGGCAGCGCTCGACGACCAGGCGCTGGCCGAGCGCGTCGCCGACGCAGGCGCGCGCGCTCTGGGCGCGCTCACCCCGATCACGCCGGCCGCGACTTTCCCGCTCGCCTTCCTGCGCCTTCCGGCGGTGATCGCCCACCGGCTCGCGCTCGCCGGCGATGCGGCCCACGGCATCCATCCGCTCGCGGGCCAGGGCGTCAACCTGGGCTTCGGCGATGCGCAGGCGCTCGCTGCCGTGCTGGCGGAGCGTGGCGCCCTGGCCGATCCCGGTGCGCCGATCCTGCTCGAGCGGTATGCCCGCCGCCGCGCCGCCCCGGTCGCCGCCATGCAGGCAGTCACCGACGGGCTGGTCCGCCTGTTCGGCTCGGCGCTGCCCGGCGTGGCGGCGGGCATACCGCTCGAGCAGGATCGGCGCACCGGGATCGGCCAGGGCGCCACGCTCCGCCAGCACGGCAGCGAGC
>DATLIR010000115.1:0-19466 GCA_035539315.1 Casimicrobiaceae bacterium
CGGGCTCGCGGCGCACGGCCAGCTCGACGCCGAACACCAGCGCCGCGACCAGCACGTTGACCGCGAGCGAGACGACGAAGCCGGTCGCGAGCGGCACCCGCCGGGTCGCGAGGCGCGTCAGCAGGATGCTCGCGGCGAACAACAGCAATGCCAGGCCGGCGAGCGCATAGCCAAGAATAGGACCGTTGGACATCGTCCGAGGCTCAGCCTGTCACGCGGGGCGGGACGCAACGGCGCCCCTCGCCCCGAACCGCTCCCCGTAGCGCGGGGAGACGGGAATGCCGCATCCCGCGCCGGGACCGGGCATGCGCTGGATCAACGACGCCCCGGCCATCCGGGTCCATACTGGAACGACACGAGCGTCGCCTGCCGAACGGTTCGCCGCCGCCGCGGTCCATTCCATCGTGCCCCGTCCCTTCGTCCGCCTCGGCATTCCATCGATCTACGGCCTTTGCGCCGTCGCGATATTCACGCTCACGCGCTTCGCCCTGGCGCTGTGGACCGGCACCGAGGCCGTCCCGCTCGCGCAGTGGCCGGCGGTGTTCGCGAAAGGCCTGTGGTTCGACCTCGTCGTGCTCTGCGCGCTGCTCGCGCCGGTGTGGCTCTACGAAGCGGCGCTGCCCGATCGGTGGCGCGCATCGCGGGCCCATCACGCGCTGCGCTTCGTGTGGCTCGCGCTGGCGATCTTCGCGCTGCTGTTCGTAGCGCTGGCCGAAGCGACGTTCTGGCTCGAGTTCTCGACGCGCTTCAACTTCATCGCGGTCGACTACCTCCTCTACACGCATGAGGTGATCGGCAACATCCGCGAATCCTACCCGGTGGCATGGATCGTCGGCGGGATCGCGGGTGCGGCGCTCCTCGTCGCGTTCGCGCTGCGGCCGGCGGTGCGCCGCGCCGACCACGCCGCGACCTCGCGCAGGCGTCGCCTCGCGTATGTGGCCGCTGCGGTCGTGCTGCCCCTCGTCGCGCTCAGCGTCGCCAGCATCGAGCAGATGACGGCGACCGGCAACGCGTACGCCGACGAGCTCGCCGGCAACGGCATCTTCTCGTTCGTGGCCGCCGCGCGGCGCAACGAGCTCGACTACGACAAGCACTACGCGACGATGCCGCAGGACGAGGCGGACCAGCTGCTCGATTCGCTCGGCGTCGCCCGCCAGCCGCTCAAGGGCTACCCGTCGCTCGAGGTGGCCATCGAGCACGAGTCGACCGAGCCGCACGTGTCCTGGATGCCGCGCCGCCCGCGGCACGTGATCCTCGTCACCGTCGAGAGCCTGTCCGCCGAGTTCCTCGGCGCGTACGGCTCGAAGCAGGGACTCACGCCCGTCCTCGACCGCCTCGCCCGCGAAGGCCTGCGCTTCGCCAACATGTACGCGACCGGCACGCGCACGGTGCGCGGGCTGGAGGCGGTGTCGCTCGGCACACCGCCGGTTCCCGGCCAGGCGATCGTCCGCCGGCCCGGCAACGAGCACCTGTCGACGATGGGCGAGCTCCTCGAGCACCAGGGATTCAGGATCAGCTTCGTGTACGGCGGCTACGGCATGTTCGACAACATGAACGCCTACTTCGAGGCGAACGACTACCGCATCGTCGACCGCAGCGACTTCCCGAAGGCGTCGATCGCGTTCGAGAACGTCTGGGGCGTGGCGGACGAATCGCTGTTCGCCAACGCGCTCGCCGTGATCGATGCCAATGCCGCGACCGGCGCGCCGACCTTCACGCACATCATGACGACGTCGAACCACCGGCCCTTCACCTATCCGGACGGGCGCATCCCGATCCGCTCGCCGGGCGGACGCGAGGGCGGCGTCATGTACACCGACTGGGCGATCGGGCAGTTCATCGAGGCGGCTCGCCACAAGCCGTGGTTCGACGACGCGCTGTTCGTGTTCATCGCCGACCACTGCGCGGCGGTCGCGGGCAAGACCCGATTGCCGGTCGCGGGCTACCGGATCCCGCTGATCCTCTGGGCGCCGAAGCTCGTGGACCCGGGCGTCTACGACGGCGTCGTCAGCCAGATCGACGTCCCGCCGACGCTCCTCGACGTCCTGCGCGCCGATGGCGACGACTATTTCTTCGGCCGCTCGGTGTTCGAGGTTCCTTCGGGGCCCGAGCGCGCGTTCGTCAGCAACTACCAGTCGCTCGGCTACCTGCGCGACGGCACGCTGACGGTGCTTTCGCCGGGCCGCAAGATCGAAGCGTTCCATGTCGATGCCGCCACGTTCGAGTCGACGCCCGTGCCGGTCGACGCCGCGCTCGCGAACGAGGCGATCGCGTACTACCAGACCGCGTCGCGCGCGTTCAAGCAGGGGGCGATGAAGGCGCCCGGCTACCCGGCGCACTGATTCAAAGCTGCGACACCTCGAACGTCGTCGGGTGGAACATCTCGTCGACGCCGACTGGGCGTGACGACAATCCCTGCGCGTGGTGATGGCGCAGGAACGCCTCGACGACATGGCGGTTGCGCGCGACGCCGTACGGCCAGAAGTCGTCGCCGAGCAGCTCGCGCGCGGCCTTGAGCTGCTCCTCGACGAAGGGGAGCGTCACCTTGGTCGCCGACGTGTCGCCGAGCCGCTGCACCGCGAGCGCCTTCGACGCCTCGAACGCCTTCAGCAGCGCCGCCGGCAGCCACGGATGCCGGTCGACCAGCGTGCGGCGCACGCCCAGCACGTGCATGATCGGGAAGACGCGCGTGCGCCGGAAATAATCCTTCGCGGCGGCGGTCGGGTCGGCGAACAGCCAGCCGACGCCGGGGTGCCGCGACGACGGCGGCCGCGGCCCGATGAAGGCATCGAGATCGCCGCGGTCGAGCATCGCCGAGAGCGTGTCGCCTTCCGGCGCGGCCTCGACGCGGATCGACGGCGGCAACGTGAGAGCGATCTTCTCGGGGCGCCCGGGCTCGTCGATGCCGCCCTGCACCCAGGTGACGTCCGACGGCGCGACGCCGTGGTCGTCGTGCAGGATCGCGCGGGCCCACACGTTGGCGGTGAGCTGATACTCCGGGACGCCGATGCGCCTGCCCTTCAGGTCCTCGGGCCGCGCGATGCGGTCGCGCCGCACGTAGATCGACGTGTGGCGGAACGCGCGCGACGGAAACACCGGCACGCCGACGTAGGCGTTCTCGCCGCGCGCCACCTTGACCACCTGGCTCGACATCGACAGCTCGCACACGTCGAACTCGGCATGGCGGAACGCCCGGAAGAACATCTCCTCGGGCGTGAAGGTCATGATCACCGGATCGACGCCGTCGATGCGCACTTCGCCGTCGATCAACGGGCGCATGCGGTCGTACGGACCGACCGCGATCGAGAGCTCGAGCGTGTGCGTCATGCGAGGAGCGGCGGCGGGCGTCAGTCGACGCCCAGCGTCCGCCAGTCCACCGTCTTGGGCACGATCTTCTGGTAGCTGCGGATCGTGCGCGGGATGCGATCGGTCCCGGTGCCGATCGGCGGCTTGCCCTCGCGCACGGCCTTCGCCGCCTCGAGCATCTGGCGGCGGAACTCGACGATCGCCACGTCGGAGGCGCCGAGCACGTCGCGCGAGCGGTCGGCGATCGGTCCCATCGTCACCCACATCGCAATGTCCTGGTTGGGGAAGCCCTTGATGCCGGTGAAGTTGCCGGCCTTCATCGCCGCGCGGTCCTGCCAGAAGCGGTTCTCGAGCGTGCGCAGCGGGTGGTACTCGCGATCGAGGTCGAGGCCGAGCTGCGCGCCGAGGAACTTGCGCCAGCTCTCCGTGTCGGGAACCGTCGTCGCGTCGTCGCCCCAAGCGATGAACAGGAACATCGTATGCGTGTCGTCGATCGGGACGTTGACGTTGGCGAGGCCGTACTGGTCGTTGGGCGGGATCAGCACGGTGAACGGCGCGACGAACACGGTGAGGCGCACGTATTCGTTGTTCGCCGAATCGGTGATCGGCCGGCGCAGCGCGGCGTAGCGGAAGCCGTAGCCGGTGCGCTGCACCTGCAGCCGCGGCGCCTTGTCGGTCGACGGGCGGTACCACATCGTCGCCGTCGCCTTCGCGCTCTCGACGCGGGCGGGCACCATGTCCGACGAATGCAGCGTCGAGCTGTGCGCCGAGTCGATCGCGCCCTCGAGGATCTGCGCCCAGTTGCACGGCACGATGACCTTGGCGACCGAGACCTTGGTCTCGGCGCGCGGCGCCCACGAGGGCGGCTGGAACTCGGGTTGCTCCGCCGCGGGTCCCAGGTAGGTCCACACCACGCCCGCCCATTCGTGCGTCGGGTAGGCGACGTGCTTCACCTTCGCCTTCAGCGCGCTGCCGGAGGTCTCGGACGGCATCTCGAGCACGTTGCCCGACACGTCGATCTTCCAGCCGTGGTAGAGGCAGCGCAGCGCGCAGTCCTCGTTGCGCGCGAGCAGGAGCGACGCCCGCCGGTGCGGGCACTGGCGGCCGAGCAGCCCGACCCGGCCCTCCGAATCGCGGAACGCGACGAGGTCCTCGCCGAGCAGACGCACCGGCACCGGCGTCCCGTCGGCTTCCGCGACCTCCTCGGACAGGCACGCCGGGATCCAGTGCGCGCGCGCGATGCGTCCCATCGGGGCGTCGCCTTCGACGCGGCACAGGAGGTCGTTCTCCTCGCGGGTCAGCATGGGGGCCTCCGGAGCGAAATGGTTAGGACCCTAATCTTCATGATGCGCCGCGCCGGCGTGGCTGTCGAGCCGGCGCCGCGGGGACCGCGCGTGCCCGCCGCAGGCGGCCGGGACGCTGTGTCGCCGCGGCCCCGGCCGCCAGCGCGAGCTCGTCGCGCGCAAGCCGCTCGAGGATCGCGAGCAGCACGCGGCGCGTGACCGCGACGTCGGCGGCGCGCAGCCCCCGGGTCGCCACGGCGTTGACGCTCACCGCGAGCGGCACCAGCTTGCGCCGGAGCGCCTTGCCCCGCGGCGTCAGCACGACGTACACGTTCTTGCGGTTGCCGGGGCGGTGGCGCCGCGTCAGGTGCCCGGCCGCCTCCATCGAGCGCAACGCGGCGAGCGTCGCCGGCTCCGACACGCCGGCGCGGATCGCGAGCTCGCGCTGCGTGAGGCCGTCGCGCTCCCACAGCACGCGCAGGAACGTCCAGTGGCCGTGCGGGATGCCGTGCCGCGCGAGCCGCAGCGACAGTGAGCGCTGGAACGCCCGCCAGGTATCCTTGACGAGGTGCGCGAGCCGGTCGTTGGGCACGTCCTCGTGCCAGCGGCGCAGCACCTCGCGCGAGATCTCGAGGTCGGTCGAAAGCGGGGCGGCATCGGTCATGGGCGTGCTCCGTGGCCGAACGCCACCTGATGCTCGAGCGCCACGTCGCGGCCTTCGCGGGCCGAGCGCAGCATCGCGAGGCAGATCTCGACGGTGGCCAGCGCGGAAGCGCCGTCGTGGAGCGGTCGCCGGCCGTGCGCGACCGCTCCGTACAGCTCGTCGATCACCTCCGCACGCGGCACGACAGGCGGCTTCAGCGCGATGAACCGTCGTTCGCGGTCGTCGCACACTTCGACGCCGGTAGGCAGGGGTCGCAGGTCGCCGCGCTCGCACGAGACGATCAGCGGACCGAAATGCTGGTGACCGGCGGGCGGCGGCGGACGGGCGGCAATCGACGGCGCATCGCCACCGTAGTTCTGCTTCGCCTTGAGCGCCGCCTCGTCGGCCGGATCGTCGAGCGACGCGAGCCGCCGGCGTGCCACGCCATAGGCCTGCGGGTCGCGACCCTGCCCCATCTCGCCGATCCAGCCGGTCCACGCATCGCTGTCGAAATGGGCGTAGCCGCTGTAGACCAGCGTCGCGAACGCGCCATCCTCGAAGCGGATGATCGCGGCGTAGGCGCCGTCGACCGGCCGTGCTTCGTCCCAGCGGCCGACCTCGGCGCGGACCGACACCGCGCGCGTGCCGGCGATGCGCCGCACCACGTCGACGTGGTGCGCGGCCTGGTTGAACACCGCGCCGCCGCCGCGCATCGGGTCGAGCTCCTCGGGACGCCGCAGCCGGTAGAGGAAATCGGTGAAGTTGAGCGCCGTGATCATGCGCACCCGGCCCAGCGCGCCCTCGTCGACGAGGTGCCGCGCCAGCGCGACCGGTGCGTCGAAGCCGTGGCTGTGGCCGACGACCAGGTGCACGCCGCCGCGCACGCAGGCGTCGATCATCGCGTGGCATTCGGTCGCCGACAAGGCCATCGGCTTCTCGCACAGCACGTGCTTGCCGGCCGCGGCGGCCAGCGCGACGTGCTCCGCATGGTGCTGGTGCGGCGTCGCGACGTACACCACGTCGACGGCGTCGTCGCGCACCAGCACCTCGACGCTTTCGCAGGCGTGCCCGCCGAAGTCCGCGACGAACTGGCGGCGCGCCGCCTCGCGCGGATCGGCGGCGGCGACCAGTTGCACGCGCGGATCGCCGCGGAAGGTCGGCAGCATGAAGGCGAACGCGCGGCCGAGACCCGCGACGCCGATCCTCACGGGTCGCGCAGCGCTCATGACCGACCCGCTCGGAGCGGTCCGGCCGTGCTCACAGGTCGAGCTCCAGCACGTCGGAGCGCGCGCGCGACACGCAGATCATGATGTGGTCGGCCTGTTCGTCGGGCGCGAGTACCAGGTCGCGGTGCTCGGCCTCGCCGGACAACAGGCGCGTCTTGCAGGTGCCGCAGGTCCCGCTCTCGCACGACGACGGGTGGACGTGGCCGGACCGCCGCAACGCGTCGAGGATCGTCACGCCGGCCGGCACCGCGACCTCGCCGCCGCTTCGCGCGAGGCGGACGGTGAATGCGCGGTCCTCGGGGAGCGCCATCGCGGCGCCGTCGACGAAGCTCTCGAAATGGATGCTGCCGGCGGGCCAGTGGCCGGTCATGTCGCGCACCGCGTCCATGAGCGGACGCGGCCCGCAGCAGTAGACGTGCGCCTTGCCGGGCTTGTCGAACAATGGCCACAGGTCGAACGAGCGCGTAGGATCGCCGCCGTCGGCGTGGACCGTCACGCGCGAGCGCAGCGCCGGGTCGTCGAGGACATCGGCGAACGGCGCGGACGCGCGGTCGCGCACCAGGTAGTAGAGCCTCCACGCGGTCTCGCCGCGGCTTTCGAGCGCGCGGATCATCGCGAGGATCGGCGTGATGCCGATGCCGCCGGCGACGAAGATCGCCCCGCTCGCCCGCTCGTCGAGCGCGAACGCGTTGTCGGGGAGCGACGCGTTCAGCCGATCTCCGATGCGGGCCTCGTCGACGAGGCTGACCGACGCGCCTCGACCGGAGGTGTCGCGCTTGACCGCGATCTCGTAGCGGTCGCGCTCGGCGGGATCGTTGCACAGCGAGTACTTGCGCTCGGCGCCGTTGGGCACGCGGACGGTGATGTGCGACCCCGCCGAGAACGGGGGCAAGGGCGCGCCCGCCGGGTCGCGCAGCTCGAACATGCGCACGCCGGTCGCGATGTCCTCGGCGCGCGCGATGACGAGCTCCAGCGGCAGGGAGGCGGGGTCGGGCACCGGGCTGGGCGTAGGGAGCTTGGAATCGGGAGGAGCGTCCGGCGCGAGCCGCGAAGGCGTCGGGCTGAAGCCCGACCCGGCGAACGGCGATGGGCGGGCCGTAATCTTAGGTTCCTAAGCGTCCGGGCCGCAAGGCGGGCCCGGCCCAAAGGCGCCGCCGCATTGACGAAACGCGCCCGCTCACGCGACACTCGCGCGCACGTCCCGCCGCGCGGGGCGTTCCAGCACAGTGCCACCGCCCGCGTCGGGACGGTAGCGCCATCCACCGGAGGAACCGATGCGTCACACCACGCTCATCCGCAGCGCCGTCGCGGCGCTCGCCGCCGCCGCGTTCGTCGGGGCGGCCCACGCGCAGGACACGCTCAAGATCGCCGCGGGCCAGCGCGGCAACTGGGACACCTCGATCTCGGAGGTCGGGCAGCGCGCCGGCATCTTCAAGAAGCACGGGCTCGTGCTGGAAATCCTGTGGACGCAGGGTGCGGGCGAAACGCAGCAGGCGGTGGTCTCGGGCAGCGCGGACCTCGGCATCGCCGGGGGCATCATGGGCGCCCTGTCGCTGTTCTCGAAGGGCGCGCCGGTGCGCATCATCAGCGCCGAGACCACCGGCGCAGGCGACCTCTTCTGGTACGTGCCGGCCGCATCGCCGATCAAGACGCTCAAGGACACGGACGGCAAGACGATCGCCTACTCGACCAACGGCAGCTCGACGCACGGCATCGTCACCGCGTACATGAAGCAGTACGACCTCAAGGCGAAGCCGACCGCCACCGGCGGCCCGGCGGCGACGCTCACGCAGGTGATGTCGGGCCAGATCGACGTCGGCTGGTCGGCCCCGCCCTTCGGGCTGAAGCAGCTGGACGAAGGTGCGATCCGCGTGATCGCGAGCGGGAACGACGCGGCCGTGTTCAAGGGCCAGACGGTGCGCGTCAACATCGCCAACCTGCAGACGCTGCAGACGCGCAAGGCGGTGGTCGACCGCTACATGAAGGCCTACCGCGAGACGATCGACTGGATGTACTCGGACGATCCCGCGGCCCTCAGGACCTACGCCGAGTTCGTGGGCATCCCGATCGAGACGGCGAAGCGCACGCGCGACCAGTTCTTCCCGAAGGCCGCGGTCGATCCGGACCGCGTCGTCGGTCTCGAGACGATCGTCAAGGACGCGGTCGACCTCAAGTTCACCGCGACGCAGCTCACGCCCGAGCAGCTGCAGACGTTGATCCAGATCCCGCCGCGCTAGGAACGCGAGCGATTCGCGACGATGGCCGCGCGCACCAAGGTCCCGGGCGCGCGCACGCGGCGCGCGGCGATACCGATCGAGCGGCCCGATGGGCCGCTCGCGAGCGCGCCCGCCTTCGGCAGCGACGTCGTCGCCGCGGCGCTGCGCGCCACCGGCGTACCCTGGATCGCGCTCACTCCGGGCGCGAGCTTCCGCGGCCTGCACGACAGCCTCGTCAACTTCCTCGGCAACCGCGAACCGCAGATCCTGCTGTGCCTGCACGAGGAGCACGCGGTCGCGATCGCGCACGGCTATGCGAAGGCGACCGGCGCGCCGCTCGCCGTCGCGCTGCACAGCAACGTCGGGCTGTTCCACGCGACGATGGCGATCTTCAACGCGTGGTGCGACCGGATGCCGGTCGTGATGCTCGGCGCGACCGGGCCGGTCGACGCGGCGCAGCGCCGGCCGTGGATCGACTGGATCCACACCGCGCGCGACCAGGGCGCCATCGTGCGCTCGTACGTCAAGTGGGACGACCAGCCCGCGTCGCCCGCCGCGGCGCGCGAGGCGGTGCTGCGCGCCGCGTGGCATGCCGGCACCGAGCCCAAGGGGCCGGTGTACGTGAACCTCGACGCCGGCATGCAGGAAGCGCGTCTCGACGCGCCGCTGCCTGCGATCGATGCGACGCGCTACGCGCCGGTCGTCTCGCACGCGCCCGACGGTGGGGCGCTGCAGCGCGCGACGGCGCTCCTGACCGCGGCGGCGCGGCCGATTATCCTAATGGGCCGCGTGTCGCGCGACGAGCGCGCGTGGGACGAGCGCGTGCGTCTCGCCGAGCGGCTCGGCGCCGGCGTCGTCACCGACCTCAAGGTCGGCGCCGCGTTCCCGACCGACCATCCGCAGCACGTCGGCGCGCCGTCGCTGATGCTGACGGGCGACGTCGCGCAGGCGATCGCGGCAGCCGACGTCATCCTGTCGCTCGACTGGGTCGACCTCGCCGGCACGCTTGCCGCCGCGTGCCGCGGCGAGCCGCGCGCGCGCGTCGTGCACGCCTCGCTCGACCACGTGCTGCACAACGGCTGGAGCATGGACCACCAGGGGCTGCCGCCGGTCGACGTGCATCTCGCGGCGACCCCGGACGCCACGGTGGGCGCCCTGCTCGCCGCTCTCGGTCCGGGCAAGCCGCGCCACGCGGCGCCCAGGCACGACCATCCCAGGCCGGCGCTGCCGGGCGGGGCGCTCACCACCGACCACGTCGCGAGCGCGCTCAAGGACGCCGTCGGTCCGAGGCGATGCTCGCTCGCGCACCTGCCGCTGTCGTGGAACGGCGCGAGCTGGCCGTTCCGCGGGCCGCTCGATTTCCTCGGCTCGGACGGCGGCGGCGGCATCGGAGCGGGACCGGGCCTGGGCGTCGGTGCCGCGCTCGCGTTGCGCGAGCGCGGGATCCTCACCGTCGCCGTGTGCGGCGACGGCGACTTCCTGATGGGCGCGACCGCGCTGTGGACCGCGGTGCATTACCGCATCCCGCTGCTCGTCGTCGTCACCAACAACCGCTCGTTCTACAACGACGAGGTGCATCAGGAGCGCGTCGCGAAGGCGCGCCACCGGCCGGTCGCGAACAAGTGGATCGGCCAGCGCATGGCCGATCCGGAGATCGACCTCGCCGCGCTGGCGCGCGCGCAGGGCGCGGAAGGGTTCGGACCGGTCGTCTCGCGCCCCGAGCTCGCCGACGCGCTCGCGCGCGCCGTCGCCGCGGTCGAGCGCGGCGCGGTCGCGGTCGTGGACGTGCGCGTGACAGGCGGGTCGACGCCCGCGAATTCGGCGGCGGCCGCGCCGGCAGGAAAGCGTTGAAATGACGCCGCCGCGCGCTCAGCTCGAGGTCGAGCACATCGTCAAGCACTTCGTCACCGCCGACCAGACCGTGACGGCGGTCGACGACGTGTCGTTCAGCGTCGCCCCGGGCGAGTTCGTCTCGATCATCGGGCCGTCGGGCTGCGGCAAGTCGACGCTGTTCAACATCATCGGCGGGCTGACCGGCGAGTACCAGGGCCGCGTCACCGTGGAGGGCACGACGATCTCGGGCACGCACCCGGCGATCGGCATGGTGTTCCAGGAGGAGTCGACGTTTCCCTGGCGCTCGGTGCTCGACAACGTCGCCTTCCCGCTCGAGATCGCCGGGATGGGCAAGAGCGAGCGCGCCGACAGGGCCGCGCATTTCGTCAAGCTGGTCGGGCTGTCCGGGTTCGAGCGCCGCTACCCGTCCGAGCTGTCGGGCGGCATGCGCCAGCGCGTCGCGATCGCGCGCACGCTCGCCTCCGAGCCCAAGATCCTGCTGATGGACGAGCCGTTCGCGGCGCTCGACGAGCAGACGCGCGTGCTGCTCGGCGACAAGGTGCTGCAGATCCAGCAGGAGCTCCGGCAGACCACGCTCCTCATCACGCACAACCTGACCGAGGCGGTGCAGCTCTCCGACCGCGTGCTGGTGATGACCTACCGCCCCGGGCGGCTGAAGCGCGTCGTCGACGTCGGGCTGCCGCATCCGCGCGATGCCGAGATCGTCGGCAGCGACGCGTTCGGGCACACCGTGGCGCAGATCTGGCACGACCTGCGCGAGGAGGCGAGCCGCGGCATCGCCGCCGACGAGGCGCGCGTGCTCGAGGGAGGCAGGCGGTGAGCACGCTCGCCGCCGGCGGGTCGCCGTGGCCCGCGCGCGCGTTCGGCGTCGCGTCGGTCGTCGCCGCGTTCGCCCTGGTCGAAGCGCTGATTCGCGTCGGGACGATCAACGCGTTCATCGTGCCGCTGCCCTCGCAGATCGTCGCCGCGATCCCGCGCATCGTCGCCGAGGAGCACGTGCCGGCGCGCTTCTGGCAGACCACCCAGGAGGTGCTGTGGGCGGCGCTGCTGCTTGGCACCGTGGGCGTCGGCCTCGGCGTCCTGCTCTACCGCTACCGGGTGCTGCGGCTCGCCACGGAGACCTGGGTCGGCGCGCTCGCCGCCGCGCCGATCGTGCTCATGTACCCGCTGTTCCTGGTGATCTTCGGCCGCAGCGCGACGACCATCGTGATGATCGGGTTCGCCGCGGGCCTCGCGCCGGTGATCCTGAAGACCGTCGAGGGGCTCGCCGGGACGCGCGCGGTGCTGATCGACGTGGGCCGCTCGTTCAAGCTGTCGCGCCGCCAGCAGTTCTGGAAGATCCTGCTGCCCGCGGAACTGCCGACGGTGTTCGTCGGGATGCGGCTCGGGCTCGTGTTCGCGATGATCAACATCGTCGGCGTCGAGTTCCTGATCAACTTCGGCGGGCTCGGGCAGCTCGTGAACGAGCTCGCCGAGCGCTACGACCTGCCCGGCACCTACGGCGCGATCTTCTTCGTGGTCCTGACGTCGATCGTGTTCTTCGACCTGACCGAGCGCGTGGAGCGATGGCTGCGGCCGCACCGGTGATCGCCGCGCCGCCCCGGCCCGCGTCGACGCGGCGGCGCGTGCTGCTCGTGCGCGTCGCGATCGTCGTCGTCGTACTCGCCGCATGGGAAGCGCTGGCGATGTCGGGGCTCCTGTTCCGCGACGTGGTGCCGTCGCTGCAGGCGATCGGCAAGTCGCTCGTCGGACTGCTCGGACGCACGGACTTCTACGCCAACCTCGGCGTCACCGCGATGGAGATCGGCGTCGCGGTGGTCATCGGCGGGCTCTCCGGGCTCGCCGTCGGCATTGCGCTCGGCGCGAACCGCTTCCTGTCCAACGCGTTCGAGTCGCTGCTGCTCTACCTCGGTCCGACGCCCAAGATCATCTTCTTCCCGGTGATGCTGATGTGGTTCGGCGTCGGAGCCGGCTCGAAGATCGCGATGGGCGTGGTGTCGTGCTTCTTCCCGGTCGCGATCAGCGCCGCCGCCGGCATGCGCCAGATCGACGACGTGCTGATCCGCGTCGGGCGCAGCTTCCGCGCCACGCCGTGGAAGATGGTGACGTCGATCTACCTGCCGGCCATGCGCCAGCCGATCGTCAACGGCTTCCGGCTGGGCCTCGGCGTCGCGGTCATCGGCACGCTGCTGGCCGAGACCAAGCTGTCGAACAAGGGGTTGGGCTACCTGGTCATCCAGGCCTACGCGACCTTCGACATGCCCCGGATGTACGCGCTCCTGATCGTGCTGTTCGTGCTGTCGATCGGCCTCAATGCGGCGATCGGGCGTCTCGGCCGCGGCGACCCGCGCGCGATGCTCTGAGCCACGGAGGCGAACGAACATGGCCCGCCACGAGCTCCCCGCGCGACGCGACCTGTACTACGGCGGGGGCTGGCACGCGCCCGCCGACGCTCGTCGCGATCCGACCTTCGATCCGGGCACCGGCGCTGCACTCGGCGCGGTCGCGGTCGCCGGCCCTGCCGACGTCGACGCGGCGGTCGCGGCAGCGCGGCGCGGTTTCGATGCCTGGCGCGCGGTCGTGCCACTCGAACGCGCCCGCATCCTGCGCGCGCTCGCCGCGCGCGTGCGCGAGCACGCCGAGGAGCTCGCGTGGATCGATGCGGTGAACGGCGGCAACCCGGTGCGCGAGATGGCGAGCGACGCGAACGTCGCCGCCGCGCAGCTCGAGTTCTTCGCCGGGCTGGTCACCGAGATGAAGGGGGCCTCGATCCCGATGGGGCCGGGCGCGGTGAATTTCTCGGTGCGCGAGCCGCTCGGCGTCGTCGCGCGCATCGTCCCGTTCAACCATCCGTTCATGTTCGCGGCCGGGAAGTCGGCGGCGCCGCTCGCCGCCGGCAACAGCGTGATCGTCAAGCCTCCCGACCAGGCGCCGCTGTCGTCGTTGCGCCTGGCGGAGCTCACCGCCGACCTGTTGCCGCCGGGCGCGTTCAACGTGCTGCCAGGCGATCGCGCCACGGGCGCGGCGCTGGCGTCACATCCGGGCGTCGCGATGGTCGCGATCATCGGGAGCGTCGCGGCGGGGCGCGCCGTGATGCGCGCGGCCGCCGACACGGTCAAGCCGGTGATGCTGGAGCTGGGCGGCAAGAACGCGCTGATCGCGTTTCCCGACGCCGATCCGGACGAGGTCGCCGCCGGCGTCGTCGGCGGCATGAACTTCACGTGGTGCGGGCAGTCGTGCGGCTCGACCAGCCGCGCGTTCGTGCACGCGTCGATCTACGCCGCGGTGCTCGAGCGGGTCAAGATGCTCGTCGCCGCGTTCCGGCCCGGATTGCCGACCGACCCGGCGACGACGATGGGCGCCATCGTCAGCCGCGCGCAGCTCGAGCGCGTCGAAGGCTACGTCGCCTCCGCGCACGCCGAAGGCGCGCGCCTGCTGTGCGGCGGGCGCCGCCCGAGCGATCCCGCGCTCGCGAACGGCCACTTCCTCGAGCCGACGGTGTTCTGCGACGTGACGCAGCGGATGCGCATCGCGCAGGAGGAGATCTTCGGCCCGGTGCTCGCGATCCTGCCCTGGACCGACGAAAGCAGGATGCTCGAGGACGTCAACGCGGTGCCCTACGGCCTCACCTGCGCGATCTTCACCAACGACCTCACCACCGCGCACCGCACCGCCATGGCGGTCGCCGTCGGCTACGTGTGGATCAACGAGGTCGGCCGGCATTTCCTCGGCGCGCCGTTCGGCGGCGTGCGGCAGTCGGGCTTCGGGCGCGAGGAGTGCTTCGAGGAGCTGATGCGCTACACGCAGGAAAAGAACGTCCACATCAAGCTGCGCGCCGGCCCCCCGCCCTGACGCTGGCGCCGGTACCAGGTTCATTGACCTGGTGCCGGAACGCTACGCGGGCGCCTCGTCGAGCAGCCGCTCGAGGAAGTCGTCCAGCTCGCCGCGGTTCCAGATGTCGTAGAGCACGTTGTGGTGCGTCGACCCGGGCACGGTGATCGTCGCTGCGGGCAGCAGCGCCGTCATGGCGAGCGCCTTCTCGTTGTCGCGGACGTTGCGCTCGCCGGCGACCAGCAGCACCTCGGGCAGCCGCGTCACATTCTGCCGGACCACCTCGTCGAAGGCCTCGGTGCGCAGGTGCTGCGTCTGCACGCGCTCGCTCACCTGGGCGGGCGTCACGCCGCCGACCGACACCGCGCGCGCCAGGCCCAGCGCGACGCCGGTCCACACGGCCGCGAGGCCGCCCGCGCTGGTGCCGAAGCTGACGGCGCGGCGGTAGCGCGTCGGCGCCGCGACCTCCGCGAGGCGCGCGATCGTCGACGGCAGGTCCGTCCCGAGACCCGCGACGCCGTTCAGGTACAGGCTGCGCTGCCGGTCGACCAGCACCACGAACTCGTGGCGCTCGGCCGGGCAGTGCTGCAGCAGGAGCGCGATCGGCATCATCAGGCGGTTGGCGTCGCCGGTGAAGGCGATCACGAGCGTGCGCGCGGCGCGCTCGGCCGTCGTCCCCGGCGCGGCGTAGGCGGTCGCGCCTTCGGCGAGCGCATGCCGCTCATAGGGCTGCACGCGCCGCCCGTGCGAGCGGAGCAGCGTGTCGAGGCGCGCGAGCCAGTGCGCGGCCGGTTGCGGCACCGTGAGGCCGCGCGCGCGCACGCCGTCGATCAGCGCCGTCACCTCGCCGGGCGCGAGCACGTTCTCGAGCAGGATGTGCAACCGGTTGAACTGGTTGACGGTCGTGCAGCGCGCGAGGTCGGCGAGGTAGGCGTCAAGCACCATGACGCCTGCCGATCTCGCCGACCAGCGCTCCGAGCGACCCGTGGCGGTCGAGCTCCTCGGGGGCGAGCGACACGCCGGTCGCGACTTCGATCGCGATGCAGAGCTCCATTTTCGCGAGGCTGTCCATCGCGAGCTCCGCGAACGTAAGGTCGAGCTCGCCGGCCAGGAAGCGCTCGCGGAGGTCGACGCGATTGACCTGCCACACGCCTCCGGCCTCGAGGCCCTCCACCAGGGCGGCGCGGATCGCGCGCGCCTCCATGCTCACCCCGCCGCCCGCGCGAAGCGCTGCGCCAGCTCGCGCTTCAGGATCTTGCCCTGCGCGTTGCGCGGCATCGCCGGCACCACCTCGATGCGGCGCGGCGCACGCACGCCGAGCTCGCGGCGTACCCACGCAAGGAGCTCCGCCGCGCTGGACGCGGCCCCTTCGCGCAGCTCGACGGCCGCCATCGGGATCTGCCCGTGCACCGGCGATGCGAGCGGGAACGCGGCCGCCGCCGCGACCGCGGGATGGGTTTCCAGCACGCGCTCGATCTCGACCGGGAAAATGTTGATGCCGTTCAGGATCATCATGTCGTCGGCGCGACCGTGGATGATCAGCCGGCGCTCGCGGTCGAACGAGGCGAGATCGCCCGGCACGAACCAGCCCTCGCGGAAGTGCCGCGCGGTCGCCACCGCATCGCCCACGTAGGATGTCGCCATGCCCGGAGCGCGCAGGCGGATCTCGCCGACCTCGTCGGGCGCCGCTTCGCTGCCGTCGGCGCGCAACACCAGGGCCGTCACGCTCTCGCCGACCAGGCCGACGCTCTCGCGCTCGTCGTGCATCGTCGGGTCGGTGCAAGAGACGTACGAGGTCTCCGTCGTGCCGTACGACACGTAGAGCCGCCGCGTGGCCTCGGCCATGATCGTGCGCCGCAGCGCGATCGGGGCCCGCGCGCCGCCGATGCGAAGCTTCACCCGCTCCGGGAGCCGGCCTTCGCTGCGCACCGCGGCGAGCAGGCCGGCGCCGTGCATCGGCGACAGCTCGAGCCAGGTCGCGCGATGGCGCACGCATAACGCCACCAGCGAGTCGGTGGCGCCGTCCGCGAGGATGCAGGTGCCGCCCTGCCACAGCGTGTACAGGCGCATGCGCTTGCTGTTGTTGTACTCGACGTGCGCCGGTCGCAGGACGCGCTCGTCGGTGAAGTCGATGTGGCAATCGGCGTGCGCGGCGAGGTCGTCCTGCGTGTAGCCGACGATCTTCGGCTCCCCCGTGGTCCCCGAGCCGGTGAGATACAGCGCCGGGATCGCGGGGGCGGCCGGCGGCGCCGCCGCGGCCCGCCCGTCGGCGACCGCTGCGCGCACGTGCGCGACGTCCAGCCATCGGCCGTCCTCCACGGCATCGTCGGCCCGGTCGCCCACGACCAGCGTGACGCCGACGCGCCGCGCCAGCCGCGCTCGGGCGGCCGCCGGCTCGCGCGACGCGAGCGCCACGACCGCGACGCCGCGCTCGAACAACGCGAGCGTCGCCACCAGGTGGTCGACCTCGCTGCGGACGGTCAGCCCGACGACGGCGCCCGGCGCGACGCCGCGCGCGTGCAACGCATCCGCCCACGCGTGCGCGCGATGCGCGAGCTCGCCGTAGGAAACGCTCGTCGCGGCCGTGACGAGGGCGGGAACGTCGCCGCGTCGCTGCGCATGCTCGGCGAGGCGCGTGCGGAAGGTGTGCCCGATGCTCATCGCGGGAGGGAAGCGATCACGAGGTCGCCCGATCACGGAAGCGCCGCGCCTCGGGGCGAGAGCGTGCGCTCGACCTCGTCGGGCGCGGAGCTCGCAAGCTCCGCGAGCGTGGCGGCGGCGCCCGCCAGGAAGCGGCGGCGGCGCATCAGCGCAGCGCGCGCGCCAGGTAGCGCACGGCCTCGTCGCGATAGGCGCGTTCGGCCGCGTCCGGCGTGCCGGACACGACTTCCGAGCCCACGTCCGCCAGCGCGACACGCACCGAGTCGAGCGCCAGGATCTCGCGAAACTGGGCATTGAGCGCGCTCACCGTTGCGGCGGGGACGCGCGCGGGCGCCCACACCGCCTGCCACAGGCTGAAGTCGAACCCGGGCGCGAGTGTCTCGGCGATGGTCGGCAGGTGATCGATGCCGGCGAGGCGCGAGCGCGTGCGCGTGGTGACGGCGAGCATGCGCACCAGGCTTTGCTGCGCGAGCGTCGGGTTGGCGCCTATCACGAGGAAATCGATGTGGCCGCCGAGGAGGTCGCCGAAGGCCGGTGTCGACCCGTTGTACGGGACGTGCGTGGCGCGCGAGCGCAGCCGCTCGACCAGCTCCGCGGCGCACAGGTGCGTCGCATTGCCGACGCCGGCGGAGCCGTAGGTCGTCTCGGGGTGCGCGGCGAGGTAGCGCTCGAACTCGCGTGCGTCGTTCACCGGCAGCGAGGCCCGCACGACCAGCACCATGGGCGTCGTCGACGTGAGGATGACCGGCCGCAACAGCTCGATCGCGGCGTCGTTGTCCGGGTGGGCGATCGCCGAGGTCGCGAAGAGGAGCGTGTCGCCGTCCGGCTCGCTCGTGGTGACGCGTCCGATGGCGCGCGCGCCGTTCGCGCCCGGGACGTTCTCGACGATCGCGCTGCGGCCGGTGAGCCGCGCGAGCTCCGGGGCGAGCACGCGGGCGACGCGATCCGCCGCGCCGCCGGCCGAAAACCCGAGGACGAGGCGTACGACGCCGGCGCGGGGCGTTTGCGCGCGCGCGCCGACGGCGTGCATCAGGAGCCCGGCGCCGGACGCCGCAACCATCCTGCGGCGGACCGCATTCGTCGCTGCCGCGCCCTTCCCCTGCCTCGCCATCGGTTCGCTCCCGGCGCGCGGGCACGCCGCGCGCCGCTTTCCCCACGATGCGTCGAGTATAGCCAGACCGGTAGGGGTCCCCCCGGCCGGTCCGGCCTCGCGGCCGCGCCGGCCACCGTACCGTATCCCGCGGGGCGGCGGCGCGGCATACTGCCAAGCTTTGCCGTGCCAGGGGACGCGCATGTTCGACACGCCGCCGCCCCGCGGGATACGGCGTGGTGGCCGGGGCGGCCGCCAGGCCGGACCGGCCGGGGGGACCCCTACCGGTCTGGCTATACTCGACGCATCGTGGGGAAAGCGGCGCGCGGCGTGCCCGCGCGCCGGGAGCGGACCGATGGCGAGGCAGGGGAAGGGCGCGGCAGCGACGAATGCGGTCCGCCGCAGGATGGTTGCGGCGTCCGGCGCCGGGCTCCGGATGCTCGCCGTCGGCGCGCGCGCGCAAACGCCCCGCGCCGGCGTCGTACGCCTCGTCCTCGGGTTTTCGGCCGGCGGCGCGGCGGATCGCGTCGCCCGCGTGCTCGCCCCCGAGCTCGCGCGGCTCACCGGCCGCAGCGCGATCGTCGACAACGTCCCGGGGGCGAACGGCGCGCGCGCCATCGCACGCGTCACGACGAGCGAGCCGGACGGCGACACGCTCCTCTTCGCGACCTCGGCGATCGCCCACCCGGACAACGACGCCGCGATCGAGCTGTTGCGGCCGGTCATCCTCACGTCGACGACGCCCATGGTGCTCGTCGTGCGGGCCTCGCTGCCGGTGAACGACGCACGCGAGTTCGCGCGCTACCTCGCTGAGCATCCCGAGACGACGTATGGCTCCGCCGGCGTCGGAAATGCGACGCACCTGTGCGCCGCGGAGCTGGTCGAGCGGCTGCGCTCGCGCGCCACGCACGTCCCGTACAACCGGTCGACACCGGCCTTCGGCGACCTCCTCGGCGGCCACATCGATTTCCTCGTGATGGGCGCCAACCCGACGCTCGCGCAGCAGAGCCTGGTGCGCATGCTCGCCGTCACCACGCGCACGCGCTCGCGCCTCGCCGGCATCGATCACCTGCCGACCATCGCCGAGACACTCGCGCCCGGGACGTTCTCGACGATCGCGCTGCGGCCGGTGAGCCGCGCGAGCTCCGGGGCAAGCACGCGGGCGACGCGATCCGCCGCGCCGCCGGCCGAAAACCCGAGCACGAGGCGCACGACGCCCGCGCGGGGCGTTTGCGCGCGCGCGCCGACGGCGTGCATCAGGAGCCCGGCGCCGGACGCCGCAACCATCCTGCGGCGGACCGCATTCGTCGCTGCCGCGCCCTTCCCCTGCCTCGCCATCGGTTCGCTCCCGGCGCG
>DATLIR010000116.1:0-20002 GCA_035539315.1 Casimicrobiaceae bacterium
ATCCCCAAGGTGATGAGCTACGCGTCGTCGGGCTACTGGAACGACGAGAAATTCGTCCGGCCCGCCCACGGCCTGGTCGCGCTGCACGGCGCCGACGTGGTGGCAGTGAGGGCGCTCGGGCTGGCCGCGGGTCGCACCTCCGCCGGCCACCGCTTCCTCGCGCGCGCCGACGTGTCGATCGCGCATGCCGAGGCGTACGCCCCGACGCTCGAAGCCGAAGGCAAGGTGATCCCCGGCTTCGACGCCCGCCGGGCCGCGATCGAGGCGGCCGTCGCGAAAGCGGCGCAGGGCGACCGCGCGATCGCGCCCGATGCGCTGCTCGACGAGGTGACCGCGCTGGTGGAGTGGCCGGTCGTCTACGCCGGAACGTTCGACCCGGCGTTCCTGGCGGTCCCGCAGGAATGCCTGATCCTGACGATGCAGCAGAACCAGAAGTACTTCGCGCTGACCGGCCCGGACGGCCGGATGCGCGCGCGCTTCCTCGTCGTGTCGAACCTCGAGACACCCGACCCCGCCGCGATCGTCGCCGGCAACGAGCGTGTGCTCCACGCGCGACTCGCCGACGCGAAGTTCTTTTTCGACCAGGACCGCAGGGTCCGCCTCGAGGCCCGCCTGCCGAAGCTCGCGAGCGTCGTCTACCACCAGAAGCTCGGCACGCTGGCGCAGCGGATCGGGCGCCTGCGCACGCTCGCGCGCGCTTTCGCTCCCGCGCTCGGCGCCGATCCCGCGCTCGCCGATCGCGCGGCCGCGCTCGCCAAGGCCGATCTTCTGACCGACATGGTCGGCGAGTTCCCCGAGCTGCAGGGCACGATGGGCCGCTACTACGCACAGCACGACGGCGAGCCTGCGGCGGTCGCCGATGCGATCGCGCAGCACTACTGGCCGCGTTACGCGGGCGACGCGCTGCCGGCGGGACCGGTCGCGCAGGCGGTCGCGCTCGCCGACAAGCTCGAGGCGCTCGCCGGCCTGTTCGGCGTGGGGCAGGCGCCCACCGGCGACAAGGACCCGTTCGGCCTGCGTCGCGCCGCGCTCGGCGTCGTGCGCATCCTGGTCGAGGGCAGGCTCGCGCTGCCACTCGCGGACGCGGTCGAGCAGGCGTTCGGCGTGTTCGGCGACCAGCCTGCGGTGAAGCCGGCGACCGCCGAGCTCGAGGCGTTCGTGCTCGAGCGGCTGCGCGGCTACCTGCGCGAGCAGGGCGGCAGCGCGAACCAGGTCGAGGCGCTGATCGCGCAGCGTCCCGCGACGCTCGCCTCGCTGCCCGACCGGCTCGCGGCGGTGCAGGCGTTCGAGGCGCTGCCCGAGGCGGCCGCGCTCGCCGCCGCCAACAAGCGCATCGTCAACATCCTGCGCAAGTCCGGCGCCGAGGCCGCGAACGCGGTGGACCGCTCGCGCCTGACCGTCGGCGCCGAGCACGACCTCTACCTCGCGTTCCAGCGCCTCGGCCCGGCCGTCTCGGCGAGCTGCGACGCGGGGGATTTCACCGCCGCCCTCAAGTCGCTCGCGACGGCGAAGCCGGTCGTCGACCGCTACTTCGACGAGGTGATGGTGATGGCCGACGATCCGTCGGTGCGCGCCAACCGCCTCGCGTTGCTTTCCGGCGTGGCCGCGACGATGAATCGCGTCGCCGATCTGTCGAAGCTGTAGCCGCCCGGTCCCGCCGTCGCCCCACCCGGGGTGTCGCGCCGATGCGCAAGCGCAACAGGCGCGGCGCCGCCGGGGACGCGAAGTTCGCCCCCGAAGCCGGTTTGTCGCTAGAGTTACGCCCGTGGTCCAGTTCGCCAACGAAACCGTCGCCCAGACGCGCATCGCGCGGCTCATCATCCTGGACCGGGACGGCGTCATCAACCACGACAGCGACCAGTTCATCAAGACGCCCGACGAGTGGCGGCCGATCCCGGGGAGCCTCGAGGCGATCGCGCGGCTGTCGCACGCCGGCTACCGCGTCGCCGTGTGCACCAACCAGTCGGGCATCGGGCGCGGGCTGTTCGACATGGCGACGCTGAACGCGATCCACAACCGGATGCACCGCGCTCTCGCGCAGGTGGGCGGACGCGTCGACGCCGTGTTCTTCTGCCCGCACACCAGCGAGGCGCGCTGCGAGTGCCGCAAGCCGCTGCCGGCGATGCTGGTCGAGGCGAGCCGGCGCTTCGGCGCGGACATCGCCGCCGTGCCCTGCGTCGGCGACAGCCTTCGCGACCTGGACGCCGCCGACGCGGCCGGCGGCCAGCCGATCCTGGTGCTCACCGGCAAGGGCGAGAAGACGCTGCGCGACGGCGGCTTCCCGCCGCGCACGGTGATCTTCCCGGACCTCGCGTTCGCGGCCTCGGCCCTGCTATCCGGCGACTGATGGCGACGTTCCGCGGCATCCTGTTCCTCGTCTACCAGGCACTGATCACGCCGGTCTACGCGGTCGTGATGCTCGCGACCTTCTGGCTGCCGCGGGTGCCGCGCTACCGGATCGCCGCGCACTGGTGCCGCATGTCGCTCCTCGGCGCGCGCTTCATCTGCGGCGTGCGCTGGCGCGTCGAGGGGCTCGACCGGCTCCCCCGGACGCCGCACGTCGTGATGAGCAAGCACAGCTCGACCTGGGAGACGCTGGCGCTCAACATCTGGCTGCCGCCGCTCGCGTTCGTGGCCAAGCAGGAGCTCCTGAAGCTGCCGTTCTTCGGCTGGGGCTTCGCGCTCGCCTCGCCGATCACGATCGACCGCAAGGCCGGGCGCGACGCGATGGAACAGATCGTCGAGCAGGGCCGCGAGCGCTTCGCGCAGGGCTTCTGGATCGTCGTGTACCCCGAGGGCACGCGCATCCGCGCGGGGACGCGCGGCCGCTACAAGACGGGCGGCGCGCGGCTCGCGACCGCGCTCGACGTGCCGATCCTGCCGGTCGCGCACAACGCCGGCTGGCTGTGGCCCAAGGGCACGGTGGCCAAGCGCGCGGGCGAGATCACGCTGGTGTTCGGCACGCCGATCGTCTCGCGCGGCAAGGACCCGGCGGCCCTGACCGCGGAGGTGGAAACGTGGATCGAGGCAGAGGTCGCCCGCCTGGGCGCGCCGGCCTGATCGGCCGGCCCTCGGGCAAGGGCGACCGCGGGTCGTCGACGCGGCGCATCGTCCTCGTCGGCGAGAGCGTCGACTACCGGCTGATCCGCGTGCGCCGCCAGACGATCGGCATGGCCGTCGATCTGGACGGGCTCACCGTGCGCGCGCCGCGCTGGGTGACGCTGCGCGAGATCGAGGAGGCGCTGACCGAGCGCGCCGCGTGGATCGTGCGCACGCTCGCCGAATGGCGCTCGCGCCAGCGCGACGTGCTGCCGCGCGAATGGCGCACCGGCGCGCCGATCCTCTACCTGGGCGCCGAGCTCAAGCTCGCCGTGTTCCCGTCGCGCGCGACCGCGATACGCGCCGACCTGTTCGACCTGACCGTGCTGCACCCCACCGCCGCCGACGAGCGCGCCACCGTGTCCGCCACGGCGCGCTGGCTGCGCGACGAGGCGGCGCAGCGGATCCTGCCGCGCGTCGCCGCCTTCGCGCACCGCGTCACGCAGGCGCTGCCGCCGGTGCGCCTGTCGAACGCGCGCAGCGAATGGGGCAGCTGCAACCACAAGGGCGAGATCCGCCTCAACTGGCGGCTGATCCAGCTGCCGCCGGTGCTCGCCGACTACGTCGTCGCGCACGAGGTCGCGCACCTGGTCGAGCTCAACCATTCGCGCCGGTTCTGGGCACTGGTCGAGGCGCTGCTGCCGGGCCATGACGCGCACCGGCGCGAGCTCGAGGACTGGACGGCGTTGCTGGCCGCTTGAAACAGGAGGCGGCGATGGGCGATAGGCGATAGGAAAGGCCCCGCGCCGCAATGGACCGCTGTCGTCGAACCGGTCGGCGACGGGCGCGACGCGGTTTCCCTATCGCCTATCGCCCATCGCCCATTGCCGCCTTCAGATTCCCCAGCTCCACGACCAGCCCCGCCTGCTCGCGCAGGATCCGCGCGAGCGCTTCGCCGAGCTCCTGCCCGCCGCGCGTGTCGCGCCAGCGCCCGTCCTGCGCGCGGAAATGGAAGCCGCCGGAGCGCGCCGCGACCCACAGCTCGCGGTTGGGCGCGTGGCGGTTGACGATCACCTTGCCGCCGTCCTCGCACGCGATCTCGAGGATGCCGTCGACGAGGCTCCAGTCGACGTCGGCGTCGCTCGACGCGAGCGCGCGGTCGAGCGCGGCGCCGATCGCGGCGAGCGTCGCGTCCGCGGCGGCGAGGAAGCCGGCGTCGGCGCTCATCGGCGGGGAAGCGGTGATACCATCGCCGGCGATGTTACGCGATCCCCGCCGCGCCCCGCGCGCCGTGCGCCACCTCGCGATGCTCGGCGCGGCGCTGGTCGCCGTCGCGACCCTCGCCGGCTGCGGCATCAAGGGACCGCTCAAGCGCGCCGACGCGCCGCCCTCCGCGTCGACCGCGGTGCCGCCGACGACAGCGCCCGACCCCACGCTCCCCGCCCGATGACCGCCTTCGCGCTGCGCGACGGCGAGCTTTGCGCCGAGC
This sequence comes from Casimicrobiaceae bacterium, assembly GCA_035539315.1. Taxonomy (GTDB): domain Bacteria; phylum Pseudomonadota; class Gammaproteobacteria; order Burkholderiales; family Casimicrobiaceae; genus VBCG01. The sequence continues at coordinate 4,529 of DATLIR010000116.1, forward strand.
GCGTGCCGCTCGCGTCGATCGCCGAGCGCCACGGCACGCCCTGCTACGTCTACTCGCGCGCCGCACTCGAGGAGGCGTGGCGCGGGCTCGACGGGGCGCTCGCCGGCATCCCGCACCTCGTCTGCTACGCGATGAAGGCGAACCCGACCCTCGCCGTTCTCGACGTGTTCGCGCGGCTCGGCAGCGGGTTCGACATCGTCTCCGGCGGCGAGCTCGACCGCGTGATCGCGGCCGGCGGCGATCCGGGCCGCACGGTGTTCTCCGGCGTGGGCAAGTCGCTCGTCGAGATGCACCGGGCGCTCGACGCCGGCATCCTGTGCTTCAACGTCGAATCCGAGGCGGAGCTCGCCCGCCTGGACGCCGCCGCGCGCTCGCGCGGACGCGTCGCGCCGGTCTCCTTCCGCGTCAATCCGGACGTCGACGCGAAGACCCATCCGTACATCTCGACCGGCCTCAAGGAGACCAAGTTCGGGGTCGCCTGGGACGACGCGTTGCCGCTCTACCGGAGCGCGCGCGGTCTGGCAGGCATCGCGCTGCGCGGGATCGACATCCACATCGGCTCGCAGATCACCGAGCTCGCGCCGTACCGCGAGGCCGCCGCCAAGCTCGTCGACCTCGTCGACCGGCTCGCCGGCGAAGGCATCGCGCTCGAGCATATCGACCTCGGCGGCGGGCTCGGCATTCGCTACCGCGACGAGACGCCGGTGCCGCTCGCCGAGTACGCGGGGCTCCTGCGCGAGCTGTTCGCCGGCCGCCGCGAGCGCCTGCTGCTCGAGCCGGGGCGGCTCCTCGTCGGCGACGCCGGCGTGCTCGTCACGCGCGTCGAGTACCTGAAGCCGGGGCCCGCGAAGCACTTCGCGATCGTCGACGCGGCGATGAACGACCTCCTGCGCCCGGCGCTGTATGGCGCCTGGCATGCGGTCGAGGCGGTGCGTCCGCACGGCGGAGCGATCGAGCGCTGGGACATCGTCGGCCCGGTGTGCGAGAGCGCCGACTTCCTCGCGCACGACCGCGATCTCGCGCTCGCGGCAGGCGATCTCCTCGCGATCCGCTCGGCCGGCGCGTACGGAATGGCGATGAGCTCCAACTACAACGCCCGTCCGCGGGCGGCCGAAGTGATGGTCGACGGCGACCGCGCGCACCTCGTGCGCCGCCGCGAGACGGCGTCTGAACTGCACGCCGCGGAAGCGACGCTGCCGCGTTGAGAACGCGCTTTTTCCGGCACATTCGGCGCGTGCGGCGATGTGCGGCGGTGTGCGAATACGCAACAATCGCGCCCGGACGCATTTTCCCGGCCGTCCGAAATCTTGCAAATCGTTGAAACTTGGCTAGAATGCAGGCAGCAGGTGCCAGCGCTTTTGTCAAGGGGTCCGTGAATCGGACGACGCCTGCCAAGAAGCACCACATAACATCCAGCAACTCAGACAGGAGAACAGAATGTTGGCTGACATGATGTCGATGATGGCGCCGGCGGCCGCGTCCCCCGCGCCGAAGAAACGCAAGGCTGCGAAGCGCAAGTCCGCGAAGAAGGCGACGAAGAAGGCCGCCCCGAAGCGGAAGGCCGCGAAGAAGAAGGCGACCAAGCGCAAGGCTGCCAAGAAGACCACGAAGCGCAAGGCCAAGAAGGCCACCAAGCGCAAGGCCAAGAAGGCCACCAAGCGCAAGGGCGCGAAGAAGGCCACGAAGCGCAAGGGCGCCAAGCGGGCGACCAAGCGCAAGGGCGCGAAGAGGGCCACGAAGAGGAAGGCCGCTCCGAAGCGCAAGGCCCGCAAGGCGAAGCGCAAGGCCAAGAAGTAACGCTCTTGAGCCGACAGGTCCGCCGCAAGCGTGCAGCGGACAACGAAAACGGGCGACGCCAGTGGCGTCGCCCGTTTCATTTGGGGCACCCTATCGGGCGTAGTTAGCGCTGCGGCGCGCGCGTTACCGCCGTGCCGCGCGCCGGGGTCGCGCCGTTGGCCGACCCGCCCGTCCCGCGCGGCGGCAACGTCCCGGACACCCGCTGCTGCGGCGCGACGGCGGCGCGCTTCGGCGACTTGCCGCCGGTCACCACGTCGCTGGTGACGCGCAGGCGCTGCCCCGGGCGCACCGCGTTCTGCGCGAGACCGTTCCACCGTCGCAGGTCGTCCGGCGAGACGCCGTAGCGGCGCGCGATCACGCCCATCGATTCGCCCTGGCGCACCGTGTGGTAGAAGGTGCGCCCCGACGGAACCGTGGTGAACACGGTGTTCACTACCGATTCGACGGTGGCGTCCGAAGGCCGCTGCGCCGGCACCAGCAGCGCGTGGCCGGTCGGCAGCGCGTTGCGCGTGCCGAGCCCGTTGACGGTCCGCAGCGTCTCGACCGAGAGCCCGTACTTGCCCGCGATCTGCGAGGCCGTCTCGCCCGGCCGCACGCGGTACGCCTGCCAGGTGACGAGCGGCTGCTGCGTGAGCTCGAGCTTCGCGGCGAACACCTCGGCGCGGTCGATCGGCAGCAGGATCGAGTGCTCGTCGCCACCCGCGATCACCGGGCGGTTGTGCTGCGGATTGAGCGACAGGAACTCGTCCATCGACATCTCGGCGAGTTCGGCCGCGACCTTGACGTCCATCTCGCGCGTCGTCTTGACGACGGTGAAATAGGGCGAGTCGGGGATCTCGGCGAGCACGATGCCGTACTTCTCCGGGTCGGCGACGATGTTCTTGACCGCCTGCAGCTTGGGCAGGTAGTTGCGCGTCTCGACCGGCATCGGCAGCGACGCATAGTCGGCGGGCCTGCCCTTGGCGCGGTTCTTCGCGATCGCGCGGCCGACGTTGCCCTCGCCCCAGTTGTACGCGGCGAGCGCGAGCTGCCAGTCGTTGAAGTCGCCGTGGAGCTTCACCAGGTAGTCGAGCGCCGACTCGGTGGCGGCGACGACGTCGCGCCGCGAGTCGAACCAGAACGTCTGCTCGAGCCCGTAGTGCTTGCCGGTCGAGGGCATGAACTGCCAGATGCCGGCCGCGCGTGCGCGCGACAGCGCATTGGGGTTCATCGCGCTCTCGATCATCGGCAAGAGCGCGAGGTCGAGCGGCATCCTGCGCTCGTCGATCTCGGCGACGATGTGGTAGAGGTAGCGGCGCCCGCGGTCGACCATCCGCGCGACGTAGTCGGGGCGCTCCGAGTAGTACTGCTCCCACTTCGCGACCAGCGGATCGTCGACCAGGTCGGGAATGCGGTAGCCCTTGACGATGCGCACCCACAGGTCCGTGGCCGGCGGCGGCAGCGGCTCGAGATCGGCGCCGGCGGCCGCCGGAAACGGGTCGGGCGCGCGCACCACGGTGGGTGGCAGGGTCGGCGCCGCGGTGACGGCAGGCGCGGGCGAGGGCGGCGGCAGCGGGGCCGGCAGGGGCGCGCTCCCCCGCTCGACCGGCGTCGTCGTCGCGCAGCCCGCGACGGCGAGCATGATGAGGGCGGTGGCCAATCCTCGTCGCAAACGTCGTCTCCGGTGTTGCCGATGCCCGGATCGGGCATGCGAACGGTGGTCGGCCAGCGGCCTTGGGACGATGGTAGGCGCTGCGGCCTGTGGGACGCAACCTCGGGCGCCCCGGCCCGTCAGAACGCGTTCTTCCACTCGCGCAGGGCGGCGAAGACGGCCACCTCGCCAGCGAGCTTCCTCCCCGCCCGCGCCTCGGCAACCGCCCGGACCCGCGGATCGGCGGCGCGCAGGAACGGATTGGTCGCGCGCTCGTCCGCGATCGTCGATGGCAGCGTCGGCTCGCCGCGCGCGCGCTTCGCCTCCTCGCGCGCGGTCCGCGCCCCGATCGCCGGGTTGCCCGGTTCGACCGCGGCAGCGAAGCGAAGGTTCGCGAGCGTGTACTCGTGGCCGCAGAAGACGCGCGTGTCGCCGCCGAGCGCGGCAAGCGACGACAGCGAGGCCCACATCTGGTCGGGTGTCCCTTCGAACAGGCGCCCGCAGCCGGCCCCGAACAGCGTGTCGCCGCAGAACAGCACCGGCGCCCCCCAGCTCGCGTCGCGCCCGACGAAAGCGACGTGGCCCGCGGTGTGGCCCGGGATGTCGAGCACCTCGAGCGGGCATCCGAGGCCCGGGATCGCGAAGCGGTCGCCCGCGCCCACGCCTTGCGTGCGCGCCGGGATCGCCTCGCGCGCGGGGCCGATCACCGGCACCGCGTGCTCGCGCACCAGCTCGGCGATCCCGCCGGTGTGGTCGCGATGGTGGTGCGTGACGAGGATCGCGGCCAGCGCGACGCGCTCGTGCGCGAGCCAGGCGCGCACCGGAGCGGCGTCGCCCGGGTCGACGACGGCGGCGAGCGCCCCGTCGCGGATCGCCCACACGTAGTTGTCGGTGAAGGCGGCCAACGGGATAATCGCCGGCATGGGCGCATCTTCGGAGGGCGTGGGCGGCGTGTCAACGACGCTCGCCGACTGGTTCGCGACGCCGCTCGGCCGCTACCTCCGCCAGCGCGAGCAGGCGTATTTCGACCAGACGGTCGCCGACATCTTCGGCTACTACGCGATCCAGGTCGGCCTGCCCGAGCACCCGACGCTGGCGCAAAGCCGCATCCCGTCGCACTGGACGCTCGACTACGACCCGCCGGCCGAGCTGGTCGCCGACGCGCACGCGCTGCCGTTTCCCGAGAACACGATCGACCTGGTCGTGATGCCGCATGCGCTCGAGTTCACCGACGACCCGCACCTGATGCTGCGCGAGGCGTATCGCGTGATGCGGCCCGAGGGCCAGATCGTGATCGCGGGCTTCAACCCGTTCTCGCTATACGGCGCCAAGCGCTACTTCGGCCGCGAGCAGGCGCCGCCGTGGAACGGCAACTTCATCGGGCTGTGGCGGCTCAAGGACTGGCTGTCGCTGCTCGGCTTCGACGTGATCGGCGGCCGCCTCGACGGCTACGCGCCGCCGTTCGCGAACGAGGCGTGGCTCAAGCGCTTCGCGTTCTTCGAGAAGGCCGGCGACCGCTGGTGGCCGATCGCCGGCGGCGTCTACTTCCTGCGCGCGACCAAGAAGGTCGCCGGCATGCGCGTGATCACGCCGGCCTGGGAGCGCCGCGAGCGTCGCAAGAAGGCGCTCGCGCCGGCGGCGCGCGCCAAGGAAGGCCTCACCGCCGCGTCCCGGCACGGCGAATGAGCGGGCCCTCGGGGGTCGTGGTCGTCTACACCGACGGCGCGTGCAAGGGCAATCCCGGCCCCGGCGGATGGGGCGCGCTGCTGGTCGCGGACGAGCGCGAAATGGAGCTCTACGGCGGCGAGGCCGCGACCACCAACAACCGGATGGAGCTGACCGCGGTCATCCGCGCGCTCGAGGCGCTGAAGCGCCCGTCCGACGTCGAGGTGCACACGGACTCGCAGTACGTGAAGAACGGGATCGAGAGCTGGATCCACGGCTGGAAGCGCAACGGCTGGAAGACCGCCGACCGCAAGGCCGTCAAGAACGCCGAGCTGTGGCGCGAGCTCGAGGCGCTCGCCAACCGCCACCGCGTGCGCTGGCATTGGGTGAAGGGCCACGCGGACAACGCCGGCAACCTGCGCGCCGACGCGCTCGCGAACCGGGGCGTTCCGCCGCGCTGACCCGGCGTGCGGCTCCGCCCGGTGGCTATTTCCGGATGAACTCGCCCGTCTCGCAGCTCACGCGTCGGAACGGGTAGGTCACCTTGTGGTCCTTCTCCTTGTCCTTCCCGGCGACCTCGACGTAGAGCCAGCCGCCGGTCGCGCGGCGGTAGATGATGCTGGTCGGGAACGGGTTCGCGCCGTTGGTGAACAGGAAGATCTCGTCGGGCCCCTCGCGCCGCGTATCGGTGAGCTTGAACGGCACTTCCTTCTGGCCCGACGGCGTCGCGACGTAGAACACGCCGTCCGGCTTCGACTCGAGGCGCAGGTGCTCGTAGCTCACGGTCCGCTCAGGCATCGCGTTGTGGCCGACGCCGACCATCATGCCGCCGCGCAGCGGATGCCAGTACTCGCGGAATTCGCGGTTGTTCACGGTGCCGGCCCAGCACCCGTTGAGCCACGCCAGCGGCGCGAGCGGGCCGGTCGGAATCGGCGCGGCCTTCTCGGCCGGCGCGGCCTTGCCTGGCGCGCCCGGTGCGGGTGCGGCGTTCGTCGCCGGCGTGGCGGCGTCCTTGGCCGGCGCTTCCTTCGGCGCCTCGGGCACGGCCTTGGTGTCGGGTGGCGCGGCCGCCTGCGCGAAGGCGAGCGCAGGCACGAGGAGCGCCATCGGCAGCCAGCGCCGGGCGCGCAGAACGGGGGAGGTAGGGGCGTGATCGCTCATGTCATTGCGGCCGCGCGAGCGGCAGGTTCAGGAGGAGGTTCTGCGGCTTGAGCCGCAGGCGACGGCGCTCGTCGATCGCCATCGCGAGGTAGACCGGGCGTCCCGCGATCGTCGGCCGCATGTCGGCCGCGTTCGCGAAATCGAGCTGGAACAGCGCGACGAGGCGCCCCATGCGCGCATCGTCGACGTCGACGCGATTGTACAGGTCGTTCAGGATGCCGGACGCCTCGGCATCCAGGCCGACGTGCCACACCCAGCGCTCGTCGTCGATGCGCCGCTGCGGCCCGATGCGGACCTCGACGTCGAGGAAGTGCTTCAGCCAGCGCTCGAGCACGCGCGCGAGCGCGTCGAGCGCGGGCTGCCCCCGGTTGAGGCTCACCGACAGGTCGTGGCGCTCGTCGCGGTCCCAGTACTCGTCGGCGTTGTCGCGCGTCAGCACGTCGAGGTCCACGGTGCGCATCGGCGTCTGGTTCGACGCAAGGAGCTCGCCCAGGTTCCCGAAGCCCCCGGTGGTCGCGAAGAGCTCCACGGTGGACTCGTCGGCCGCCATCACCGCGCCGTCCTCGAGGACGGCCACGGTCTGCGTCCGGAACAGCATCTCGGCCGCGCGCGCCTCGAGCGCATCCGGACGCTCGCCCAGGATGTGGCGCAGCAGCACCTGCGTCAGCTCGTGCACGAACAGCGGCGGCACGTCGACGCCGTCGCCGCCGAACAGGCGCAGGTAGGCCGCCTCGAGCGACGGCGCCGCCGTCAGGCGATCGCGGAAGCGCAACCACACGCGATAATTCTCGCGCGCGTCGTCGTCGCGGATCGCGTCGAGCGCCGGTTGCGCCACCGTGCGTCGCGGGCTCGCGACCAGCGCGTCGTGGAGCGCGAGCTCCGCGTCGCAGGACTCGGGGATCGGCGCGAGCTCGGGGCGCAGGAGCTGCGCGCGCAGGTACGCGTCGGTGAGCGTCAGACGGCCGTCGCCGCCGACCGCCAGGTGCCGGTAGCCGCAGGAGGCCCAGTAGTCGCGTTCGCGCGAAGGCTCGCCGGCCGCTGGTGCCGCGCTACCCACCCAGCAGCGCTTTCTTCAGGTCGGCCTGCACCGGCTTTTCGCCCAGCCACACCTTGGTCAGCGCGGCGTTGAACGCATCGCCGGGGATGGTCGCCTTCGCCGCTCCGTTGAGCAGGATCGTCGTGCTGCCGTTGGCGTAATCGAGCGACACCACGTCCTTCTCCTTCACCTCGCCGAATCCCTTCATCGTCGCGACCATCTGGTCCTGCTGCGCCTTGACCGCGGCGATCTCGGCCTCGGTGTTGTTGTCCTTCAGCCCGTCGACGAGCGCGTCGACGAGCTGGTCGGCCGAGAGGGTGCGCAGGAGGTTCATCTGGATCCGGCGCGGCCCCTTCGCGAGCACGCCCGCGGGCGTCGTCGCCTTCGCGGGCACGTAGAGGCTCGCCACGTACACCTTGAAGATCGCGCGCGTGCGCACGCCGGCGCCGTTCAGCACCAGCTCCTGGCCACCGACGCTCGCCTTGTCGGCGAGGCTGACGCCGCCGACCTCCACGCCCTGCGCCGCCACACTCCACGCCAACGCCAGCACGGCCGTCCCCAGCGCGAATCCACGCATCGTCGCCCTCCTCGTCATGACCGCTCGAAGATCCCCGCGGCACCCATGCCGGTGCCCACGCACATCGTCACCATGCCATAGCGCCCGCCGCGCCGCGCGAGTCCGTGCACGATCGTGGCGGTGCGGATCGCGCCGGTCGCGCCGAGCGGATGCCCCAGCGCGATCGCGCCGCCCAGCGGATTGACCTTCGCCGGGTCGAGCCGAAGGTCGCGGATCACCGCGAGGCTCTGCGCGGCGAACGCCTCGTTGAGCTCGATCCAGTCGAGGTCGTCGGCCGCAAGGCCGGCGATCGCGAGCGCCTTGGGGATCGCCGCGATCGGCCCCACGCCCATGATCTCGGGCGGCACGCCGGCGACCGCATAGCCCACGAAGCGCGCCACCGGCGTGAGCCCGTGCGCCCTGCACGCCGCTTCGGACGCGACGATGACCGCGCCCGCGCCGTCGGACGTCTGCGAGCTGTTGCCCGCCGTCACCGATCCCTTCGCGGCGAACACCGGCCGGAGCTTCGCGAGCCCCTCGAGGCTGGTGTCGGCGCGCGGGCCCTCGTCGCGCGCGACCGTGCGCTCGCGGTCGGTGACGCGGCCGCCCGGCGCGGGGGCGCGGTCATGCACGGCGACCGGCGCGATCTCCGCGTCGAACTCGCCCGCCGCCTGCGCGGCGAGCGCGCGCCGGTGCGACTCGAGCGCGAAGGCGTCCTGGTCCTCGCGCGACACCTTCCAGCGCTCGGCGACCTTCTCGGCGGTGAGCCCCATCCCGTACGCGATGCCGACATTCTCGTCGCGCGCGAACACCTCGGCGTTGAGCGCGAGCCGGCCGAGCATCGGGATCATGCTCATGCTCTCGGCGCCTGCCGCGATGACGACTCCGGCCTCGCCGGTGCGGATCCGGTCGGCGGCGATCGACACGGCGTTGAGTCCCGACGAGCAGAAGCGGTTCACCGTCATCCCGGGCACCGACGCGGGCAGCCCGGCGAGCAGGACGCCGATGCGCGCGACGTTCATGCCCTGCTCGTACTCGGGCATCGCGCAGCCGACGATCACGTCCTCGACCGCCGCGGGGTCGAGTCCGGGGGCGCGCGCGAGCACGCTTCGCAACGCGTGCGCGAGCAGCGAGTCGGGGCGCGTCGTGCGAAACGCGCCGCGCGGCGCCTTGCCGACCGGCGTGCGCACGGTGGCGACGATGTACGCGTCCGAAAGCTGGCGGGGCATGGCGGCGTGCTCGTCAGTTGCGCAGCGGCTTGCCGGTCGCGAGCGTATGCGCGATGCGCGCCTGAGTGCGCGGGTCGCGCGCGAGCGCCATGAACTCGGCGCGCTCGAGGTCGAGCAGCCACGCCTCGTCGACGGTCGCGCCGGCGTCGAGGTCCCCGCCGCACAGGACGCGTGCGATGGCGCGGCCCACGACGAAATCGTAGCCGCTGACGAACCCGCCGTCGCGCATGTTCACGAGCATCATCTGGAGCGTCGCGACGCCGGTGCGCCCGGCCACGGGGATCGCCTTTGCGGGCAGCGGCGGCCGGTAGCCCGCGTCGGCGAGCGCGCGCGCCTGGCCGAGCGCGACGTGCAGGATCTCGTGCGGGTGCATGACGACGACGTCCGACGCCCGCAGGTACCCGAGCGAGCGCGCCTCGTGCGCGCTCTTCGCCACCGTCGCCATCGCGAGCGTCTGGAACGATGCGCGCAGGTACGGGAACTGGTCGGCCTGGCCGCCGGTGGGCCCGAGCCTGACCGCCTCGGCGGCGCGCAGCGCGAACTCCTTGGTGCCCCCGCCCCCGGGCAGCAGGCCCACGCCTGCCTCGACGAGGCCGACGTACGACTCGAGCGCGGCGACCGTGCGGTCGCAGTGCAGGATGAACTCGCACGACCCGCCCAGCGCCATGCCGCGCACCGCTGCGACGGTGGGCACCAGGCTGTACCGCAGGCGCAGCGACGTCTGCTGGAAGCGCGCCACCACCGCCTCGACCTCGTCCCAGCGTCCCGATTGCGCCGCCGGCGCCAGGTCGGCGAGGTTCGCGCCGAACGAGAACGGCTCGCGCGGCTGCCAGATCACGAGCCCCGCGAAGCCGCGCTCGGCCGCGTCGAGCGCGCGATGGATGCCGTCCAGCACGGCTTCGCCGATCGTGTGCTGCTTGGTCTTGAACGAGACGATCGCGACGTCGTGCTCGAGGTGCCACACGCGGACGGCGTCGGTCTCGAGCACCGTGGTGCCGCGATCGAAGCGCTCGCCGAGCACGGCGTCGGGAAAGCGCTGGCGCGCGTACACCGGCAGCGCCGGACGCGGCACGAAGCGGTCCGCCGCGGCCGAGTACGCGCCGGCGCGCGCGTGCACGCCGTTCGCGACGCGCACCTTGTCGCCGCGCACCCATGCGGGCAGCGGCACGTCCGCGAGCGCCTTGCCCGCGGCGATGTCGGCGTCGATCCAGTCGGCGACCTCGCTCCATCCTGCCGCCTGCCAGGTCTCGAACGGCCCGAGTTGCCAGCCGAAGCCCCAGCGGATCGCGAGGTCGACGTCGCGCGCATTGTCGGCGATCGACCCGAGGTGGTGCGCCGCGTAGTGGAAAACGTCGCGGAACGTCGCCCATAGCAGTTGCGCCTGCGGATGCGCCGAAGCGCGCAGCTTGCCGAGCTTCTCGCCCGGCGCCTCGATCGCGAGGAGCGCGGCGACGTCGGCGTCGACCGCGCCCGCGCTGGTGCGGTAGTCGCCCGCGGCCGGATCGAGCACCTGGATCTCCTTGCCGGCCTTGCGGTAGAAGCCCGCCTGCGCCTTCTGGCCGAGCGCGCCCTTCGCGACCAGCGCCGCGAGCACCGCGGGGACGGCGAAGTGCGCATGCCACGGGTCGTCGGGCAGCGTGTCGCGCATCGTGCCGATCACGTGTGCGGTCGTGTCGAGGCCGACGACGTCCACCGTGCGGTAGGTGGCGCTCTTTGGACGCCCGATCGCCGGACCCGTGAGCGCGTCGACCACGTCGAAGGAGAGCCCGAGGCGCGCGGTGTGCAGCATCGTCGCGACGACCGAGAACACGCCGATACGGTTGGCGATGAAGTTCGGCGTGTCCTTCGCGCGGATCACGCCCTTGCCGAGCGCGGTGGTCAGGAACGCCTCGAGCGCTTCGAGGAGCGTCGCGTCGGTCGACGGCGCCGCCACCAGCTCGACCAGGTGCATGTAGCGCGGCGGGTTGAAGAAATGGATGCCGCAGAAACGCGCGCGCGTCGCCGCCGGGACGGCGTCGTCGAGCGCGGCCAGCGACAGCCCCGAGGTGTTCGAGGCGAGGATCGCGTGCGGCGCCAGGTGCGGCGCGACCTTCGCGTAGAGGTCGCGCTTCCAGTCGAGGCGCTCGGCGATCGCCTCGATCACGAGGTCGCAGGAGGCGAGCGTTCCGAGGTCGGCACCATAGTGCGCCGGCACGATCTGCCCGGAGAGGTCCCTGGTCGCGAGCGGCGCCGGCTCCAGCTTCGCCAGACCCTCGATCCCCTTGGCCACGATGCCGTACGGATCGCCCTCCTTCGCGGGAAGGTCGAACAGCACCACCGGGATGCCCGCGTTGACGAAGTGTGCGGCGATCTGCGCGCCCATCACCCCGGCGCCGAGCACGGCGGCGCGGCGCACGCGAAGCGGGGCGGTCACGGGAGGCGTGGCGGAAGGCATCGGCGCGGTTCGCCGGCCCGGCGCGGCGCCGCTGGCGGCACCGCGGAAAGACGCGGGCCGGCGATGCTCGCCGGCCCGCGGTCAGGCGTGACGAAGGTTCAGAACGTGTAGGTGGCCTGCACCGAGAAGATCGTGACGTACGCCTCGTAGTTGCCCTTGATCAGCCCGCTGGCGTTCTGGTTGCCGGCGTTCTGGTTCATCGACGCGTCGCTCGACTGGATGTAGGTGAAGCCACCGTCGAACTTGAGCTGGTTCGAGTACTTGTATTGCGCGCCGAACGAGAACCACCAGCGGTCCTCGTCGGGCAGCCGCGGCGTGCGGTCGGTGGTATTGACCGGCGACTGGTCGAACGCGACGCCGCCACGGAACATCCAGCGGTCGCTGTAGCGGTAGTTTGCGCCGACCGACACGCGCCACGCGTCGTCGAAATTCTCGGGGGTGTTCGACAGCGACTGCCCCGACAGCGGGCCGTCGGTGCGGACGAAGTTGAGCACCGGGATCGAGGACCACCCGGTCCACTGCACGTCGCCCATCACGTCCCAGCGGTCGTTCAGCCGGTGGAAGATCGAGACGTTGACGATCGCCGGAAGCGTGATGTCCGCCTTGATGCCGCCGTTGTACAGGAAACCGTTGTTGATGACGTTCGACAGCCCGCCCACCGCGCCCGCCAGCGCCGGCGGCACCGTCGGCACCGGGTGGTCGAAGCTCGCGTTGCCGCGGACCTCGTACTCGATTTCCGAGCGGTAGCTCGCGCCGAGGCGCGTATTCGGACCGATGTCCCAGAGGATGCCGACGTTCCAGCCCCAGGCGTCGTCGTCGCCCTCGACCTTGGCGCTCGACTGGAGGCCTGGAGTCGAGGCAATGATGCCCGGCACTACCGGCGAGGGAATCGGGCTCCCTGGCGCCGTCGCCGCCGAGACGAGCGCAGCCGAGTAGTTGACCCTGTTGGTGAACTCGGCGTCGATCCGCTGCCAGTTGACGCCCACGCCGATCGCGAGGTTGTCGGTAGGCCTCCACGAGATCGCCGGGTTGACGTTGATCGTCTTCACCTCGGACTTCACGGCCTGGAAGCGGCCGAGCCAGTCGCCGTCCCATTCGGTCACGAGCCCGAACGGAGCGTTGATGCCGAGGCCGAACACCCATTGCCGGTTGATCGGCACCGCAAAGTACATGTTCGGGACGAGGGCGGTGCTGCCCGCATCGCCGCCAGTGCCGCCGAGCGGCTGGCTGAACGCCGGGGCCGAGCCTTCGTCGCGGAACTTGATCGACGGCGTGACGATGTGCAGCGCGCCCGCCGCTTCCATCGTCATCCGCTTGGACAGCGACGCCGGGTTCGACCACATCCCGCTGACGTCCTCGGTGAACGCGGCGCCGCCGGCGAACGCGTTGCCGAGGCCGCTGCCGCTGTTCTCCTGCAGCGCGAACGCGGCGCCGTAGGCGTGGCCGGCACCGAGCGCGCACAGCGCCGCCACCGCCGCAGCGAGGCGACGGGGCCGGAAGGTCGGGGTAGTCATGATCGTGGCTCTCCTCTGTGGCGCCGCGACGTGTGTCGCGGCAGGATCTTCTTCGTGGTGGAAGCTGCCTCGGCGCCCCGCTGCCTCGGGCGAAACGCTGCCTTTACTGAGCCGGAAGACTATACACGCGAGCGATGGGTGCATCATGGTGCAGCGCATCAATCCGCCGGGATCGGGCGCGGCCGCCCCGAGGCGTCCCTCACCTATGTCGCGGTCGACGCCTCGGTCACCTTGACGGTCACGATGTCGCGCGGGTTGCGCTGCGCGTAGACCTCGACGTCGATGGTCACCGACGTGCGGCCGGCGCGCACGACCTCGCCGTAGAACGTGACGAGGTCGCCGACCAGCACCGGCTGCTTGAACGTGAACGAATTGACCGCCACCGTCGCGACGCGCCCGCGCGCGCGGCGCGCGGCGAGCACGCCGCCGGCGATGTCGACCTGCGACATGATCCAGCCGCCGAAGATGTCGCCGTGCTGGTTGACGTCGGCCGGCATCGGCACGACGCGGAGCACCGGCTCGCGCTGCGGCAGCGTCATCGCTCTGTCGGTTACGGCGCCCGACGGGCCGCCCCGAGGGCGCCGCGCCCCCTGGGGGGAGACGAGCGCAGCGAGTTCCGGGGGGAGGACATTGGCTAGATCAGTTCCTTGCGGGCGATCTCGCGCAGCTCGCGGCGCAGGATCTTGCCCACGTTCGACTTCGGCAGCTCGTCGCGGAACAGCACCTCGCGCGGGCACTTGTAGCCGGTCAGGTGGTCGCGGCAGTACTTCATCACCTCGCCCGCCGCGAGCCCCGCGTCCTTCCTCACGACGTAGAGGCGCACCGCCTCGCCGGACTTCTTGTCCGGCACGCCCACCGCGGCGCATTCGAGCACACCGGGATGCGTCGCGACCACGCCCTCGATCTCGTTCGGGTACACGTTGAAGCCGGACACCAGGATCATGTCCTTCTTGCGGTCGACGATGCTCACGAAGCCGCGCTCGTCCATCACGCCGATGTCGCCGGACATGAAGAAGCCGTCGGGCGTCATGACCTTCGCGGTCTCGTCCGGCCGGTTCCAGTAGCCCGCCATCACCTGCGGGCCCTTGATGCAGATCTCGCCCGGCGAGCCCAGCGGCACGTCCTTGCCCGCGTCGTCGCGCAGCGTGATGTCGGTCGACGGGATCGGCAGACCGATCGAGCCGTTGTACTCGGCGAGATCGAGCGGGTTGATCGTGGCCGCGGGCGACGTCTCGGTCAGGCCGTACGCCTCGACCAGCGTCACGCCGGTGATCTCCTTCCACTTCTTCGCGACCGGCTCCTGCACCGCCATGCCGCCGCCCAGCACCAGTCGCAGCGACTTGAACGACACCTGCCGGAACGCGGGGTTGTTGACCAGTGCGTTGAACAGCGTGTTGACGCCGGTGAACGCGGTGAACGGCACCTTGCGCAGCGTCTTGATGAAGCCCGGGATGTCGCGCGGGTTGGGGATCAGCACGTTCTCCGCGCCCAGCGTCATGAAGATCAGGCAGTTCGCCGTCAGCGAGAAGATGTGGTAGAGCGGCAGCGGCGTGATGATGATCTCGCGGCGGGCCGGGTCGAGCACGGGCGTCAGCCACGCGCGCGCCTGCAGCAGGTTGGCGATGATGTTCCGGTGCAGCAGCATCGCGCCCTTCGCCACGCCGGTGGTGCCGCCGGTGTACTGCAGGAACGCGATGTCGTCGTGCGCGAGCGGCACCCGCTGCAGCGTGCGGCGCCGCCCGTCGGCCAGCGCGTCCGAGAGGTGGATCGCGTTGGCGATCGACCAGGGCTTCACCATCTTCTTGACGCGGCGCACGACGAAGTTCACCAGCACGCCCTTGAGGCCGAGCAGCTCTCCCATCGACGTGACGATCACGTGCCTGACCTTGGTCTTGCCGATCACCTCGGCGAGCGTGTGCGCGAAGTTCTCGAGCACGACGATGACCTCGGCGCCCGAATCGACCAGCTGGTGCTCGAGCTCGCGCGCCGTGTAGAGCGGGTTGACGTTGACCACGGTCGCGCCGGTGCGCAGCGTGCCGAACAGGCACACCGGGTACTGCAGGACGTTGGGCATCATCAGCGCGACGCGCGTGCCCTTGCCGCCGCCGAGGCCCTGCAGCCACGCCCCGAAGGCGGTGGACAGCGTATCGAGCTCGGCGAACGTGAGGGTCTTGCCGAGGCAGGTGAACGCGGGCCGCGACGCAAACCGCGCGACGCTCTCGTCGAACACGTCGCGGATCGACGCGTACTCGTTGACGTCGATCTCCGCCGGCACGCCTGGCGGATAGTGCTTGAGCCAGATCCTGTCCACGACGCTCCTCCAAGACGGCGATGCCCGGTCGAGCGCCGGGTTGGGCGGCGGTCCGAGGCGCCGCGGGGCGGTCGGCCGGGGGCGCGGGCGAGCCGCGCCACCGCCGCGATGCTACACCGGATGACCGGGGGAACCCGGGGG
>DATLIR010000117.1:0-53297 GCA_035539315.1 Casimicrobiaceae bacterium
GCCCAGGTCGAACGAGGCGTTGTGGATCACCCATTGCGCGCCGCGCGCGAACTCGATGAACTCGGCGGCGACGTCGCGGAACAGCGGCTTGTCGCGCAGGTCGTCCCAGGTCATGCCGTGCACCTCGGACGCGCCGACGTCCGCCGAGATGGAGGCGCACCGCGCCTACCTCGCGGCGCTTGACGCGGCGAGCCGCGGCCACTGCGTGTGGCTCGCGCTCGAACGGGAGGTCGGGCTGGCTGCGTGAGGTCGGCCCGCCTTCGGCGGGGAAACGCGTCGTGAACCCCCGAACCTCGTCGCGTCCGCGCCGGGCCGTCCGTGACGGCCGCTCGCGGGCGGCCAGCGTCGCCCCGGCGGCGCGCACTGTCACGCTGCCGTCATCGGCGCGCGCGAGACTCTCGGGCTCACGCGCCGCCGCGCCGGCCGCCGTGACGGTCATGCGCACGCCCGAACCGCTCCTCGTCGACCGCTCGCCAATCAGCCGCGAGCTGTCGACACTTGCGTTCAACCGGCGCGTGCTTGCGCTCGCGCAGGATTCGTCGATCCCGCTGCTGGAGCGGCTGCGCTTCCTGACGATCGTCGCGTCGAACCTCGACGAGTTCTTCGAGATCCGCGTCGCCGGCCTGCGGGGGCACCTTCGCGCGAAGACGGCGCCGCCCGGGATGACCCTCGGGGAGCTTCGCAGTCAGTACGCGTCGATCACGGCCGAGGCGCACGCGCTCGTCGCCGACCAGTACGCATGCCTCAACCGGCAGGTGCTGCCGTCGCTCGCCGAGCACGACGTGCGCCTGCTTCGCCGCAGCGAGCTCACGGCCGCGCAGCGCCAGTGGGTGGCGGCGACGTTCCGCGATCAGGTGCGGCCGCTCTTGACGCCGATCGGCCTCGACCCGGCGCACCCGTTCCCGCAGGTCGGCAACAAGAGCCTCAACTTCATCATCGAGCTGTCGGGCACCGATGCGTTCGGACGCGAGACGGCGATCGCGATCGTCAAAGCGCCGCGCGTGCTGCCGCGCGTGATGAAGCTGCCGCCCTCGCTCGGCGCCGGCGGCAACGCATTCCTGCTTCTCTCGGCGGTGCTGCACGAGCACCTCGGCGATCTCTTCCCCGGGCGCGGGGTCGTGTCGTACTCGCAGTTCCGCGTGACGCGCGACGCCGACCTCTGGTTCGACGAGGAGGAGGTGAAGAACCTTCGGCAGGCGCTGCAAGGCGAATTGCCCCACCGGCAGTTCGGGATGCCGCTGCGCCTCGAGGTCGCCGACGGCTGCCCCGAGCACCTTGCACGCCTCCTGCTTGCGCAGTTCGAGCTCGGCGACGACGAGCTCTATCGCTGCGACGGACCGGTCAACGTGATGCGTCTCGCGTCGCTCGTCGACCAGGTCGACATCGACGGGCTCCGCTATTCGCCTTTCGTTCCCGGCTCGCCCGCCAGTCTCGATGACGACGACGACATCCTGGCGTCGGTGCGCAAGGCCGACGTGCTTCTGCACCACCCGTACCAGTCGTTCGACCCGGTCGTCGAGTTCATCCGGCGCGCCGCCACCGACCCCGACGTCGTCGCGATCAAGCAGACCGTCTACCGCACCGGCGTCAACTCGGTGCTGATGGAGGCGCTGATCGACGCCGCCCGTCGCGGCAAGGAGGTGACCGTCGTCGTCGAGCTGATGGCGCGCTTCGACGAGGAGGCGAACATCAACTGGGCCGGTCGCCTCGAGCGCGAAGGCGCGCAGGTCGTGTACGGGGTGTTCGGCCTCAAGGCGCATGCCAAGCTCGCGCTGATCCTGCGTCGCGAGCCGACGGCCACGGGCACGCGCCTGGTGCCCTACGCGCACCTCGGCACCGGCAACTACCATCCGCGCACGGCGCTCCACTACACCGACTTCGGGCTCATCACGGCCGACGCCGAGATCTGCAACGACGTCAACGAGGTGTTCCTGCACATCACCAGCCTCGCGAAGGCGGCGCGCATGAAGAAGCTCCTGCTGGCGCCATTCACGATGCACCGGCGCGTGCTCGAGATGATCCGGCGCGAGACGCGCCACGCGCAGACCGGCAAGCCGGCGCGCATCATCGCCAAGATGAATGCGCTGGTCGAGGAAGGCGTGATCCGCGCGCTGGTCGCCGCGTCGCAGGCAGGCGTCGAGATCGACCTGATCGTGCGCGGCGCCTGCGCGCTGCGACCCGGCGTCCCCGGCTACTCGGAGAACATCCGCGTACGCTCGATCCTCGGACGCTTCCTCGAGCATCACCGCGTCTGGTACTTCGAGAACGACGGCGAGAAGGACGTGTGGCTCGCGTCCGCCGACTGGATGGGGCGGAACCTGTTCCGGCGGATCGAGGTGGCGTTTCCGGTATGCGATGCGAACGCCAAGCGGCGCGTGATCGACGAGGGACTCAAGGCGTACCTGGCCGACAACCGCGACGCGTGGCTGCTCGACGCGGGCGGCCAGTGGACCCGCGCGCAGCCGGCGCGGCGGACTCGCGCGCGAGCCGCACAGGACGTGCTGCTCGCGCAGCTCGCCGCCCGGGACGCCGGCTGATGGACCTCATCCTGTGGCGCCACGCGGAGGCCGAGCCGGGCGATCCCGACCTCGGCCGGCGGCTGACGTCGAAGGGCCTCAAGCAGGCCGAGCGCATGGCCGCGTGGCTGGAGCCGCGACTGCCCGACACGACGCGCATCCTGGTGTCGCCCGCGGCGCGCAGCCAGCAGACGGCGCTCGCGCTGGGTCGCAAGTTCAAGGTCGTCGACGAGATCGGGCCGGGCGCCAGCGCGGCTGCGGTGCTGGCCGCCGCCGGCTGGCCGGACGGGCGCGAGACGGTGCTCGTCGTCGGGCACCAGCCGACGCTGGGCGAGGTCGCGGCGACGCTGCTCACCGGCGACGCCGCCGGGTGGTCGCTCAGGAAGGGCGCGGTGTGGTGGCTGTCGAACCGCAACCGCGACGGCGACAGCGCGGTGGTGCTGAAACTCGCGATCGGGCCGGACCTGGTCTAAGGGCGGGGACGACGGACGATGGTTTGGGCGTGAGCGTGCCCGTCGCGGAGGCGCGGCCCAAAGGCACGCCAGCCGCTCACCGCTCGATCCTTATCGCGCCTTCCTGCGCCACGCATATCCTGCCTTCTCCCACTCGTCGCGCTCCTTGGCGAGCAGGTGCGCGGTGAGCGGATGCGCGCGAAGCCACGTTGCGGACACGTCGACGCCGAAGGCGCGCCCCGGACGCAGGCGGATGCGCGGGACGGCGATGGGCTGGCGCGCGTGGTGGAAAAGCACGGCGAGACGCAGCGCGACGAGCTGTGCGCGCACTCCCGCGTCGGCGAGCGCCGGCGCCACCTTGTCGAGGCCGCCGCGGCAGCCGAGGACGAGCAGCGCCATCGCCTGCTGGTCCTGGCGCGAGAAGCCCGGCATGTCGGCGTTGCCGAGGATGTACGCGCCGTGGCGGTGGAAGCCCAGGTGCGAGACCGTGTAGCCGACCTCGTGCAGGAGCGCCGACCACACGACGTGGCGCGTGGCGAGCGACGGCGCGTGCGGCGCCGCCTGGTCGTGCAGCCGTCGAGCGAGCGCCGCGACGCGCTCGGCGTGCGGCTGGTCGACGTGGTAGCGCTCGAGGAACGAGGCGACCGTGGCCTCGCGGCTGTCGCGCTGCTCGCGGCGGCCGAGGAGGTCGTAGAGCACGCCGAGTCGCATCGCGCCGCCGACCGGCAGGATGCGCGGGATGCCGAGCTCGGCGATCGCGGCGGCCATCACGGCGAAGCCGCCGGCGAGCACCGGCGCGCGCTCGGCCTTCAGACCTTCGAGCTTCAGGTGGCGGAAGTGCTTGGCCGCGACCAGGCGCTTGCGCAGCCGATCGAGGCCCTCGCCCGTGATGCCGCCGTCGGAGAACCCGTTCTGCTCGAGGATGTCGGCGAGCGCGAGCGCCGTGCCCGACGACGCGTACGCTTCCTTCCAGTGCCGGCGCGAGAATTCGCGCGCGATCGCCTCGACCTCGACCTGCGCGTAGGTCTCGGCCCTCGCGAGCGCGTGCTTCGACAGCGCGCCGTCGGGAAAGAAGCGCGCGGTCATCGTGACGCAGCCGAGCTTCAGCGACTCGAGCTGCTCGGGCTGCATGCCGCGCCCGATGATGAATTCGGTCGATCCGCCGCCTATGTCGACGACCAGGCGCGGCGCGTCGCCGGGCGGGAGCACGTGCGCGACGCCGAGGTAGATGAGCCGCGCCTCCTCGTGCCCGGCGATCACGTCGATCGGGAACCCGAGCGCGTCCTCGGCGCGCGGCAGGAACGTCGCCGCGTTGCGCGCCACGCGAAACGTATTGGTCGCCACGGCGCGCACGCTGGCGGGCTCGAAGCCGCGCAGGCGCTCCCCGAAGCGTGCGAGGCAGGCGATCGCCTCGCGCTGCGCGAACGGCGTCAGGTTGCCGCGGCGGTCGATCCCGGCGCCCAGCCGCAACGTCTCGCGCACGGTGTCGAGCCGGTAGATCTGGCCGCCCTCGACGCGCCCGACCTCGAGACGGAAGCTGTTGGAGCCCATGTCGACGACGGCGAGCATCGTCGGCGCGGGGGCGGGAGCGGGAGCGCGCGGTGCCATGGCGGGCGAAAGCCTAGCAGAAGCCTGCGCGCGCGAGCGGCGCGTCCGGGCCGTCGTGCTACGCTCACCGGCCGTCGCACGCACTGCTCGCGCGCGACGGCCGCCATGGCGATCGACTACCTGACGAGGATCCTCAACGCGAAGGTGTACGACGTCGCGATCGAGTCTGCGCTCGACCTCGCGCCGACACTGTCGCACCGGCTCGGCAACCGCGTGCTGCTGAAGCGCGAGGACCAGCAGAGCGTGTTCTCGTTCAAGCTGCGCGGCGCGTACAACAAGATGGCGCACCTGACTGCGGCCGAGCGCGCGCGCGGCGTGATCGCCGCGTCGGCCGGCAACCACGCGCAGGGCGTCGCGCTCGCGGCGCAGCGGCTCGGCTGCCGCGCAACCATCGTCATGCCGGTCACGACGCCGCACATCAAGATCGCGGCGGTCGAGGCGCGCGGCGCGAAGGTCGTGCTGCACGGCGACACGTACAGCGACGCCTACGAGCGCGCGCTCAAGCTCAAGCGGAGCACGCGCGC
Organism: Casimicrobiaceae bacterium; assembly: GCA_035539315.1. Classification (GTDB taxonomy): domain Bacteria; phylum Pseudomonadota; class Gammaproteobacteria; order Burkholderiales; family Casimicrobiaceae; genus VBCG01. Next base: position 5,101 of record DATLIR010000117.1, read on the forward strand.
GGTGTTCGTCCATCCCTACGACGATCCCGACGTGATCGCCGGGCAGGGGACGATCGGCATGGAGATCCTGCGCCAGTGGCAGGGCCCGATCGACGCGATCTTCGTCGCGATCGGCGGCGGCGGCCTCATCGCCGGCATCGGCGCCTACGTGAAGCGCCTGCGCCCGGAGATCCGCATCGTCGGCGTGCAGCCCGAGGACTCCGACGCCATGGCGCGTTCGCTCGAGGCGGGCCGCCGCGTCGTGCTGCCCCACGTCGGCCTCTTCGCGGACGGCGTCGCGGTCAAGCAGGTCGGCAAGGAGACGTTCCGGCTCGCGCGCGAGGTGGTCGACGAGGTGGTGCGGGTCGACACCGACGCCATCTGCGCCGCGCTGAAGGACGTGTTCGAGGACACGCGCTCGATCCTCGAGCCGGCTGGCGCGCTCGCCATCGCGGGCACGAAGGCATGGGTCGAGCGCCACCGCACGAAGGACCGTACCTACGTGGCCATCGCCTGCGGCGCCAACATGAATTTCGACCGGCTCCGCTTCGTCGCCGAGCGCGCCGAGCTGGGCGAGCAGCGCGAGGCGGTGCTCGCCGTGACGATACCCGAGCGGCCGGGCAGCTTCCGCCAGTTCTGCCGCCTCCTGGGCAAGCGGTCGGTCACGGAGTTCAACTACCGCTACGCCGACGCGTCGGCCGCCCACCTGTTCGTCGGCGTCGAGGTCGCCAACCGGCGCGAGAAGGACCGGCTCCTGGCCGATCTGAAGCGCCATCGCATCGACGCGCTCGACCTGTCGGACAACGAGATGGCGAAGCTGCACGTGCGCCACCTGGTCGGCGGCCACGCGCCCCTCGCGCGGGACGAGATCCTCTACCGCTTCGCGTTCCCCGAGCGCCCCGGCGCGCTGATGCGATTCCTCGACAGCATGAGCGCGGGCTGGAACATCAGCCTGTTCCACTACCGCAACCACGGGGCCGACGACGGGCGCGTGCTGGTCGGCATGCAGGTGCCCGCGCGCGACAAGAGGGCGTTCCGCGCCTTCCTCGACCGCCTCGGCTACGACTACGTCGACGAGAGCGCGAACCCGGCCTACCGGATGTTCCTGGGCCGCTAGCCGCGGCGTCGCCCCGCCCGGTCCGGCGACGCGACGATGCGAATGTCGTAAATGTGTGCCGCGCATGGGCCGCGAGGCCCTTGCGCGACGCGCGCGGGCGGAATCCCCTCGGGGCCCGCGGGCGCGTGCGGATTTCTCGGGGCCACGCCCAGGGGCGAACCTTGCTCCGCTACGTCAGCCTGTGCCGCAGGGCGTCAGCCTCGCGCCCCGATAACTTGCCGGGATGTTGCATTCGGCGCAAAAGCGGCCGCCTCTGCCGATTCCGGCAAGCTTTATGCTCTAGTCAGGCGCCGGCCCCCCATGGCAGACTGGAACGCGGGGGCCGTCCGTGCAGCCCGCGGCGTGTCGCGGGCAACCGAACGGGGAGGGTGTCTGAACGATACGAGCGCGCTGTCGGGCGTCAAGGTGATGGTGATCGACGATTCGAACACCATTCGCCGCAGCGCCGAGATCTTCCTGCTCCAGGCCGGCTGCACGGTGATCCTGGCGGAAGACGGCTTCGACGCGCTCGCCAAGATCGCCGACCACCAGCCCGACCTGGTATTCGTCGACATCATGATGCCGCGCCTCGACGGCTACCAGACCTGCGCCCTCATCAAGAAGAACACCAAGTTCCGCACCACGCCGGTGATCATGCTGTCGTCGAAGGACGGGCTGTTCGACCGCGCGCGCGGCCGCATGGTCGGGTCCGACCAGTACCTGACCAAGCCGTTCACCAAGGAAAGCCTGCTGAAGGCGGTCGCGGCCCACGTGAATCGCGCGGCGGCGTGAAGCGCCGCGGCGCGGCGGCGGCGCATAGGAAAGCACAAGCATGCTGATCAAGAAGATCCTCATCGTCGACGACTCCCCGACCGAGCGGCATGTCCTCAACGACATGCTCACCAAGGCGGGCTACGAGGTCGTCGCCAGCGACAACGGGGAGGATGCGATCCAGAAGGCCAAGTCGGTGAAGCCCGACCTGATCCTGATGGACGTCGTGATGCCGGGCCTCAACGGCTTCCAGGCGACGCGCGCGATCTCGCGCGACCCGGACACGCGCTCGATCCCGATCATCCTGTGCACGTCGAAGAGCCAGGAGACCGACAAGATCTGGGGCATGCGCCAGGGCGCGCGCGACTACGTCGTCAAGCCGGTCAACCGCGACGAACTGCTGGCGAAGATCGCCGCGATCGACTAGAGCGACCATGGCCCGCGCCGCCAAACTCGACCTGCGGACGTTCCAGCAGGAACTCGCCGCGCGTCTCGCGAGCAAGACCGCGGCGCAGGTGGAATCGTCGCGGCTCGGCCTCGCGTGCGGCGGAGACCAGTGGCTGGTGCGCCTCGGCGACGCCGGCGAGGTGGTGACGGTCCCGCCCGTGACGCCGGTGCCGCATACGCAGCCCTGGCACATGGGCGTGGCGAACGTGCGCGGCAACCTGTACAGCGTGATCGACTTCGCGCGATTCATCGGCCGCGACGCCGAAGGTACCGGCGCGCACGCGCGCCTGGTGCTGTTCGGCCCGCGCGCGGGCGACCTCAACGCCGGCATCGTCGTGCAGCGCGTGCTGGGGCTCCGCAACCTCGCCGAGCTCGCCCCGTCGGGTTCGACGGCGGACGCGCCCGCGTGGTACGCGCAGCGCTGGATGGATGCCGATGGACGCACCTGGCAGGAGATCGACCTCTCGCGCCTGGCGCGCGACGACGCGTTCCTGCGCATCGGGACCTGAACTGTAGCGGGGCGACGCGCCTCGAGCGACGATACGACCCGGAGGATCCATGGCGTTCAAGATGCCCACCCTGTTCGGCGCGAAGCCGCCTTCGGCGCCTTCCGGCGACCTCGACATGCCGACGACGCAGGTCAAGATGGCCGCGCAGAACGCAGCCGGTTACGACCCGCTCGCGACCGTGTCGATCATGGAGCAGCTGCGCAGCGCGTCGCAGACGATCATGGTGCCGCGCCGCATCCCGGTGATCGGCACGATGCCCGTGGTCAAGCAGTTCCAGGTGCTCGGCACGCTGCTCGCGATGTTCCTGGTGTTCGCGGCGTTCATGGTGTTCCTGGGGAACCGCCAGTCGACGCAGACCTCCGCCGCCGCGGCGACCGCGACCGAGATGCAGATGCTCTCGCAGCGCCTCGCGCGCGGCTCGGCGCTGGCGTCGCAGGGCCTCGCCGCGGGCTTCCCCGCCGTCGCCGACAGCCGCGAGCGCTTCCGCACGAACATCGACGCGCTGCTGAACGGCGGCGCCGTGCGCGGCGTGACGCTCGACGTCGCGCAGGAGCCGGACCTGGTCGGCCTGCTCAATGCGGTCAAGGGGCGCTGGGAACGCGTCGACGTCGCCGCCGAGCGCCTGACCGCCAATCAGCAGAGCCTGACCTCGCTCGCCAAGGGCCTCGACGCGATCAACCAGGCCAACGCCGGCCTGCTCGAGCTCGCGCAGCAGGCTGCCGCGCAGATCGGCGCGGCCGGCGGCACGCTGCGCGAAGTCGACTTCGCGAACCAGCTCGCCGTGCTGTCTCAGCGCATCGCGAAGAACGCCAACTCGCTCGCGTCCTCCGACGAGATCGACCCCGAGGTTGCGTTCCTGATGGGCAAGGACGCCGGCGTGTTCCGCGACGTCCTGAACGGCCTCATGCGCGGCAGCGAGTCGCTGCGCCTCTCCCCGGTCCGCAACGAGGATGCGCGCGCGACGCTCGCCGAGCTCGCCAGGCGCTTCGCCGTCTACGACGCCGGCGTCGCGGCGATCCTGCAGAACATGCAGCGCCTGACCGTCGCCAAGCAGGCGGCGCGCGCGATCAACGCCGACGCCGAGCCGCTCTTGGACGACTCGGTCAAGCTCGCGCAGATGTACGAGGGCGGCGGCGGCTTCGCGCGCACCTTCACGCTGTGGGCGGCGATCATCTTCGCGCTGCTCGCGCTCGTGATGCTGGTCGGACTCGGCAAGGTGTTCCTCGACGACGCGCGCATGCGAGCCTACGAGAGCGAGGGCGAAAACAAGCGCAACCAGGAGGCGATCCTGCGGCTCCTGAACGAGATGGGCAACCTCGCCGACGGCGACCTGACCGTGCAGGCGTCGGTGACCGAGGACGTGACCGGGGCGATCGCCGACTCGATCAACTTCACGATCGAGGAGCTCCGCACGCTGGTGCGCGGCATCAACTCGGCGACCGACCAGGTGACGCGCGCGACGCAGGAGACGCAGTCGATCTCGAACCGGCTGTTCGAGGCGTCGCAGCGGCAGAACCGCGAGATCCAGCAGGCGTCCGCGTCGGTGCTGCAGATGGCGCAGTCGATCAGCGAGGTCGCGCAGAACGCGTCGGCCTCGGCGAAGGTCGCGCAGCAGGCGCTCGGCGCCGCCGAGAAGGGCGGGCACGCGGTGCAGAACCAGATCTCGGGCATGAACGAGATCCGCGCGCAGATCCAGGATACGTCGAAGCGGATCAAGCGGCTGGGCGAGTCCTCGCTCGAGATCGGCGAGATCGTCGAGCTGATCTCCGACATCACCGAGCAGACCAACGTGCTCGCGCTCAACGCCGCGATCCAGGCCGCCTCTGCCGGCGAGGCGGGGCGCGGCTTCACCGTCGTCGCCGAGGAAGTGCAGCGGCTGGCCGAGCGCTCGGGCGAGGCGACCAAGCAGATCGAGGCGATCGTCAAGACCATTCAGGCCGACACGCAGGACGCGGTGGCGGCCATGGAGAAGTCGACGGTCGGCGTGGTCGAGGGCACCAAGCTGTCCGACGCGGCCGGCCAGGCGCTGACCGAGATCCAGCGCGTGTCGCGCGAGCTGGCCGAGCTGATCGGGCGCATCTCCGCGCAGACGCAGATGCAGTCGACCTCGGTGACCGACGTGACGCGCGGCATGCAGGGCATCCTGAAGATCACCGAGGAGACGACCGAGGGCACCAAGCAGACCAACGTGTCGATCGGACAGCTCACCAAGCTCGCCGCCGAGCTCCGCTCGTCGGTCGCGGGCTTCAAGGTGTAGCGCCCGGGTGCGGTTCTTGCACTCCCCCCCGGACGCGCTTTTCGCGAGCTGACGCATCGTGGCCACCGACACTGCACCCGACTACGACCTGGGACCGCTGTCCTGGGTGCAGGGCGAGATCGACCAGGCGATCGCGCGCGGGATCGAGTCGCTCGCCGCGTTTCGCGGCAACCCGGCCGACGACGCGCCGCTCAAGCACGCGCGCACGCACATCCACCAGGCGGCCGGGGCGATCCAGATGGTCGGCCTCGACGCGGTGGTCGCCTTTACCGACGAGCTCGAGCGCCAGCTCGCGCGCCTCGAGTCGCTGCCGCGCGGCGAGCTCGCCGCCGCGACGGATGCCGTCGACCGGGCGTGCCGCAAGCTGCGCATCTTCCTCGACGAGCTGGTCAAGGGCGTCGCGCCGGTTCCGCTGAAGCTGTTCCCCGAGTACGAGGCGATGCAGCTCGCGCGCGGGCTCAAGGCCGCGTCCCCGACCGAGCTGTTCTACCCCGACCTTTCGCCGCGCGCGCCGAAGATCGTGCGACGCGACACCATCGGCGCGGCGAAGCTGCCGTCCTACCTGGTCAAGCAGCGGCGCGCCTACCAGCGCGGCCTGCTCGCGTGGCTGCGCGGCGACGTGGAAGGCGCGAAGGCGATGCGCGCTGCGATCGCCGGCATCGAGGACGCCTCCACGCAGCCGACGCTGCGCTCGTTCTGGTGGACGGTCGGCGCGCTGCTCGAGGCGCTGACCGGTCGCGGCCTCGAGCCCGGCTTCGGCGTGAAGCAGCTTGCCGCGCGCATCGACCTGCAGATCCGCCGCGTGGTCGAAGGCAGCGCGAAGGCGGCCGACCGGCTGCGTCGCGAGGTCCTCTACTACGTTGCCATCAGCGCGCCGGTGGGCCCGCAGGTGCAGGCGGTGCAGCGCACGTTCCGTCTCGCCGGGCTGATCCCCAGCGCCGAGGCGCTCAACGCCGACCTGGTCCGCATCCAGCCACTGCTGCGCGAGGCGCGCGAGCAGCTGGTCGCGGCGAAGGACGCGTGGCTCAAGTTCGCCTCGGGCCGCGCCGAGAACCTCCCGAAGCTCAAGGCGACGCTCGCCTCGGTCCACACCAAGGCGGCCGAGGTCAAGCACGGCGCGCTGATGAAGCTCACCGCGGCCCTGGTCGAGCGGCTCGACAAGATGCCCGCCTCGGGCGTGTCCGAGCCGGTGGCGATGGAATACGCGACCGCGCTGCTCCTCGCCGAGAGTGCATTCGAGAACTTCACGACGCTGTCGCCTGACTTCCCCAAGCAGGTCGACGCGATGCTTTCGCGCCTCGACGCCGCGCGCTCCGGCCGCGTCGGCGCGGCGGCGGCGCCCGCGCTCGACGAGATGAGCAAGCGCGCGCAGGAGCGCGTGCTGATCGCGCAGGTCGGTCGCGAGATCCAGGCGAACCTGCGCCGGATGGAGCAGGTGCTCGACGCGTTCTTCCGCGACAGCGGCAAGCGCGCCGACCTCGCGACGCTCACCAAGGACAGCCAGCAGATCCGCGGCGCGCTCGCGATCCTCGGCCTCGATGACGCGGAGCGCCTGCTGGCGTCGTGCCAGCAGCAGATCGAGCACTACGCGGATCCGGCGACGCCGGTCAGCAACGACGACCTCGAAAGCCTCGCCGAGGCGCTGTCGGGCCTCGGCTTCTACATCGAGGCGGTCGAGCAGCAGCGGCCCGACCGCGAGCGCCTGATCGCGCCGCTCCTCGCGAAGCGCCTCGGCGAGGCGCCCGCGCCGAAGGCCGAGGAGGCCGAGTCGGTCGAGACGTCGGTCGCGCGCCTGCGCGCCGCGCTGCCCGCGCTGGTCGCCGAAGCGCGCCTCGTGCCGTCAGACGCAGGCGCGCGCGAATCGCTGCGAAGCAAGCTCGCGGGACTGCGCGACGACGCCGAGCTGATCGGTGACACCGAGCTGGTCGAGCAGGTCGAGGCCGCAGCGAAGGAGCTCGAGCGCGGCGGCGACGCGGCGCTCGCCCAGGCCGCTGCGGCGATCGCCGACGTGGGCGTGGCACCAGCGCCCGAGATCTCGGACGAGACCAAGCGGCTGCTCGAGACCAAGGGCCATGCGTTCGACGCGGAGCTCCTCGAGATCTACCTGACCGAAGCCGTCGAGGTGCTCGAGACGATCAACGGCGAGATCGCGACGCTCGGGGGCAACCCCGGCGACCGCGAGGCGCTGCGCACGGTGCGGCGCGGCTTCCACACGCTCAAGGGCTCGGGCCGCATGGTCGGCCTGACCGAGCTGGGCGAGCTCGCCTGGGAAGTCGAGCGCGTCCACAACCGCCTGCTCGACGAGGAGCGCCCGGTGACGCCCGCCGTGCTCGACTTGATCCGTGTGGCGCACGCGTCGTTCGCGACCTGGGTCGGCGAGCTCACGACGCACGGCCGAGTGGTCGTCGACGCCGGTCCGCTGCACGCGGCGATCGCCACGGTCGAGGCGCGCCTGCCGGGCGGCGCGAAGCACGACGCTCCGCCCGGCATCGCGTTGGCCGCACCGACGCGTCCGCCGCTCGCCGAGGTGATCGACATCGCCGTGCCGGCGATCGACGAGCCGCTCCAGGTGCGCGAGCCGGAGCCGCCCCGCGCGACGCCGGGGCCGGCATTCGCGTCGCCGGGTTCGCCGCTCGCACACGCACCCGAGGCCGAGGTGATCGAGCTGCCCGAGCTGGGGCTCGCCGCGGCGACGGTCGCCGTCGAGGTGATCGACGCCGACACCGGCGTGGAGCCGTCACGCCCTAGCGGTCCGCCGACGCTCAAGCTCGTCGCCGACAACACGCACGCGCTGCCGGACGTCGGCGCGCTGCCCGGAACGTCCGCTGCCGCCGCCGACGAGATCGACGTCGGCGACGTGCGCCTCTCGCCGGCGCTGCACCGCGTGCTCGTCGACGAGGCCGAGGAACATCTGGCGACGCTCGATCACGAGCTGTCGCTGCTGCAATTCGATCCGGGCGCGACGCCGTCGCAGGCGATGATCCGCGCCGCCCACACGCTGTGCGGAATCCACCGCACCGGCGGGTTCCCGCTCGTCGCGGGGCTCGCGAAGACGCTCGAGCTGACGCTGGGCGCGCTGGAGGAAGCAGGCGCGCCGCTGCCCGGCGGAGCGCAGCCGGCGATCTCGCACGCGGTCGCGGCGCTGCGCGCGCTCGTGGCACGCGTCAAGGCGCGCGCCGTGTTCGACCCGATCGACGCGGAGGAAGGCGAGCGCGCCAACGCCGAGCTCGAGGAGCTGCGTCGCCACCTCGCGAGCGCGCCGGACGCCGACATCGAGACTCGTGCCGCGCTCGCCGCGCAAGCCGAGGACGACGCGCAGTCGACCGCCGTGCCGGAGGCGCCGATCGCCGCGCCGCCGGTCCACGAGCAGCGTCCCGTCGCTCCGCTCGCCGTCCTCGACCCCGCGCCGCAGAGCGCGCCCGCGGTCGCCGACGTCGACGCCGCGCCGGAGATCGCGCTGCCCGGGCAGGTCGTCGATCCGCTCGAGAGCGTGCGCGACGTGGTCGAAGAGCAGGTACTCGGCATCTTCATCGACGAGGCGGGCGACCTGTTCCCGCAGGCGGGCGAGCAGTTGCGCGCGTGGCGCCGGGCGCCGAACGCCACCGAGCCGTCGGCGGAGCTGCGGCGCGTTCTGCACACGTTCAAGGGCAGCGCGCGCATGGCCGGCGCGATGCGGCTGGGCGAGCTCGCGCACCGGATGGAATCGCGCCTGATGACCGGCGACGAGCCGGCGCCGGCGACGCCGGCGCTGTTCGAAGCGCTCGATGCCGACCTCGACGACATCGCGTTCCTGCTCGACGGGCTGCGCGCGGGCAAGACCAACCTCGAGCTGCCATGGGTCGCGCACGCGCGCGCCGCGGTGGCGCGCGAGCCCGACGCGGTGGAGCCGGTTGCCGTGCCGGCGGCGCCCGTCGCTGCACCCAAGCCGGTCGCGCCGGTGCCCGCGGTCGTGCCGCTCGTGCCGGCCGCCGCGGCCGCGCCGGCCGCCGCCGAACCTGCGGACACCGAATCCACGTCGCGCGCGATGCTGCGCGTGCGCGCCGACCTGATCGACCGGCTGGCGAACGAGGCCGGCGAAGTCGCCATCGCCCGCGCGCGCGTCGAAGGCGAGCTGCGCTCGCTCAAGTCGAACCTGCTCGAGCTCACCGGCAGCGTGATCCGTCTGCGCGGGCAGGTGCGCGAGATCGAGATCCAGGCCGAGTCGCAGATCCAGTCGCGCATGAGCGCGCTGTCCGAGGCGCACGAAGGCTTCGACCCGCTCGAGTTCGACCGCTACACGCGCTTCCAGGAGCTGACGCGCTCGCTTGCCGAGGGCGTCAACGACGTATCGACGGTGCAACTGTCGTTGCTCAAGAACCTCGACGACGCGGACGCGGCCCTGGCCGCGCAGGCCCGGCTGTCGAAGGACGTTCAGCAGCGCCTGTTCTCGATCCGCACGGTGCCGTTCGGCAGCCTGTCCGAGCGCCTCTACCGCATCCTCCGCGCGACCGCGCGCGAGCTCGACAAGCGCGCCAACCTCGAGATTCTCGGGGCGCAGACCGAGCTCGACCGCTCGGTGCTGGAGAAGCTGGTCGGTCCGCTCGAGCACCTCTTGCGCAACGCGCTCGACCATGGCATCGAACCGCGCGGCGTGCGCCTCGCGGCGGGCAAGTCCGAGACCGGCGAGATCACGCTGACGGTCCGCCAGGCCGGCAACGAAGTGATGATCACGCTCGACGACGACGGCGGCGGCATCGACGTCGCGCGCGTGCACGAGCGCGCGAAGGAGGTCGGTCTGGTCGCGCCCGACGCCGAGCCGACCGAGGCGCAGCTGGTCGAGTTCCTGTTCCGGCCGGGCTTCTCGACCGCCTCCAAGGTCACGCAGATCTCCGGCCGCGGCGTCGGCATGGACGTCGTGCGCGCCGAGATCGCCGCGCTCGGCGGCCGCGTCGAGGTCGCGACGCGAGCGGGGCACGGCACCACGTTCACGCTGTACCTGCCGCTGACGCTCGCCGTCGCGCAGACGGTGCTGGTGCGCGCGGGCGGCCGCCTGTGGGCGCTGCCCTCGCCGATGGTCGAGCAGGTCCAGCAGGTGAAGGCCGAGGCGCTGCTCAAGCTCTACATCGCGCGCGAGGTCGAGTGGCAGCAGCACCGCTACTCGTTCCACTACCTGCCGCATCTCCTGGGCGACACCGCGCACAATCCGGAGACCTCCCGCTACAACCACGTGCTGCTGTTGCGCTCGGGCCAGAACCGTGCCGCGATCCACGTGGACGAGATGGCGGGTAACCAGGAAGTCGTCGTCAAGAACATCGGCCCGCAGCTCGCGCGCGTCTCGGGCATCGCCGGCGCGACGGTGCTCGGCAACGGCGAGATCGTCCTGATCATCAACCCGGTGCAGCTCGCGCAGCGCACCGACCTGCAGGCGTTCGACCCGAACGCCGAGCGGCGCGTCGCGCGCGTGAGCACGCCGGCGGCGCCGGCCCGGCCGCTGGTCCTGGTCGTCGACGACTCGCTGACCGTGCGCAAGATCACCAGCCGGTTGCTGACGCGCGAAGGCTTCGACGTGCTGACCGCGAAGGACGGCGTCGACGCGCTGCAGGTGCTCGCCGAGCAGACGCCCGACGTCATCCTGCTCGACATCGAGATGCCGCGCATGGACGGCTTCGAGTTCACCAAGACGATCAAGCGCGACGCGAAGCACAGCCACGTGCCGATCATCATGATCACCTCGCGCACGGCCGAGAAGCACCGCAACCTCGCCAAGGAGCTCGGCGTCGACCTCTACCTCGGCAAGCCGTTCCAGGAAGAGGACCTCCTGAAGAGCCTGCGGGAGATGCTCGAGCTGGTGTAGGTCGAAGCGGTAGGCGATAGGCGATAGGCGATAGGACCCGTCGCCGGCGCGCAAGCGGCCCCTGCAAGCGCAGCGTTTCGGAGGCTCCGCGCTACGTGCCCAGGAAGCGCAACGCGCGTTTTCCATCGCCCATCGCCCATCGCCGCTTTTGCCGTCGCAATGGCATGATGCGGCGATGACGACCCCGCGCCTGCCGCTGTTGCTCCTGCCGGGCCTCTTGTGCGACGACGAGCTGTTCGCCGCTCAGGTGGCCGGTCTCGCCGACGTCGCCGAGCTGAGCGTCGCCGACCTTACGGCACACGACACGATGGCCGCGCTCGCGGCCGACGCGCTCGCGCGCGCGCCGTGGCCGCGCTTCGCGCTGGGGGCGCTGTCGATGGGTGGCTACGTCGCCTACGAGGTCCTGCGCCAGGCACCCGAGCGCGTGGCCGCGCTGGCGCTGATGGACACGTCGGCGCGACCCGACAGTGCCGAGTCCACCGACAACCGGCGCCGGCTGATGGCGCTCGCCGAGCGCGACTTCCCCGCGGTCGTCGAGGCGCTGCTGCCGAAGCTGATGACGCCGGCGCACGTCGCGGACGCCCGGCTGGCGGCAGCGGTGCGTGGCATGGCGGCGCGCATCGGTCCGGCGGCGTTCGCGCGCCAGGAGCGCGCGATCATCGCGCGCGTCGACAGCCGGCCCGACCTCGCGCGGATCGCCTGTCCGGCGATCGTCATCGCGGGCGCGGACGATGCGCTGATGCCGCGGGAGATCCACGCCGAGCAGGCGGAGGGCATCCGCGGCGCCGAGCTCGTGATCGTGCCCGCCTGCGGGCACCTGTCGTCGCTCGAGCAGCCCGCCGCGGTCAACGCGGCGCTGCGACGCTGGCTTACTTCACGTCGATCCTGAGCGTGAACGCCGCGCCGCGGCCCTGCCGCGCCGCCTCGCGCGCCAGGTAGACTCGCACGCGGTAATCCCCCGCGTCGATCAGCTGCCCGCTCCATGTCGTGCGACGATCGCTTTCGTTCCCGTAGACCGTGTCGCCGTAGGGATGCAGGACGGCGAAGTACGTCTCGGGCGACTGCGTCTGCAGCCTGACCCCCAGGGTCTGCCCGCCCTCGGCATGCAGGACGTAGTCACGCGCGCCGTCGTTCGGCCCCTTGAGCTGGCCATTGATCGTCGCGCCGCCCGTGCCTGGCGTGAAGCGGACGATCGTCGCGGGAACCGACGACTGCGCGCGGAGCCCCGCGGGCGCGAGCGCGCAGGCGAAAAGGCCGGCCAGCGCACGCCGGCGGCCGCGACGGGATGATTGCCGATCCATGGACCCTCCTCGTGGGCATCGATCCCGCCATTCTGCACTGCCGCACGACGCGCGGCGCGGAGCGCGCTACCATGTTCCCGACCGACGCCCGAGCAACTGCCGGGCGGGCCTCCCGTGCCCGCCCACGCGCCGAGCGCCCTGCCATACGAACGGCCCGACGATCGTTTCGACGACCCCCTTCCAGGAGGAACCATGGCGGACTACGCCACCCCCAGCATTCGTACCGTAGCGCTCGTGGGTCACGGCGGGGCGGGGAAGACCTCGCTCGCCGAGGCCCTCCTCGCCCGGACCGGCGCCATCGCCGCGGCGGGCAGCGTCGAGAAGGGGACGACGGTCTCCGACTTCGACCCGCTCGAGCGGCAGTTCCAGCATTCGCTGCGCGCCTCGATCCTGCACCTCGACACGGCCGACGCGCGCATCCACGTCATCGACACGCCCGGGTTCCCCGACTTCATCGGCCAAGCGATCGGCGCGCTCGACGCGGTCGAGACCGTCGCGATCGTCGTCAACGCGACCTCCGGCGTCGAGATGATCACCTCGCGCATGATGGCGTGGGCGGCCGACCGCCGACTGTGCCGCCTCGTGATCGTCAACAAGATCGACGCGGAGAACGTCGACTGCGAAGCGGTGCTCGAGTCGATCCGCGCGGCGTTCGGCAACGAGTGCCTGCCGATCAACCTGCCGGCCGACGGCGGCAAGCGCGTCGTCGACTGCTTCTTCAACCCGTCGGGCACCGCCGACTTCTCGTCGGTCGCCGACGCGCACCAGGCGCTGGTCGACCAGGTGATCGAGGTCGACGAGGAGCTGATGGCCAAGTACCTCGAGCAGGGCGAGTCGATCGAGGCCGAACAGTTGCACGCGCCGTTCGAGAAGGCGCTGCGCGAAGGCCACCTGGTTCCGGTCTGCTTCGTGTCCGCGCGCACTGGCGCGGGCGTGGCCGAGCTGGTCGACGTGCTGGTGAAGCTCGCACCCAATCCGGCCGAAGGCAATCCGCCGCTGTTCACCAAGGGCGAGGGCGCGGCCGCGACCGACTTCCGCTCCGAGCCGGATCCGCGGAAGCACGTGCTCGCCCACGTCTTCAAGGTGGTCGTCGACCCCTTCGTCGGCAAGCTCGGCGTGTTCCGGGTGCACCAGGGCACGATCACCAAGGACACGCAGCTCTACATCGGCGAGGGCAAGAAGGCGTTCAAGGTCGGCCACCTCCTTCTGCTGCAGGGGGCGAAGCACGTCGAGGTCGACCGCGCGGTGCCGGGCGACATCGCGGCGGTCGCGAAGGTCGACGACATCCAGTTCGACTGCGTGCTGCACGATTCGCACGACGAGGACCGCATCCACATGGTCCCGCTCGCGTTCCCGACGCCGTGCATCGGCGTCGCGATCGCGCCCAAGCGCCGCGGCGACGAGCAGCGGCTGTCCGACGTGCTGCACAAGATGTGCGCCGAGGATCCGACGCTCACCGTCGAGCACGACGCGACGCTCAACGAGACGGTGCTGCGCGGCCTGGGCGACCTGCACCTGCGCTCGACGCTCGACCGCATGGCGGGCCAGTTCAAGCTCGAGGTCGAGACGCGTCCGCCGCGCATTCCCTATCGCGAGACGATCACCGGCAAGGCCGACGGCCACCACCGGCACAAGAAGCAGACCGGCGGGGCGGGTCAGTTCGGCGAGGTGTACCTGCGCATCGAGCCGCTGCCGCGCGGCACCGGCTTCGAGTTCGTCGACGAGGTGAAGGGCGGCACCATCCCGACGCAGTTCATCCCGGCGGTGCAGAAGGGCGTCGAGCAGGTGCTGACGTCCGGTCCGGTCGCCGGCTACCCGCTCCACGACGTTCGCGTCATCGTCTACGACGGTAAGAGCCACGCGGTCGACTCGAAGGAAGTCGCGTTCGTGTCGGCAGGCAAGAAGGCGTTCCTCGACGCGATCGCGAAGGCGCGGCCGATCGTGCTCGAGCCGATCGTCAACCTCGAGGTGCATTGCCAGGCGGACAAGATGGGCGACATCGCCGGCGACCTGTCGTCGCGGCGCGGCCAGGTCACCGGAACGCAGACGCTTCCCGCCGGAGCGCTCGCGGTCATCGGCACGGCCCCGCTCGCCGAACTCGACGGCTACGGCTCGCGCCTGAAGGCCGTCACCGGCGGCCACGGCAGCTACACGATGGCGCTCGCGCGCTACGAGCCCGCGCCGCCGACGGTGCAGCACAACCTCGCCACCGAGTACGCGAAGCACCGGCGGCACGAAGAAGACTGATTCGGGGTGTCGGAGCGCTTGCTCCGACCCCGACCGCTGCCGCGACCTTCGCTGACCCCTGGCGTTGCATGGCCCGCTTGGACGGGGCTTGACAACTTTCGCCGTGCGTCCTATATTCACCCATATGGGTGAACATCAGACGCGCCGCCTCGACGCCACGCTCGGCGCGCTCTCGGACCCGACGCGCCGCGCGATCCTCGCGCGGCTCGCCAGATCCGACGCGCGCGTGACCGACCTCGCGGCGGCGTTTCCGATCTCGCTCAATTCGACGTCGAAGCACATCCGCGCGCTGGAGCGCGCGGGGCTCGTCCGGCGCACGATCCACGGCCGGGAGCACGTGCTGGCACTCGACGCCGCTCCTCTCGCCGAGGTCGCCGCCTGGACCGAGCACTACCGGCGCTTCTGGGAAGAGCGGCTCGCAGCGCTCGACGCGTTCGTCACCGGCGGCGCGAAGCGTCCGCAACGAAGGAGAACACGATGAGTTCCACGGCAGTGGTCGACAAGCTGGTCGTGCGCCGCGTGATCGCGGCGCCCGCGAAGGATCTGTTCGACGCCTGGCTCGACGCGAAGGCGATGGCGGTGTGGATGAAGCCCGGCGACGCCGAGCGCAGCGACGTGACCGTCGATGCGCGCGTCGGCGGGCGGTTCGAGATCGTGATGCAGACGCAGCGCGGACCGATTCCGCACCGGGGCGTCTACGAGATCATCGACCGGCCGCGGCGCCTCGTGTTCACCTGGAATTCGCCCTATGCGGGCGAGCACGGCTCGCTGGTGACGGTCGATTTCCTCGCGCGCGCGGGCGGCACGGAAGTCGTCGTCACGCACGAGAAGTTGCCCACCGAGGTCGCGGTCGGCCAGCATCGCGGAGGCTGGACCGAGATCCTCGAAAGCCTGGAGGCGAACCTGGCGCGGAAATCCTAGCGCCCGCGAAGCGGCGGCCCGGCCGCGGACCGGCGATCGGCCGCCCGCGGCCGACCCGATCGCGTCAGGACCCGGGCCTGCGCTGCGGCGGGTTCACGCGCACCGCCCGGGTCTCGTCGAACACGAGCGCGACGCGCGGGACCTTCTTCACGGCCTCCACGAGCGCGACCCGCTGCCCCGTGGCGCGGACGCAGCCTTGCAGCGTCACCCATCCGCGCGAGGTCGTGAGCCATATCGACGTATCGGCGAAGCGCGTGTCCGCGGCGATCGTCGCACGCACCGCGTCGTTGATCTCCGGATCGCGCCGGTAGGCACCGCCGGGCTCGCAGGTCCCTTCCATCGCGCAGCGCGTGCCGCGCTCGGCCCGCGCGTGCGCGCCGCGCTCGACCTGCTCGCGCGTCAAGAGCGGTGGCGCGGGCGTGGGACACGCTGGGTGGCCATGCGTCGCCTGCGCGTACGGATCGAGCTGGATCGTAGGGGCGTCGTCGGCACGCGCCCGTGCGCTCGCCGCGGCCAGCGCCACGACGAGCATCACCGCCGGCATCGCGCGTCGCATCGCGACGCATTCTAGCCCGGCGCCGCGGCGCGCCCCTGGAGGTCCGGCCGCCACGCGTGCACGGGGCCCGGCCACAGCTTGTCGATCCACGGCACCAGCGGCGTGGCGATGAACAGCGCCCACGGCAGCGCGTTGGGGCGGAACGCGACGTACGCCCACACGTAGGCGATGCACGCCACGAGGATCGCGTAGAGAATGCGGCCGTGCGTCGCGTTGGGGATCGTCATCGGATCGGAGATCATGAAGAAGGCAAACAGCATCAGCGCGCCGCTGCCGAGCTGGTGCGCCCATACGGCCGACGGCTGTCCGAGCAGCACGACGCGCAACGCGACCAGGCCGAGCCAGGCGCCGAGGAACACCCACGCGATGTCGACGCGCCGCGCGCGCGCCGTCACGGCCCCGCCGAGCGCGACGAACAGCGCGGCGAACGCGAGGTCGTTGCCCCACTGGCCCGGCGAGATCCACGCGCCGGGCAGCAGCGTCGTCGCGGCGATGACGCCGAGGTTGGCCGGATTGTAGAGGTGCTTGCCGTCGACGCGGACGACGAACTTCGCGGCGATGGCGAGCGCGGCCGCCAGCGGGTGCACCCACAGGCTGTCGGCGCGCAGCAGGATCGACAGGCCAAACGCGGTGACGACGGCCGACAGCACGCCGCGATGGCGGAGGCCCAGGGCCTGCATGAACAGCGCCTGCGTGGCGAGCGCCGCCATGAAGGTGAGCGCCATCTGCTCGGGGCGCAGCGTGAAGTCGCGGGCGAGCACGCCGAGCAACAGGAGCGACGCGAGGAACAGGATCTGGAACACCCGTGCATCGGCGGGCAAGCGGGGAGCGAGGCGGTTGCGCCACGCCTTCAGGCGTTCGCCCGGCCGCGCGCGCGGCACGACCGGCCAGGCGATCACGTGGGGGCGCATGGCGCTCCTCACTTCTGCGCCGGCCACAGCGCTTCCCACCAGCGCAGCGGCGGATCGCGCCGGATGAGGTTCATGCGCGTGCGGATCGTGGCGAGGTCGCCGGCGGTGAGCGACGCCAGCGTCGCGGCTTCGCGTTCCTGCCGCTCGCGGACCTGGTCGAAGTAGGGCTTCGACGCGGGGCACGCGTTCTCATCGCCCGCCCAGGGCGTGCGCAGCACGTAGCGCACCTGCCACGGCTGCCGGTCCGCCGTCTCCTGGAACGCGAGGTCCTCGGGCAGCGTGTCGCGCAAGTAGCGCAGGTGCAGGCGCGTGACCATCGCGGGCTGCGCGCCGCCCCTCGACGCTTCGGCGGAGACCCAGAACGCGCCGGCCGCGCGCAATTCATCGGCGGACAGCGGGTCGGCGGAGCACGGGTCGCACCAGCCCATGTCCCAGAAGTATTCGGTGAACACGGCGCCGCGGCCTTCGCGCCTCACCTGTTCGTCGAAGATTGCCTGGTAGGTGCGGCCGAAGTCCTCGCGCACGTAGCCCGGGAGCTCGACGTTGGTCGGCATGCGCACCGTGCGGTAGTTGGTGGTCTCGACGCGACCCTGCTTCGTGAGCATGTAGACGACCATCTCCTGCGGGCCGTCGGCATTGAGCATGCCGAGGCGCACCGGAAGCATGAACTTCGGCGACTCGAACGCGAACTGCAGCGGCGCGAGCCACGCGCGGCCGGTCTTCGCGTGCTCGGCGAGGTCGACGCGCGCGACGAAGAACTTCATGTTCTGCAGCACGTAGGGGCGCAGGGCCGCGCCCGCACCGGCGGGGATGCGGTAGCCGTTGCGGCGCAGCCAGGTCTCCAACCCATCGGACTCCTTCGCCGACAGGATCACGATCTCGTACTCGCCGACCGTGTAGCGCGCCTCGACGGATACGCCGAGCGCCTTGTCGGCGCGCATGCGCTCCTTCTTCGCGACCGAGTCGGCGGCGGCGGCCGAGGCGGGGAACGCCTGGCGCAGCGCCGGCGGCGCGCAGGGATCGGTGTCGCGGTATTCCGCGAGACGAGGCGCGGTGAAGGCATCGATGCGCTCGAACATCCGCCGGTCGCCCACGTGGATCTGCCCGCGCTCGAGGACCTGGGGCACCGGCACGACCAGCGCGAACTCCTTCAGCGCGCCGCGGTACTCGTTCAGCATGCTGATGACCGTCTTCTGCTCGTGGCGCGCGACGATCACCTGCGAGCTGCGGTTGGCGAGCGTCGCGTCGGCCTTGCCGACGAAGAAGCCGCAGAAGGCATGGGCGTCGGTGGCGACGAAGGCGAGCGGGATCGCGATGAGCGCCGCGGCGATGGCGACGAAGACGAGCTTGCGGGCGTGGTGCGCGCGCTTGGGCGTGGGCATGGGACCTCCGGACGGGGACGGGTCCTGCCGTCAACGGCGCGGGGCGCGCCGCAGGGTTAGCGGGTGCGTCCATTGCGTCGACCCACCGATCGATGAATCCGTGTCCCCGAATGCCGGAAAGGCTCGGCGTGCGGGCCGAAACCGGGCTCGCGGGTGCGGGCCTAGCGCCCGAACAATGCGAGCGCCTGCGCCCGCGACCGCGCATGGTCGACGATCGGTGCTGGATAGTCGCGCCCGATCACCACGCCGCTGGCTTGCTGGACCGCCGGCGGCACGGTCCACGGCGCGTGGATCGCGTCGTCGTCGAGCGCGGCGAGCTCGGGCACGTAGCGGCGGATGAACGCGCCGTCGGGATCGAAACGGCGCGACTGCGTCACCGGGTTGAAGACGCGGAACCACGGCTGCGCGTCGCAACCGGTCGACGCGGCCCACTGCCAGCCGCCGTTGTTCGAGGCCAGATCGTAATCGATGAGCGCGTCGGCGAAGTAGCGCTCGCCCATGCGCCAGTCGCAGAGCAGGTCCTTCACCAGGAAGCTCGCGGCGATCATGCGCAGCCGGTTGTGCATGTAGCCGGTCTGACGAATCTGCCGCATCGCCGCGTCGACGATCGGGTAGCCGGTGCGTCCGTCGCGCCACGCGGCGAGACACGCCGGGTCGTTCGGGAACGCGAGGCCGTCGAGCGCCGGCTTGAACGCATGCTCGACCACGCGCGGGTGGTGCCACAGGATCTGCGCGTAGAACTCGCGCCAGACGAGCTCCGAGAGCCACGTCGCCGCGCCTTCGCCCCCGGGCGTCAGCGAGCGAGCGTGCGCGAAGGCGACGAGCTCGCGGATCGAGACGGTCCCGAAGCGCAGGTGCACCGACAGGTACGACGGGCCCTTGCGCGCCGGGAAGTCGCGCAGCTCGCGGTAGCGGTCGACGCGGCGGCGGAACGCGGCGAAAAGCGCGCTGCCGCCGGACTGCCCGGGCACGACGCCCAGCGCGTCAAGGTTGGTGCGCCGGAAGCCAAGCACTTCGAGCGATGGCATGCCAGCGAGTAGCCGTGCCTCGGGGCGCGCGAGCGTGCCGGGCGCCGCGTCCGTGGCGTGGGGAGCGATGTCGGCCGGCGCGAGCCTCGCGAGCCACGCCCGCTTGTAGGGCGTGAACACCGAGAACGGCGTGCCGGCCTTGGAGACCACTTCGTCGCGCTCGAAGATCACCTGGTCCTTGCTCGTCGCGAACGCGATGCCTGCTCGCGCCAGCGCTTCGCCGACCGCGGCGTCGCGCTCGCGCGCGGCGGGCTCGTAGTCGTGGTTGGCATGGACTGCCGCCACGCGCAGATCGCGCGCCAGCGCCGGTATCGCGTCGCGCGCACGGTCGTGCCGCACGATGAGCCCGCCGCCGCGCGCGCGCAGGCGCTCGTCCAGCTCGCGGACGCTGCCGTGGATGAACTCGACGCGCCGGTCGTCGGGCGAGCGCAGCGCGTCGAGGATCTCGCGGTCGAAGACGAACGCGCAGTGGACGGGGCCGCCGGCCGACAGCGCGCGCGACAGCGCGGCGTGGTCGACGTCGCGAAGGTCGCGCCGGAACCAGACCAGCGACCCGCCGGCGCCGGTCGGAGCCGTGCGGACGGGGCGGGCAGGGTTGGGCGGCATCGGCGGGCGTCGGGCGCCGCCGCTCGCCGGCGGCTTGGCCGAACGTCTCATTGTGCGGGCGGCGAGGCGCCGTTTACAATGCGACACTCATGGGTGCGACCGTGAACCTCACGCACCACTTCCTGATCGCCATGCCGGCCATGGCCGATCCGCACTTCGCTCACACGCTGACCTTCGTCTGCGAGCACAACGCGGACGGCGCGCTCGGCATCGTCGTCAACCGGCCGATCGAGATGACGCTGTCGGCGCTGTTCGAGCAGATCGAGGTCGCGCTGCCGGACGCGACGCTCGGCCGCGCGCCGGTGCTCTACGGCGGCCCGGTCCAGATGGACCGCGGCTTCGTGCTGCACCGCCCGCTCGGCAACTGGCAGTCCACGCTCGCCGTGTCGGACGACCTCGGGCTCACGACGTCGAAGGACGTGCTCGAGGCCCTGGCGCGAGGCGAGGGACCGCGCGACGTGCTCGTGTCGCTCGGCTACGCCGGCTGGTCGGCCGGACAGCTCGAGCAGGAGCTCGCGCAGAACGCCTGGCTCACCGTCGACGCCGACGCCGACGTGCTGTTCGGCGTGCCGCCCGACCGGCGCCTGCCGGCCGCGATGTCGCGGCTGGGCATCGACTTCTCGCGCCTGTCCGACGGCGCGGGTCACGCCTAAGTGACCGCGAGCGAGCGCGCCGACACCGTGCTCGCCTTCGATTTCGGCACCCGCCGCATCGGCGTCGCGGTCGGCGACCTCGCCACGCGCCTCGCGCATCCGCTCGCGACGATAGCGGCCGAACGCGACGAGCAGCGCTTCGCGGCGATCGCCGCACTCTTAGCCGAATGGACGCCTGCGCGGCTGGTCGTCGGCCTGCCCGTGCATGCCGACGGCACGCCGCACGCGACGACGGCGCGCGCGCGGCGCTTCGGGCGCCAGCTGGCCGGTCGCACGGGCCTGCCCGTCGAATACGCCGACGAACGTCATACGACGCTCGATGCCGCATCGTCGCTCGCCGCGGCCGGCCGCACCGGCGAGCGCGCGCGCACGGTCCGCGACCAGGTCGCCGCGCAACTGATCCTGCAGGGCTGGCTCGATGGGCGCCCACGCTGATCCGCCCGGCGTGAACCTGCCCGATGCCGAGGCGGCGCTCGCCGCGCTCGCCGAGCGCATGCGCGCCGGCGTGGCGCACGACGCGGCGTTCGTCGGCATCTACTCGGGCGGCGCCTGGCTCGCCGAGCGGCTCGCGTCGCTGGTTCCCGGCAACCATGCGGTCGGCTACATCGACGTGTCGTTCTACCGCGACGACTACGCGAAGAAGGGCCTCAAGGCGGGCGCGCGCCGCAGCGAACTGCCATTCGACGTGGCCGGCGCTTCGATCGTGCTGATCGACGACGTCCTCTACACCGGGCGCTCGACGCGCGCGGCGATCAACGAGCTGTTCGACTACGGTCGTCCGGCGGCGATCGAGCTAGCGGTGCTGGTCGACCGGGGCGGGCGCGAGCTGCCGATCGAGCCCACCTACACCGGCGTGCGCGTTGCCTGCGCGCGCGCGCTGTCGATCGTGCTGTCGCGCGCGGCAGACGGCGCGCTCGCGCTCGGGGTCGAGCCGGCGAGTGCGCCATGAGCGGGGGGGCCAATCCGCAGCTCGGCGCCGACGGCAGGCTCGTCCACCTCCTGACGCTCGAAGGCCTGCCGGCGGCGACGATCGTCTCGATCCTGGACACCGCGGAGCCGTTCGCGTCGATCGGCGAGCGCGACGTCAAGAAGGTGCCGCTCCTGCGCGGCAAGGCGGTGTTCAACCTGTTCTTCGAGAACTCGACGCGCACGCGCACGACCTTCGAGATCGCCGCGAAGCGGCTGTCCGCCGACGTGATCAACCTCAACATCGGTGTCTCGTCGACGTCGAAGGGCGAGACGCTGCTCGACACGATCGACAACCTGGTCGCGATGAACGCCGACATGTTCATCGTGCGACATGCGCAGTCGGGCGCGCCGCACCTGATCGCGAGCCACCTCGCGGCCACCGGCAAGCCGCACGTGCACGTCGTCAACGCGGGCGACGGCCGCCACGGGCACCCGACGCAGGGCCTGCTCGACCTCTACACGATCCGGCACTACAAGCACGACTTTCGCGCGCTTTCGGTCGCCATCGTCGGCGACGTGCTGCATTCGCGCGTCGCGCGAAGCCTGATCCACGGCCTGACCACGCTCGGCACGCCGGACGTCCGCGTGATCGGGCCGCAGACACTGATGCCCGCGCGCGTCGAGGCCCTCGGCGTGAGCGTGCACCACGACATGCGCGAAGGCCTCGCCGGCTGCGACGTCGTCGTGATGCTGCGGCTGCAGAGCGAGCGCATGAAGGGCGCGCTCCTGCCCTCGTCGGGGGAGTATTTCAAGCACTACGGGCTGACGCCGGAGAAGCTCGCGCTCGCGAAGCACGACGCCATCGTGATGCACCCCGGCCCGATGAACCGGGGGGTCGAGATCGACTCCGCGGTCGCCGACGGTGCGCGCAGCGTGATCCTGCCGCAGGTGACGTTCGGCATCGCGGTGCGCATGGCGGTGATGAGCATGATCGCCGGGGCGTGACGATGACGAGCATCGCCATCGTCAACGGGCGTGTCGTCGATCCGGCCGGTGGCACGGAGGCGAACGCGGACCTGTTCGTCGCCGAAGGGGCGATCGCCGCGGTCGGGAAGGCGCCCAAGGGATTCCGCGCCGACCGCACGATCGACGCCACCGGCCTGGTGGTCGCGCCGGGCCTGGTCGACCTGAATGCGCGGCTGCGCGAACCGGGGCTCGAGCACAAGGCGACGCTCGACTCGGAGCTGAGGGCGGCGGTGGCCGGCGGCGTGACGCGGCTCGCCTGCCCGCCCGACACCGATCCGCCGCTCGACGAGCCCGGGCTGGTCGAGATGCTGCGGCAGCGGGCGCGCCAGGCGCGTCGCGCGCACGTGCACCCGGTGGGAGCGCTCAGCGCCGGCCTGCTGGGGACGACACTGACCGAGATGGGCGAGCTCGCGGACGCCGGCTGCGTCGCGTTCTCGCAGGGCGACGTCGCGCTCGCCGACACGCTGGTCCTGCTGCGCGCGATGCAGTACGCGGCGACGTTCGGCCACCGCGTGTGGCTGCGGCCGCAGGACGCCCATCTCGCGCGCGGCGGCGTCGCGCACGACGGCGAGATCGCAACGCGGCTCGGGCTGCCCGCCATTCCGGCGTGCGCGGAGACGATCGCCCTCGGGACCATCCTCGCGCTCGCGCGCGAGACCGGCGTGCGGCTGCACGTGCAGCGCCTGTCGACGGCGGCGGGAGTCGCGATGGTGCGCGCCGCCAAGCGCGACGGCATGCCGGTCACCTGCGAGGTGGCCGCGCACCACCTGCACCTGTGCGACATCGACATCGGCTGGTTCGACAGCCAGGCGCGGCTCGACCCGCCGTTGCGCGGGACCAGCGATCGCGCCGCGCTGCGTGCGGGCCTCGCCGACGGCACGATCGACGTCGTGTCGTCCGACCACGCGCCGGTCGACGACGACGGGAAGCAGCTGCCGTTCGGCGAGGCCGAGAGCGGCGCTACCGGCCTCGAGCTGCTGCTTCCGCTGACGCTCAAGTGGGCGCGAGAGGACCGCATCGCGCTCCCCGCCGCGCTCGCGCGCGTCACGACGCTGCCCGCGTCGATCCTCGGCGTGGCGGCCGGGCGCCTCGACGTCGGCGAGGCCGCCGACCTCTGCGTGTTCGACCCGGAAGCCTGGTGGCGCGTCGAGCGCCGCGCGCTCGCGAGCCAGGGGCGCAACACGCCGTTCCTCGGCCACGAGGTCCCCGGCCGCGTGCGCTACACGCTGGTCGACGGGGCGGTCGTCTACGAGGGGTGACGCCGGCGCTCGCCAGGTCGACCGGGGCTTCGCGCGGAGTCCGGCCCCCGCTGTTCGGGTAAAATGATCGGATTTTGCCTCGACGCGGCGCGTCGGGGCGCTCCGTCGATGACCCACGATTCCCTAAGCGCGCTCGAGCAGCAGTCGATCCACGTGATCCGGGAGGCGTACGCGCGCCTGAAGCCGCTCGCGATGCTGTGGTCGCTCGGCAAGGACAGCAACACGATGCTGTGGCTGACGCGCAAGGCGTTCGTCGGCCGGGTGCCATTTCCGGTCGTGCTGCTCGACACCGGCAACGAGTTCGACGAGGTCTACGCGTTCCGCGACCGCTACGTGAAGGAGTGGGGGCTCGATTACATCAATGCCGCATGCCCCGGCGTCGACGAAACCGACCCGACGCTGCCGCCTGCCGCGCGCGCGGCCGCGCGCAAGACGCTCGGGCTCAAGCGCCTGATCGCCGAGCGCAAGTTCGCCGGCATGCTGCTCGGCATCCGCCGCGACGAGCAGGCGATCCGCGGCAAGGAGCGCTACATGAGCCCGCGCGATGCCGACGGCCGCTGGCACGTGCGCGCGCAGCCGACCGAGCTGTGGGGCCATTTCCAGGCGTCGCCGCCCTCCGGCGGGCACGTGCGCGTCCATCCGCTGCTCGCGTGGACCGAGCTCGACGTGTGGCGCTACGTCGAGCGCGAGAGGATCCCGGTGTGCGAGCTCTATTTCTCGCGCGGCGGCAAGCGCTTCCGATCGCTCGGCGAGAAGGACATCACTTCGCCGGTGACCTCGAGCGCGTCGTCGATCGCCGAGATCATCGCCGAGCTCGAGACGACGCGGCAGGAGGAGCGGGCCGGCCGCGCGATGGACCACGAGCGCGAGGATGCGTTCGAGCGGCTGCGCGCGGCGGGGTACATGTGATGACGGCGGGCCGATCGCACGAAGCCGACCTCGGCGCCGCCGGGCCGCCCCAAGGCGCCGGCCCCCCGGGGGGAGGCGAGCGAAGCTCGCTTCGGGGGGATCTCACCCCCGTGGCGATTTGCATCGCCGGCCACGTCGACCACGGCAAGTCGACGCTGCTCGGACGGCTGCTGCACGAGCTCGACCTCTTGCCCGACGGCAAGGTCGAGGCGCTGAAGGCCGCCTCCGAGAAGCGCGGTGTGCCGCTCGAGTGGTCGTTCGTGCTCGACGCATTCCAGCTCGAGCGCGACCAGGCGATCACGCTCGACACCACGCGCGTGCGCGTGCGCACGCCGCGCCGCGAGCTCCTGATCATCGATGCGCCCGGGCACCGCGAACTGCTGCGCAACCTCGTGACCGGCGCGGCCGACACCTCGGCCGCGCTCCTCGTCGTCGATGCGCAAACCGGCGCCGAGCAGCAGACGCGCCGCCACCTCGCGTTCCTGCGGCTGCTCGGGGTGCGCGACGTGATCGTCGCGGTCAACAAGATGGACCTCGCCGATTGGCGCGAGGAGCGCTTCGCCGCCGTTCGCGACACGATGGCCGACG
Organism: Casimicrobiaceae bacterium; assembly: GCA_035539315.1. Classification (GTDB taxonomy): domain Bacteria; phylum Pseudomonadota; class Gammaproteobacteria; order Burkholderiales; family Casimicrobiaceae; genus VBCG01. The sequence continues at coordinate 30,289 of DATLIR010000117.1, forward strand.
CGATCGCGCGCCTCGGGCTCTTTGCGCACGCGATCGTGCCGGTGTCGGCGCGCGAGGGTGCGAACCTGCGCGAACGGGCCAAGGCCGCGTGGTGGCGCGGGCCGACGCTGGTCGAGGCGCTCGAGGCGCTGCCGGTGCCCGAGACGCCCTCGGGGGGGCCGCTGCGCCTGCCGGTGCAGGACGTCTACCGCTTCGGCGAACGCCGGGTGGTCGCGGGCCGGATCGCGTCGGGCGCCCTTGCCCCCGGCGACGACGTGCTGATCCTGCCGTCCAACCGCACGGCGCGCGTGGCCGAGCTCGCGGGCTGGCCCGCCTCGCCATCGAGCGTCGCGACCGGCGACAACGCGAGCGTCGTGCTCGCCGACCAGATGGTGGTCGAGCGCGGCGACCTCCTGTGCTCGCCCGACGCACCGCCGAAGCTCACCTCCGTCTTCGACGCCGACGTGTTCTGGCTCGGCAACGGCGAGCTCGCGGCCGGGCGGCGCCTGGTGCTGCGCGTCGGCACGCGCGAGGCAGGCGCGCGCGTCATGGCCGTCCACCACGTGCTCGACGACGACACGTTCGCGCGCAAGGCGGCACCGTCGGTGGGCGAGGGCGGCGTCGCGCGCGTGACGCTGCGCTGCGACACCGCCGTCGCGGTCGACGACGCGGCCGCGTTGCCCGCCACCGGTCGCTTCGTCTTCGTCGACGAGGGCGCGATCGTGGGCGCGGGCGTAATCGACGCGTCGGGCTACCCGGACCAGCGCCGCATGCGGCCCGCCTCGGGCGACATCGTCCCGGAACGCCACCAGGTCGCGACGATCGAACGCGATGCGCGCGCCGGCCACCGCGGCGCCGTCATCTGGCTCACGGGATTGTCGGGCGCCGGCAAGTCGACGCTCGCGCTCGCGCTGGAGCGGCGGCTGTTCGACCTCGGCTGGAGCGTCTACACGCTCGACGGCGACAACGTGCGCACCGGCCTCAACGCGGACCTCGGCTTCTCGCCCACCGACCGGCAGGAGAACCTGCGCCGCGTGGGAGAGGTGGCGGCGCTGTTCGCCGACGCGGGGCTCGTGTGCGTCACGGCGTTCATCTCGCCCTACCGCGACGAGCGCGCACGCGCACGCGCCGCCGCCGGATCGCGCCCGTTCATCGAAGTGTGGGTGCGCTCGCCGCTCGAGGAATGCGAGCGGCGCGACCCGAAGGGACTCTACCGCAAGGCGCGCGCCGGCAACCTGAAGGGCTTCACCGGGATCGACAGCCCCTACGAGCCGCCCGAGGCGGCCGACCTGATCATCGACACCGAGCACCTCGACATCGAGGCGTCGACGCGGATGCTGGTGGACTGCGTGGTCGCGAACTGCCGGAAAAGCTAGGCGATGGGCGATACGCGATGGGCGATGGGTAACGTCTCGCCGTGCGTAAGTCTCGTGTAGCCATTGGCGAAAGCGTCGCCGGGGGCCTATCGCCTATCGCCCATCGCCCAGCGCCGCCTCTCACTTCTTCTCCCGCGGCACCCGCCCCATCAAATAGAACTCGTCGTTCGGACGCATCGCGATCAGGTTCGCCATCCGGTTCGACATCGCGAAGAACGCGGTGATCGCGCCGATGTCCCAGAGGTCCTCGTCGGTGAAGCCGTGCGCTCGCGCGGCCTCGTAGTCGGCGTCGACCAGCGCGGCGCTGTCGGTGGCGACCTTCATCGCGAACGCGAGCATCGCCTGCTGGCGCGGCGTGATCTCGGCCTTGCGGTGGTTGATGGCGACCTGGTCGGCGACCCGGGGGTTGCGCGCGAAGATGCGCAGGATCGCACCGTGCGCGACGACGCAATAGAGGCAGTCGTTGGCGCCCGAGGTCGCGACGACGATCATCTCGCGCTCGGCCTTGGTGAGCCCGCCGTCCTTCTCCATCAGCGCGTCGTGGTAGGCGAAGAAGGCGCGAAATTCGTCGGGCCGGTGGGCCAGCGTCAGGAAGACGTTCGGCACGAAGCCGGCCTTCTCCTGCACGGCGAGGATGCGGGCGCGGATGTCGTCGTCGAGGTCCGCGAGGGCCGGGACCGGGTAACGACTGATCGAAGGCGCCGTCATGGTGAAAAGTCTACCAGCGGAACGGGTGCCGATCCGGGACGACCGCCACCTCGCCATTCATGACGCAACCTGCACCGCGGGTCGCCCCCGAGGTCGACGAATGCAGAGTATTCTCTGTGCGGCACGGTCGAGTGGGGGCACGATGAACGGATTCTCCTGGTCTCGCGGACTGCCGATGCGTGCTTCCGTCGGCTTGGCAGCGCTCGCGATGGCCGGCGGCGCGCTCGCCGCCGACGTCGTTGTCCCGCCGCCGCACTGGTCGGGGCTGCCGATCTGGGGGCAGGAAGCCGCGGCCAAGGGCTACATCCTCCCGCTCCCGTTCGGCGTCGGCATCACCGCCTATGCGGCCGAGCAGCCGGTGGACATCCACGACCTGCAACTGGCGCGGCGCGGAAACGAGCCCCATTCCGTCACGAACTTCCTGCAGATCGACCGGGTCGACACCAAGCAGCAGAACGTCTCGCTGAAGCTCGACGTCCTGGTCCTCCCCTTCTTCAATGTCTACGGGCTCCTCGGCTACACGACGGGATCGACCAAGGGGAACATCCAGATTCCCGACGATCCCATCCTGGGCATCATCCAGCCGCAGGTGCTCAAGCTCGACGCGTCGTTCCAGGGCCCGACCTACGGCCTGGGCATGACGTTCCAGGGCGGCGGCAAGGTCCACGAATGGCGGGACCTCACGGCCTTCGCGGTCGTCGACGTGAACCGGACCCAGACCAAGCTTTCTTTCGACAACGAAGCGCTGATCGCCCACACGAAGCCCATCGCCACGGTCTTCTCGGCCCGCTTCGGCATGGGCGGCATCGCCGGCCCGAATTCGCGCGTGGGCTTCTGGATCGGCGCGATGCACCAGAAGATCCAGCAGCGGGTCGCGGGCGGGGTCGCCGACACCGATCTCGAGTTCGCCGTGACGCAGTCGCCCGCCAAGCCCTGGAACACGCTGATCGGCGGCGTCGGCGAGATCGGCCGGAACGTCGTCATCGTGGTCGAGGGCGGGGTCGGCGAACGCAAGTCCCTTCTCGCGAGCGCCGTGTACCGGTTCTGATCGACAGCGCGTTCGCGCAGCGCTCCTGCAACCTTGCGGCTCGCGGAAAATGGCCCGCAGCGATGCGGCGTGTTTGTGGGAACCCGCGTGCGACGGTATTCTGGCGCCGACCGCTCCCGGCGTCGGGCGCGCCCGAACCACGAGGACGCCGACGGTGTCGCCCCGCGCGCGGGGAACGCCGACAACCCTTCCAGGAGGACATGATGCTGCATCGCACCCGCATCGCCGCTGCGATCGCCCTGCTTGCCGCCGGAGCCGCGACCGCCGCGCCGCCGAAAGTCGTGACGCTGCCCAATTCCGATCCGCAGTGCTTCGCGCCGTGGGCCGCCAACACGAAGATGTTCCAGTACCCCGCGAAGAAGGGGCCGTACCGCATCGCGCTCGCCAACGGCTACATCGCCAACACCTGGCGCATCCAGATGATCAAGACCGCGAAGGCCTACGCGGCGCAGAAGGACGTCGCGGCGAAGCTCAAGGAGTTCAAGGTCGTCTCGACCGGCGAGGATGTCGCCGCCCAGATCGCGGCGATCAACAACTTCATCGACTCCGGCTACGACGCGGTGGTGGTGAACGCCCAGAATCCCGCGGCGTTCAAGCCCGTGATCAAGCGCGCCAACGATGCAGGGGTCGTGCTGGTGGCGTTCGACAACATCCTCGACACCGAGGAGGCGATCAACGTCAACGTCGACCAGAAGGGACTCGGCAAGTACTGGGCCGAGTGGCTCGTGAAGAACGTGCCGAACGGCGGCAAGGTCCTCGAGGTGCGCGGCGTGTCCGGCACGTCGGTCGACCGCGACCGGCACGACGGCATCCACGAGGTGTTCAAGGGCTCGGGCAAGAAGTGGGACGTCGTCGAGGTGATCGGCAAGTGGGACGACCCGACGGCGCAGAAGGTGACCGCCGACGCGATCGCCGTGCACAAGAAGTTCGACGGGATCACCGCGCAGGGCGGCGACACCGGCGTCGTGCAGGCGATGATCGACGCCAAGCACCCGTTCGTGCCGTTCGGCGGCGAGACGGAGAACGGCTTCCGCAAGTTCTGCGGCAAGTACGCCGCGCAGGGCCTCAAGTGCGCCTCGGCCGGAACCGGGCCGGCCCAGGTGGCGGTCGCGATCAAGACGGCGATCGCGGCGCTCGAAGGCAAGGTCGTGCCGCAGTCGGTGAAGCTGCCGCTCGCGAAAGCCGAACACCCGAGCATGAAGGAGGGTTCGGACTACTATCCCGCGCAGAACGACAACTTCTTCGTGGGCAATGCGTTCCCCACCTGCGGCATCAACTTCACTGCGCAGGAGATCATGGGGCAGACCGAAGCGAACGTGAAGTGATCGCGGACGCGGGGGCCGGGGTGGACGCCCCGGCGCCCCCGCGCTCGGCCATGCCCCTCTTCGCGATGCGCGGCGTGTCGAAGCGCTACGGCGGGGTGCGGGCGCTCGAGGACGCGGACCTCGCGATCGAGGCGGGCCGCATCCATGCGGTGCTCGGCGAGAACGGAGCCGGCAAGTCGACGCTGATCAAGGTCATGGCCGGCGTCGTCGCGCCCGACGAAGGCCGGATGCTGCTCGACGGGGTGCCGGTCGCATTCGCGTCGCCGTCCGAAGCGCAGGCGGCGGGCATCGCCTGCATCTTCCAGGAGCTGTCGCTGATCCCCGACCTCTCGGTCGCGGACAACATCGGCCTCAGCGATCCGCCGCGGCGCTTCGGCCTCATCGACCGGCGGGCGCAGCGTCGCGTCGCGGAGGAGGCGCTCGCGCGCGCCGGCGCGGACAACATCCACCCGTCGGCGCTGGTGAAGGACCTGTCGCTGTCGCGGCGGCAGATGGTCGAGATCGCCAAGGCGCTCGGGCGGAAGCCGCGCATCCTGATCCTCGACGAGGCGACCTCGGCGCTGACCGCCGCCGATGTGACGAAGATCTATGGCGTCCTGAAGCGGCTGCGCGCGGACGGGCTTGCGCTGGTCTACATCTCGCACCGGATGCACGAGATCGCCGAGCTGGCCGACGACTGCACCGTGTTCCGCAACGGCCGCAGCGTCGCGAGCTACGCGGCGGGGACGAAGACCGACAACGAGATCGTCGAGCTGATGATCGGCCGCGAGGTCAGCGCGGCCTTCCCGCCGCGAACCGCGCGCGCGACGAGCCCCGGTCCGGCGTTGCTCGAAGCACGCGGACTGAGCTGGGCCGGCCGCTTGAACGACATTTCGTTCCGGCTCGGCGCGGGGGAAGTCGTGGGTCTCGGCGGACTCGACGGGCAGGGCCAGCGCGAGCTCCTGCTCGCGCTCTTCGGCGTGCTGCGCGGCGTCGGCGGCCAGGTGTCGGTCGACGGGAAGCCCGTGACCATCGGCAGTCCGAGCGTCGCGAAGCGCCGGGGCATCGGCATGGCATTGATCCCCGAGGACCGCAAGTCCGAGGGACTGATGCTGCCCATGTCGGTGCGCGACAATCTCTCGTTCGCCGCGCTCGGCGCGCTGTCGCGCTTCGGCGTGATCGATACGGCGGCCGAGCGCGACGCGGTGGACCGGATCGTGCGGCTGCTCGCGGTACGCAGCGACGGCCCCTACGTGCCCGCCGGCTCCCTGTCGGGGGGCAACCAGCAGAAGCTCGTCATCGGCAAATGGCTGATGGTGGCGCCGCGCATCCTGCTGCTGAACGACCCGACGCGCGGCATCGACGTGGGCACCAAGCAGGAGATCTACGAGCTGCTCCGCGAGCTCGCGCGCGGCGGCGCCGGCATCCTCTTCTACTCGACCGACGTCGACGAGCTCTGCGGTTGCTGCGACCGCGTCCTCGTGATGGTCGAAGGCGCCATCCTGCGCGAGCTGGTCGGCGCGCAGATCACCGAGCACGCGCTGGTCAGCAGCGCGTTGAACCTGCGGGCCGAGCCGGGCGGCGCGGCCGCCGGGGTCAGCGCATGAGCGGCGACGCGCGCCATTGGCTGCGGGAGCACATGGGCACGCTCTTCGCGTTCGCGGCGTTCGTCGCGATGTTCACGCTCTACGCGGCGAACCACCCGGCAGGGCTCAATGCCAACGTCGCGACGACCGCCGCCAACAAGGCCGTGCTCCTCGCCATCGTCGCGATGGCGCAGACGCTGGTCGTGCTGACCGCCGGCATCGACTTGTCGGTGGGCATGGTGATGGTGCTCGCCAACTGCCTCGCGTCGCACATCGTCATGGGCTCGCCCGCGACGACGGCGGCGGGCGTGCTGGGCGTCCTGGGCGTCGGGGCGCTGTGCGGCGCGATCAACGGACTCATCGTGATCGTCGGACGGCTGCAGCCGATCGTCACCACGATCGCGACGGGAGCGATCTACTACGGAGCCGCGCTGGCGCTCCGGCCCGTGCCCGGCGGCGACGTCGATGCATCGCTGGCCGACGCGCTGACCGGGCAGCTTCCCGGCGGCATCCCGTCGAGCCTGTTGCTGCTGCTCGCGCTGGTCGTGCTCGTCTGGTGGCCGTTCCGCCTTTCGGTGACCGGTCGCGCCGCGTATGCAGTCGGATCGTCCGAGGTCGCCGCGTACATGTCGGGCGTGCCGATCCGGCGCGCGAAGTTCGTCGCCTACACGCTGTCGGGCGTGCTCGCTGCCGTGGCGGGGCTGTTCCTCACCTGCGTGACCTACTCGGGCGAAGCGTCGTCCGCGAACGGCGGCACCTACACGCTGTACTCGATCGCCGCGGTCGTGCTGGGCGGCGTGTCGCTGTTCGGCGGCTCCGGCAGCGCGATCGGCGCGATCTTCGGCGCGCTGATGTTCCGCACGATCGGCGACCTGCTCTTCGTGTTCAACGTCGAGCCGCTGTGGCAGCCGCTGTTCCAGGGCGTCGTCCTGATGGCGGCCGTGGGCCTGGGATCGCTGCGGCTCCTTCGCATCCGCAACCGCCTCGAGCTCTATGGCTGACGCGCGCCCCGGCCACGAACCGCCCGACCCGGCCGGACGAGCGCTCGTCGGCGTGCGGCGGCGCTTCGATCCCGCGGTCGCGTGGGCGTTCGGCTGCATCGTGCTGGTCCTCCTCGTCGGAAGCCTCTATTCGCGCAGCTTCCTGTCGCCGGAGTACCTGCTGCAGCAACTGAAGGTCGCATCGTTCCTCGGCGTGATCGCGACCGGCATGATGATCGTCGTGCTGCTCGGGCAGATCGACCTGTCGGTGCCGTGGGTCGTCGCGGTGGGCGGAATGATGGCGACCGCGGCAACCGGGTGGGGACCGCTGGGCGAGGCGATGGCGATCCCGGTGGGCGTCGCCTGCGGCATCGCCCTGGGCCTGTTGAGCGGCGTCGGCGTCGCGGTGCTGCGCATCCCGTCGATGGTGGTGACCCTCGCCGTGAACGCCGTGGCGCAGGGACTCATGGTCGTGCACACCGGCGGCTTCTCGCCGCAGGCGTCGTCCTCGACGGCGATGCGCTACCTCGCCACGGGCGACACGCTGTTCGGCGTTCCCAACGCGCTGGTCGTCTGGGCCGTGGTCGGCGCCGGTGCGGTCTTCCTGCTCACCCGCACGACGTTCGGCCGCACGGTCTACGCGATCGGCAACCGCGAGCGTGCGGCCTACCTGTCGGGCGCGCGCACCGGCGCCGTCGTGATGGCGGCGTTCGCGATCTCGGGCGGCCTCTCGGCGTTCGGCGGCGTCCTGCTCGCGGGCTACGCCAGCAAGGCGGCGCAGGCGATGGGCGACCCCTACCTGCTGCCGGCGATCGCCGCGGTCGTCCTCGGCGGCACGTCGATCCTCGGCGGCCGCGGGAATTACCTGGGAACCGTGGCCGGCGTCGTCCTGATCACGCTCCTGCAGTCGATCCTGTCGGTGATGCAGATCGAGGAATTCGGCCGCCACGTGATCTACGGCGTGGTGATCGTCGCGATGCTGCTGATCTACGGCCGCGGTCGGCGGCATGTCGACTAGCGGGCGTTCGCCCACCTCTCGACGGAATGACGCCATGGGCCTCGACCTCACGTCCAGCTTCGACGTCGCCGACCGCCGCTTCCGCGCGCTGGCGTTTCCCTACGTGCACGTCGAGAAGCTGTACACCGGCTGCCGCTGGGCCGAGGGCCCGGCGTGGTTCGCGGCCGGCCGCTACCTCGTCTGGTCCGACATACCCAACGACCGGATCCTGCGCTGGGACGAGACGGACGGCTCGGTGTCGGTGTTCCGCCAGCCGTCGCACAACAGCAACGGCCACACCGTCGACCGCGAAGGACGCCTGGTTTCCTGCGAGCATCGCAGCCGCTCGGTGACGCGCACCGAGATCGACGGCCGGCGCACGGTGCTGGCGGAGCGCTACGACGGCAAGCGCTTCAATTCTCCCAACGACGTGGTGGTCAAGAGCGACGGCAGCGTGTGGTTCAGCGATCCGAGCTATGGCATCGACTCCGACTACGAGGGTGACGCGGCGCCGGGCGAGATCGGCGCGAACAACGTCTACCGGATCGACGGCGCGACCGGGCGCGTCAGCGTCGTGGCGTCGGATTTCGTGCAGCCCAACGGTCTCGCGTTCTCGCCGGACGAGTCGCTGCTCTACGTCGCCGACACCGGCCTCACGCACCTGGCGGACGGTCCGCACCACGTCAGGCGATTCAAGGTGTCGGCCGATGGCGCCTCGGTGTCGGGCGGCGAGGTTTTCGCCGTTTGCCCGGTGGGTCTCTACGACGGCTTCCGCGTCGACGTGCACGGCAACCTGTGGCTGTCGGCGGGCGATGGCGTCCATTGCCACGCGAGCGACGGCTCGCTGCTCGGCAAGGTCAGGATTCCCGAGTCGGTGGCGAACGTGTGCTTCGGCGGCCCGAAGCTCAACCGGCTGTTCGTGTGCGGGACGACGTCGCTTTATGCGGTGTACCTGAACACGCGTGCCGCGCCGCGTCCCTGACGGGCGCTCAGTTCGACGGCGGAACGTAGCCCTGCGGCATGTCGGCGCCGCCGCCGAAGAAATGCTTCTCCATCTGCTCGGCAAGCCACTTCCGCGCGCGCGGATCGGCGAGCGACAGGCGGTTCTCGTTGACGAGCATCGTTTGGTGCTTGATCCACTGCTGCCACGCCTCCTTCGACACGTTCTCGTAGAGGCGCTTGCCGAGCTCGCCGGGGTAGGGCGGGAAGTCGAGTCCCTCGGCCTCGCGGCCGAGCTTGATGCATTTGACGGTGCGGGCCATGGTAGGACCTCGAAGCGGCGATAGGCGATGGGCGATAGGCTATGGGCCGCCGCGGCAGCTCAGCCTCGGCGACGGCCGTCGCATCCCGTCGGCATTCTAATCCGTTCGGTTGTCGCCGCCGGGGCCAACGTTGGGCCGCCCGATCGCCCCTCGCCTATCGCCCAACGCCTTACAGCGGTTTGCGGTAGACCTGCGACTTCCGCTGGTAGTTGTAGAGCGCCTGCTTCTGGCGCGGCAGGTCGGCGATCGTGGCGGGGCGGAAGCCGCGCTCGAGGAACCAGCCCGCGGTGCGCGTGGTGAGGACGAACAGCGCGGCCAGCTTGTGCTTGCGCGCGCGCGTCTCGATCTCCTGCATCAGCGCCTCGCCGTAGCCTTCCTTGCGGAAGTCGGGATGCACGGCGAGCGCCGCCAGCTCGCCGACGCGCTCCTCCGGAAACGCGTAGAGCGCCGCGCAGCCGATGATCTGGTTGTCGTACTCGGCGACGACGAAGCGCTCGATCTCCGTCTCCAGGCGCTCGCGCGAGCGGCGCACCAGCACGCCCTGCTCCTCGAGCGGCTCGATGATCTGCAGGATGCCGATCACGTCGTCGATCGTCGCGTTGCGCAGGTGGGCGAGCGGGGCCGACGACACCATCGTCCCCACGCCGTCGCGCGTGAAGAATTCGAGCAGGAGCGCGCCGTCCATGTAGCGCGACAACAGGTGTGCGCGCACGACGCCGTTATCGCAGGCGCGCACCGCGCAGGGCAGGTAATGGCGGACGTCGGGCGCGAGTTTCGCCGGGTGCGCGAGCAGCGCCTCGGCGTCGCGCGTCGACAGGTCGGTGAGCAGACGCTTGCGGCCGTTGCGCACGCCGTCGGTCTCCATCAGGAACACGAGCTTGTGCGCGACGAGCCGCACCGACACCTGCATCGCCACTTCCTCGAGCGCGAGGTTGAACAGCTCGCCGGTGGGCGAGTAGCCGAGCGGCGAGATCAGCACGATGTCGCCGTCGTCGAGGCGCTGCCGGATCGCCTCGGTGTCGACGCGGCGCACCTCCCCGGTGAGCATCATGTCGACGCCGTCGACCACGCCCATCGGCTTGGCCGTGATGTAGTTGCCGGAAGACACGCGGTTGTAGGCCCCGGCCATCGGGGAGTTCGCCATGCCGAGCGACAGCATCGCCTCGATGCGGCTGCGCGCCTGCCCGGCCGCCTCGAGCACGCAGTCCATCGTCTCGGCATCGGTCACGCGCAGACCGTGGTGGTAGCGCGACGGGAGGTTCTGCTGCGCGAGGATCGCCTCGATCTGCGGCCGCATCCCGTGCACCACGACGAGCCGGATGCCCAGGCTGTGCAGCAGGTTGAGGTCGTGGATGATGCCGAGGAACGCCTCGTCGGCGACGACCTCGCCGCCGAAGGCGATGACGAAGGTCTTGCCCCGGAACGCGTGCACGTAGGGCGCCGCGGCGCGGATCCATTGGACGAAGCCGCGCATCGCGGCGGAGCGGGCATCGGGCGGGGCGGTGGGATCGCGGGCCATCGGCGGTGTCGCGGGACGGCGGATTATAGCGTCGCCGCTCGCCTATAATTCGACCTCCGACGCTCCACCTCCGCCCCCCGCTGTGGAACGCTTCGCGCGAGCGTAGCCTCGCTCGCCGTCGGCCCGCCGTCGATGTCCACGCCGCTCCTCGCCCATCTCAACCCGCAGCAGCTCGAGGCCGTGACGCTGCCGCACGGCTCGGCGCTGGTGCTGGCCGGCGCAGGCAGCGGGAAGACGCGCGTGCTGACGACGCGCATCGCGTGGCTCCTCGCCACCGGCCAGGCGTCGCCGCTCTCGGTGCTGGCGGTCACGTTCACCAACAAGGCGGCGCGCGAGATGCTGCTGCGCCTCTCCGTGCTGACGCCGATGAGCGTGCGCGGCATGTGGATCGGGACCTTCCACGGCCTGTGCAACCGGATGCTGCGCGCGCATCACCGCGACGCCAACCTGCCGCAGCTGTTCCAGATCATGGACACCGCCGACCAGCTCGCGCTGATCAAGCGGATGTACAAGGCGCACAACCTCGATGACGACCGTTTTCCGCCCAAGCAGCTCGCCTGGTTCATCTCGGCGGCCAAGGAGGCGGGCCTGCGGCCCTCCGGGGTCGAGGCCGGCGACGAGTTCGCGCGCCGCCAGGTCGAGCACTACGCGCTCTACGAGGCGATGTGCCAGCGCGAGGGCGTGGTCGACTTCGCCGAGCTCCTGCTGCGCAGCGTCGAGCTGCTGGCCGGGAACGAGGCGATCCTCCGGCACTACCAGCGGCGCTTCTCGCACCTGTTGGTCGACGAGTTCCAGGACACCAACCTGCTGCAGGTCCGCTGGCTCAAGCTCCTCGCCGGCCCGGACGCGGCCGTGTTCGCGGTCGGCGACGACGACCAGTCGATCTACGCGTTCCGCGGCGCCAGCGCGGCGAACATGCAGCACTTCGAGCGCGACTTCGGCGGCAGCCGGCCGGTCCGGCTCATCAAGCTCGAACAGAACTACCGCTCGCATGGGCACATCCTCGACGCCGCCAACGCGCTGATCCGGCACAACCGCGCGCGGCTCGGCAAGGAGCTGTGGACGAGCGAAGGCAAGGGCGAGCCGGTGCGCGCGTTCGCGGCACCGTCCGACCTCGACGAGGCGGCGTTCGTCGTCGACGTCGTGAAGGGCCTGTCCGACGAAGGCGTCCCGCTCTCGGAGGTCGCGCTCCTGTACCGCAGCAATGCCCAGTCGCGGGTCCTCGAGCACGCGCTGTTCAACGCCGGGCTGCCCTACCGCGTGTGGGGCGGCATGCGCTTCTTCGAACGCGCCGAGGTCAAGCACGCGCTCGCGTACCTGCGCCTGGTCGCCGCGCCGGACGACGACGGCGCGTTCCTGCGCGTCGTCAACTTCCCGCCCCGGGGCATCGGCGCTCGCTCGCTCGAGCAGCTGCAGGACGTCGCGCGCGGCCGCGGCACCAGCCTGTGGCAGGCCGCGGCGAGCGGCGCCGTCGGCGGCAAAGCCGGGTCCAGCCTGGCGACATTCGTGAAGCTGGTCGAGAAGCTGCGCTTCGAGACCGTGGCGCTGCCGCTGCCCGAGGCCGTCGAGCACGTGATCGCAGGCTCCGGGCTCAAGGCGCATTACGCCGCCGAGAAGGACGCCGACGACCGCATCGAGAACCTCGAGGAGCTGGTCAACGCGGCGCAGGGATTCGTGCGCGAAGCCGACATCGCGAGCGACGCGCCGATGCTGTCGGATCGCGTGGCGCCGGACGCGCCGATCCCCGACGACGGCCCCAACGAAGGCGCCGCCGATCCGCTGACCGCGTTCCTGGCGCATGCGGCGCTCGAGGCGGGCGAGACGCAGGAAGCCGAGGGCCGGCCGGCACTGCAGCTGATGACGGTCCATTCCGCGAAGGGGCTCGAGTTTCACACGGTGTTCGTGACCGGGCTCGAGGAGGGACTCTTCCCGCACGAGAACAGCCTGAACGAGATGGACGGCCCCGAGGAGGAGCGCCGGCTGATGTATGTCGCGCTGACGCGCGCACGCCGCAAGTTGTATCTGACGCACGCGCAGTCGCGCATGCTCCACGGGCAGACGCGCTATCACATCGCGAGCCGCTTCCTCGACGAGATCCCGCGCGAGCTCATGCTGTGGCTCTCGCCGGCGCGCAAGCGCTACGGCTCGATCGACATCGACGCGTCGGCATGGGGCGCGATCCGCGCGGCGCCGCAGGCTACCGCCGCGGCGCCGACGTGGCGCGTCGGCCAGAACGTCCGCCACGCGAAGTTCGGCGTCGGGGTGATCGTCGACGCCGAGGGGCGCGGCAACGACGCGCGCGTACAGGTGAACTTCCGCGAGTCGGGACTCAAGTGGCTCGCGCTCGAATACGCGAAGCTCGAGCCCGCGTAGCCGGGCACCGGGTCCCGCGGACCGCGGGGTCCGGCCGTCAGCCCGACGCCGCGTGCCGCGGCGTCAGCGGCGCGAGCGTCTCGCCCGCGTGGAACACGTCGCGGTAGCTCACGTAGTCGGACACGTGCAGCGTGGCGGCGAAGAAGAAGATGTAGGGCAGGAGCAACGCCACGCCCACGATCGCGGCGGCGGACGACGGCAGCACGATCGTGAGCAGCGCGAGCGCCAGTCCCGGCAGCAGGCCGCCCATCAGGAACACGGCGAACGCATAGACGACGAGCGCGCGCCAGTTGGCGAGCGCGGCGCGCAGCGAATGGGCTAGCGCGCTCGTCGCCGGCAGGTCCTGGAACACGACCAGGCCCGGGGCGAACCACAGCGCGGCGAGCGTGGGCAGCGCGACCACGATCGCGAACACCATCGCGAGCTGCGTACGCGTGTCGCGCAACGTTGCGTTCAGCGTCGCGCTCCAGGCTTCGCGCTCGGACGCCGTGGCCGGCGCCGGGGCGGTCAGCGTGTCGAGCAGCTTGCCGCCGTCGACGACGGCGGTCGACAGCACGGCGATGGTGATCCCGGTCACGAACACCACGCCCAGCACGAGCAGCGCGCGCAGGTTGGAGCGGAAGCCCTGGAACAGGTCGGGCACGCGCGGCGTCCCGCCGCGCTCCTGCGTCCACGCGGCGGCGAGGAAGCCGACCGCGAACACCGGCTTGATCAGCGGGACCGCGAGCTGGCCGATGAACGGCACCAGGTCGACCGCCATCATCGCGACATAGTAGGTGGCGAGCAGGAACAGCCACGGCATCCGCGCGCGCGAGAACAGGAGCCACGCGTTGGCGAGCCAGGCCGCGCCGCGGCGCGCCGGATGCACCGTGTAGACGACGTCGCGGGGCATGCTCATGGCGTCAGGCGGCGCGCGCGCGGGGCAGCGCCGGCACTGTCGCGATGCGATGCGCCAGGATGCGCTCGTAGACGGTCGGGTCGTGCGCGTGCACGAGCTCGCCCGGGCGGGGCAGGTAGAGGTCGTAGAGGCGCGACAGCCAGAACCGCAGCGCGGCGGCGCGCAGCAGCGTCGACCACTGATCGCGCTCGTCGGGCGTGAGCGGGCGGTGGCTCTCGTAGCCTTCGATGAACGCCCGCATGCGGCCCGCGTCGAGCTCGCAGTCGGGCAGGTTGCACCAGTCGTTCACCGCGATCGCGAGGTCGTAGGCGAGAAAGTCGGTCGCCGCGAACCCGAAGTCGATGATCCCGGCGACGCGCCCGCCGGCGAAGAGCACGTTGTCGCGGAACAGATCGCCGTGGATCGCGGCGCGGGGGAGCCGCATCCGGTTGAGACCCGCCTGGAAGCGCAGCTCGGAGGCGAGCATCTCGGCCTGCGCCGGACCGAGGAACGGTCGCACCGCGCGCGCGGCCTGGCGCCACCACGCCGGCCCGCGGCGGTTGGCGAGCCGCCCGCGGTACGTCTGCGCCGCGACGTGCAGCTGCGCGAGGGACGCCCCGATCGCCGCGCAATCCGCAACGGTCGGCGACAGGTGCGCGACGCCGTCGATGCGATCGACCAGGCTCGCCGGCTTGCCGCACAGCATCGAGAACAGGGCGCCGGTGCGGTCGGCCGCCGGCGCGGGCACCGGGACGCCTGCCTTCGCGAGGTGCGCCATCAGGTTCAGGTAGAACGGCAGCTCGTTCGCGGGCAGCCGCTCGTAGAGCGTGAGCACGTAGCGGCCACGCTCGGTGGTCACGAAGTAGTTGGTGTTCTCGATGCCGGCCTTGATCGGCTCGTGAGCGACGAGCGCGCCCAGGCCATAGCGGCCGAGCCACGCGTCGAGTTCCTCGGCCGAGACGGTCGTGTAGACGGACATGCCGGCGCGCGCGGGTGGACGCGGGCGCGACGAATCAAGCGCGGCGGGCGCGCTCGCTCACCACGAGAACAGCACCCACATCGGCACCTTGAGCGACGTGTCGAGGCTTTCGCGCCGCACGTAGGTGTGGCCGTTGCCGTCCGGGATCAGGTAGTACGGCTTGCCATGGAGCGGCGTCACCTTGACGAACTTGAGCTCGCCGCCGATGCGCACTTCCTCGAGCGTCTCGGCGTCGCGCCGGATGATGGTGACCTGCGGCTCGAGATCGGGGTCGGCGGAAAAGGGCTGCGACGCGCGCGGCGTCACGTCGGGGCCGGGCGGCGGAGGCGGCGGCGGCGGAGCGATCTGCGCGACGGCCACGGCCGCGACTCCAGCGGCCAGCGCCGCGACGAAAGGCGGCGCGCGACGTCGGGTCCGAGGCGATGCGCGATCCATTGCTCATTTTAGCACCGCGCCGAGCGGCCGGCGCGGTGCCCGCGCGAGGGGGCGCTCGCTCCCGCCGGGCGGTCCGGCGCTCTACAGGTTGAGCATGCGCTGGCGCTCTTCCTGCGTGGGCTGGAAGCCGCGTCCTTCGTAGAAGCGGAAGATCGCCTCGACGACGGCGTCGGGATCGTCGATCGTCTGCATGAGCTCGAGGTCGCGCTCCCCGATCGTGCGCTCGCCGACCAGGCTCTGCGCCATCCAGTCGAGCAGCCCCCGCCAGAACGCGGTGCCGACGAGGATGATCGGTATGCGCCGCGTCTTGCCGGTCTGCACCAGCGTCAGGCATTCCGACAGCTCGTCGAGCGTGCCGAAGCCGCCCGGCAGCACCACGTAGGCCGACGCGAAGCGCACGAACATCATCTTGCGCGAGAAGAAGTACAGGAAGTCGAGCGGGATGTCCTGGAAGCTGCGGTTGCCCTTCTCGTGCGGCAGCGAGATGTTGAGTCCGATCGACGGCGCGCGTCCCGCGTGCGCGCCCTTGTTCGCGGCTTCCATCAGTCCCGGACCGCCGCCCGAGATCACCGAGAAGCCGGCGTCGGAGAGCTTGCGCGCGATCGAGCGCGCGACGTCGTACCAGGGATGGCCCTCGCCGATCCGCGCGCTGCCGAACATCGACACCGCGGGGCGGATGCCGCGCAGGCGCTCGGTCGCCGTCACGAACTCTGCCATAATCCCCAGCAACCGCCACGCCTCCTGGCCGTTCGACGAATACATCGCCTGGGGGTCGATCGTTTCCGGAATCTTCGGCGTCGTCTGTCGCATGCCCACGCTCGTCCTGGTCGACGGTTCCTCGTACCTGTACCGCGCGTTCCACGCGCTGCCCGACCTCCGCACGCGCGCCGGCGAGCCGACCGGTGCGCTGCGCGGGGTGCTTTCGATGTTGCGCCGAATCGTTGACGACGACAAGCCGGACTACTTCGCCGTCGTGTTCGACGCGCCGGGCAAGACGTTCCGCGACGCCCTCTATCCGCAGTACAAGGCGAATCGCCCGCCGATGCCGGACGATCTCGCCGCGCAGATCGAGCCGCTGCACGCATTGGTGCGCGCGCACGGCTGGCCGCTCCTGATGATCGAGGGGGTCGAGGCCGACGACGTCATCGGCACGCTGGCGAAGCGGGCGCGGGCGCTCGGCATCGACACGACGATCAGCTCGTCGGACAAGGACCTCGCGCAGCTGGTCGAGCCGGGCATCACGATGGTCAACACGATGAGCAACGAGCGGCTCGACGAGACCGGCGTGGTCGCCAAGTTCGGCGTGCGCGCCGACCAGGTGCTCGATTACCTGACGCTCACCGGCGATTCGGTCGACAACGTGCCCGGCGTTGACAAGGTCGGCCCCAAGACCGCCGCGAAGTGGATCAGCGAATACGGCTCGCTCGACAACATCGTCGCGCACGCGGGGGACATCGGCGGCAAGGTCGGCGAGAACCTCCGCGCGGCGCTGGCGTGGCTGCCGCGCGGACGCGAGCTCCTCACCGTCAAGACCGATTGCGAGCTGCCGCTCGCGCCTTCCGACCTTCGGCTCGGCGCGCCCGACGGCGACCAGCTCGCGGCGCTCTACGACCGCTACGGCTTCCGCAGCTGGCTGCGCGAAGTCGCCGGCGGCCCCGCTTCGGGCGCACCGGCCGACGCGGCGGGGGCGATCGCGGCGCGCGCGGCGAAGGACGAGACGCGCCGCTTCGACCCGGAGCGCGGCGATCACGTCGCCAAGGGCAAGCCCTCGGACCTCGCGTACGAATGCGTGGTCGATGCCGTCGCGTTCGCGCGGTGGAAGGCGGCGCTGCACGACGCGCCGCTGGCGGCGTTCGACACCGAGACGACGAGCCTCGATCCGATGAGCGCCGAGATCGTCGGCCTGTCGTTCGCGATCGCGCCGGGCAAGGCCTGCTACATCCCGGTCGCGCACCGCTATGCCGGCGCGCCGGACCAGCTGGGCCGCGATCACGTGCTCGCCGAGCTCGCGGGCTGGTTCCGCGACCCCGCGTGCCGCAAGCTCGGCCAGAACGTCAAGTTCGACCAGCACGCGCTCGCGAACCATGGCGTAGCGCTCGCCGGCGTGGCGCACGACACGCTGCTCGAATCCTACGTGCTCGAGGCGCACCGGCCGCACGACATGGACAGCCTCGCGTGGCGGCACCTCGACTGGAAGACGATTCCCTACCTCGAGGTGTGCGGCAAGGGCGCGGGCCAGATCTGCTTCGACCAGGTGCCGCTCGACCGCGCGACCGAGTATTCCGCCGAGGATGCCGACGTCACGCTGCGATTGCACGAGGCGCTGCATCCCCAGGTCGCCGCCGACGCGAAGCTCGCCTACGTCTACGCGTCCCTAGAGCTCCCGGTGCGCGAGGTGCTGTTCCGGATGGAGCGCGACGGCATCCTGATCGACGGCGAGCTCCTGCGTGCGCAAAGCCGCACGCTTGGCGAGCGCGTGGTCGCCCTCGAGCAGCAGGCATTCCAGCTCGCCGGCGGTCCGTTCAACCTGGGCTCCCCGAAGCAATTGGGCGAGATCCTGTTCGACCGCATGAAGCTGCCGGCCGGCCGCAAGACCGCGACCGGACAGCCGTCGACCGACGAGGAGGTGCTGCAGGAACTCGCGGCCGACTACCCGCTGCCCAAGGTGCTGCTGGAGCACCGCGCACTGTCGAAGCTCAAGTCGACCTACACCGACAAGCTTCCGCAGATGGTGAATCCGCGCACCGGGCGCGTGCACACGACGTTCGCGCAGGCGACCGCGGTGACCGGCCGGCTCGCGTCGTCGGATCCCAACCTGCAGAACATCCCGGTGCGCACCGAGGAGGGACGCCGCATCCGCGAGGCGTTCATCGCGCCGCCCGCGCACGTGCTCGTGTCCGCCGACTATTCGCAGATCGAGCTTCGCATCATGGCGCACCTGTCCGGCGACGAGGCGCTGGTGCGCGCGTTCGAGGCGGGCGAGGACATCCACCGCGCGACCGCCGGCGAGATCTTCGGCGTGCCGCCCGCCGAGGTGAGCGCGGACCAGCGCCGCTACATCAAGGCGGTGAACTTCGGGCTGATCTACGGGATGGG
Organism: Casimicrobiaceae bacterium; assembly: GCA_035539315.1. Taxonomy (GTDB): domain Bacteria; phylum Pseudomonadota; class Gammaproteobacteria; order Burkholderiales; family Casimicrobiaceae; genus VBCG01. Next base: position 48,808 of record DATLIR010000117.1, read on the forward strand.
GGCGTTCGGCCTCGCGCAGCAGCTCGGCATCGAGCGCGGCGCCGCGCAGCAGTTCATCGAGAAGTACTTCCAGCGCTATCCCGGCGTCGCCGAATACATGCAGCGCACGCGCGAGCAGGCGCGTGCGCACGGGTACGTCGAGACGGTGTTCGGGCGGCGCCTGTGGCTCACCGACATCAAGGCCGGGGGCGGGCCGCGCCGCGCGGCCGCCGAGCGCGCGGCGATCAACGCGCCGATGCAGGGAACGGCCGCCGACCTCGTGAAGCTCGCGATGATCGCGGTGGCGGGCTGGCTCGGGCGCGAGAAGCTCGCGACGAAGCTGGTGCTGCAGGTGCACGACGAGCTGGTGCTCGAGGTGCCCGAGGGCGAGCTTGCGCGCGTGCGCGCCGAGCTGCCGCCGTTGATGACCGGCGTCGCGCGGCTCCGGGTGCCGCTCGTCGTCGACGTCGGCCACGGCCCGAACTGGGAACGCGCGCACTGAGGGACGGACGATGGCGAAGGACCTGCAAACCCCGTTCGACGCGGCGGTGGTGATGTTCACCAAGCGCACCGGCGCGCTGGCGACGGCGGTGCGCTCGGTGTTCGCGCAGGCGTTCGACGGCCGAGTGCAGGTCGTGGTCGGCGTCGACGGCCCGCAGGCCGATCGCGCCGCGCTTGCCGCGCTCGCGCGCGACGTGCCGGACCGCATGGCACTCACCGTCGTCGACCCCGGCTATTCGACCGCCCGCTCGCGCGGCGGGCTGCACGCGCCCGAGGCCGGCGGGTCGCTGCGCGCGGTGCTGACGCTCCTCGCCAACGCGCGGCACGTCGCGTTCCTATCCGAGGTGAACCGCTACGCGCCCGAGCACCTCGACCTGCTCAAGCGCGCGCTCGGCGAGCGCGCGTGGGCGTGGACGCAACGCTGGTTCGCCGACGCGCGTAGCGGAAACGTGATCTGCAAGGACGATTGGGAATCGGCCGGACCGGGCAGCGGCACGTTCGCGAAGAGCGAGGGCGGCTTCGTCGCGACCGACGCGCTGATGATCGACAAGCTGGCGTGCGCCGCCGCGGTTCCCGCGTGGACCGACGCGGACGCGCACGGGCGCGGCGAGGACCGCCGTTTCTTCCAGGCGATCCGCGCATTGCCGCACGGGGCGACCGGCGAGCCCACCGTCTACGCCCACATCCACCTGCCCAACCAGCACCCGTTCATGCTCGCGCAGTTCCGCGAGCGCGGCGTCGTGCTTGAGCGCTACCTCACGATGACGCCGGAGCTCGAGGCGCAGGTCGCGCATGCGCTGCGGGCGCAGCGCGAGTACGCGGACGAGGCGAAGAACCGGTTGACGTTCGGCGACGTGGCGTTCGACATCAAGAAAGGCGGCGATGGGCGATAGGCGATGGGCGATAGGACAGCTCGCGCAACGGAACGAGGTCGGCGATCCGTCCGCTAGGCGAGGCGAAGCGCGTTCACGCCCGCTTCCCCATCGCCTATCGCCTATCGCCTATCGCCGCGTTTGCCTCAGGCGTCGAACGTCTCCCGCCACCCCGCGTACCAGCTTCCGGCCATCACCGGCGCGAGTACGATCCAGCCGAGGCCGAGCGGAATCGACGCGACGATCGCGAGGCCGATGAAGATCAGGCCGTAGATCGTCATCGCGCCCAGGTTCTGCCACGACGCGCGGAAGCTCTTCTTCAGCGCTTCGATCGGCTCGTCGCCGTTGAGCACGCAAAGCGCGGGGGCGAACCAGTACGCCATGAAGATCGCGACGGTAGCGACGAGCACGAGCGGCGCGATCACGAGCGCGGTGAGGCCGATCGACGAGAACAGTGCCATCCCCATCTGCGACGGATCGGCGCTGATGGCCGAGAACAGGCCGGCGCCGCCGGCGACGCCGAGGATCACCACGACCACGATCATCCAGACGACGAACATCGCGGCGAGGTACAGGAGCCCGACGATGAACAGCGGCATGAAGCGGCCGCCCGAAAACCCGTCGAACAGCGCCCCGATCGTCAGCGGGCGCCCCTTCGCGAGCGCATGGCAGCCGAGCGCGATGCCGCCGGCGAACACCGGCGCGAGCACCGACTGCACGAGCGCCCCGAGGATCGGGACGAACGCGAGCGCGATCATGAGCAGGAACATCACGACGATGAGGCCGATCCAGGTGCCGGGCGCCGCCATGAACACCTGCCAGCCTTCGCTCCACCACGCCGCGCCCTGGGCGGCCGGCAACGTGCGCGGCTCCCGCTTGCCCGGGCCGGGAGGGGCGGGACGTCCGGCGGGTTGCGGCCGCGGCGGCAGCGGCTTCGCCGGTCCCGGTTGCGTGATCTCGTCCATCGGTCGCCTCCGCGCGAACCGCGAAAAGCCTACGTTATCACGCGCGTCGCGCTTCGGCTGCGGGCGGCAGGCGACCGCATTGCCGACCGCCGGCGCCTGAACTCGCGCGGCGCCGGACGCCGCATTCGCGCGCCCGCCTGAACGACCGCCGGAGCGCCCGTGCGACGCCGGGGGTTGCGTCGGCGGGTCGCCGACCCCACCCTCCCGGTTCCGCACCCCTGTCCCGGCCCCGCATGGATTCCCTCACCGCTTCGCTCCTCGAGCACGGCGTCCCGCTCGTCGGCCTCAACGTATTCCTTCAGCAGCTGGGACTCCCGATCCCCGCCGTGCCGACGATGATCGTCGCCGGTGCGATGGCGGCCACGGCCCGCCTGTCGGGCCTCGGCGTGTTCGCCATCGCGGTGGCGGCGTCGGTGATCGCCGACCTCCTGTGGTTCTGGGCCGGCCGCCGCTACGGCTACCGGGTGCTGAAGCTCCTGTGCCGCGTCTCGCTGTCGCCGGATACCTGCGTGCGGCAGACCGAAGGCATCTTCGAGCGCTACGGCTTCTTCTCGGTGGTGGTGTCCAAGTTCGTGCCCGGGTTCTCGACCGTCGCACCGCCGATCGCCGGCGCGCTCGACATGAACTTCGGCGCGTTCGTCGCCGCGGCATTCGCGAGCGCGGCGCTGTGGGTCGGCGCGGCGATGGGCGCCGGCTGGATCTTCAGCGCGCAGGTCGAGGTCGTGCTGGCCTGGATGCGCGACAACGCCGCGCTCGCGGCGGGGCTGGTCGGCGCCCTGCTGGCCGCGTACATCGTCTACAAGGCGTGGCAGCGCTGGCGGCTGGCGCGCTTCGTCGCCGCGTCGCGCATCACCGTCGATGAGCTCGCGTCGATGCTGGACGAGGCGGCGCCGGTGCACCTCGTCGACGTCGGCTCGAAGCTCTCGCACGGCCACCGGCCGCACATTCCCGGGGCGATGCTGCTCGACCTCGACGAGATCGACAAGCGCGGCGCCGATTTTCCGGCGGACCGCGACATCGTGCTCTATTGCGCGTGCCCGAACGAGGAGTCCGCGCGGCGCGCGGCGCAGATCCTGATGTCGCGCGGCTTCAAGCGCGCGCGCCCGCTCGCCGGCGGGCTGGACGCGTGGATCGCGTCAGGGCGCAAGGTCGCGCACGTGGCGAAGCCGATCGTGATGGTCGAGCGGCCGAAGGCGGCGGCGAAGGTCTGAGCCGCCCGACGGGCGGTCGCGCGTCGGCGCGGCGTCTCGTTGGACGTCGACGCCGCGACCTTGCGGAACCGTGGCGTCGAACGCGGGGTCGCGTGTCGGCCGCTGCGGCGATCGACGACGCAGCGACGCCGCGGCCTCCCGGAACGGTGGCGTCGAACGCAGGGTTGCGTGTCGGCCGCTGCGGCGATCGCAAGCGCGCGTCGTCGATCCCCGGCGCAAGTGGCGGGGCGATTGGCGAGGCGGAGCAGGGGCCCCGCGCAACGCGCGGGGATGCGACCCGAGCCAAGCGCAGGGCCGGCAACGGAAACGCTCCGCTTTCCTAGTACGTCACATCGCCGGCCCCTCGACGACGCAGCGACGCCGCTAATGCAGCGGCCGCGGCGCCGAAGGCGAGTAGCGCACCTCGTCCGGCGGAGGCGCGACGCGCACGAACCAGGTTTCGCGCTCGGTCTCTCGCGTCGCAGTGAAGCCGTGTTCGGCGAGCAGGTGCGCCAGCGCGCCCGCGGATCGTGCGGAGCGCCGCAGGCGCATCACCTTGGTCCGGCGGCCGGTGGGCGTCGAGAACAGCGCCTGCAGCATCGCGCGGCCGTGCCCCTTACCGCGCAGGTGCGTCTCGAGCCCGGCGATCCACAGCTCGTAGCCGTCGTCGACCGCGCGAAACAGCCCGAAGCCGATCGGAGGCTCGCTACCCGCGGTCTCGTCGGCCCAGTAGACGTAGCCGGGGACCGCCACGGTCTGCACGGTGCCCGAGGCAGGATCCTCGACGACGAAGTAGCCGGTCTTCAGCGCCTGGCGCAGTTCGGCGAAGAAGCGCGTGGCGGCGGGCGAGTCCCAGGCAAGTGCCGGATCGAACGCGCCGTCGCGCGCCGCATCGCGGATCAGCGAGCGGAGCAGCGCAAGGTGGCCGATGTGGGCGGGTCGCAGCATGGGGACGCGTTCCGTTGACGAGACGATGCGAACGC
>DATLIR010000118.1:0-11005 GCA_035539315.1 Casimicrobiaceae bacterium
CGCAAGCACTACGGGTCGCGCAACATGCAGGACCTGCAGAAGGAGTGGGGCGCGAAGGACGTCGTCTGGCTCTCGGTGAACTCGACGCGCCAGGACCACTACGAGTACAAGGACGGCGCGCAGATGCAGGCGTGGATGGCCGCGCAGGGCGGCGCACCGCAGGCCGTGCTGATCGACGCGACCAGCGCCACCGGCCGCGCGTATGCGGCGAAGACCACGCCGCACATGTTCGTCATCGCCCCGGACGGCCGGATCGTCTACAACGGCGCGATCGACGATCGCCGCAGCGCGAACCCGGCCGACGCGAAGCTCGCCAACAACTACGTGCGCGCCGCGCTCACCGAGGCCAAGGCCGGCAAGCCGGTGAGCGTCGCCAGCACGACACCGTACGGCTGCAGCGTCAAGTACTGAGGCGCCGGGGGGAGAACTTTTTGGCGGCGGCCGCTGTCAGACGTAGACCTTGAAGGGCGCGGCGCGATCACCGCCGCGTGGGTGAGGCGACGGGCCGGGCTGACCGGCCCGTTGCTTTTGCGGCGTCGGTTGCGACCGATTCGCGACACTCGCGTCCGGCGGGCGTTGTGCACGGGGCGCAATCGTGTCCGCCGGTCGCGGCTACGCGATGCTGCGCAATTCGCGCAGGACGACCGACAGCATCGCGGCGTCCGGCGTCGAGGCCATCCGCAATTCGGCGAGGAGGTGCGCCGTGCGCTCGAGCGGACGGCGATTGTGTTCCTGCCAGGCGTCGATCATGGCCGACGGATCGCCGTGGTTCCCGCCTCCGGCGATGACGGCCCCGGTGACCGTGCGCTGCAGGCCCGACAGGTCGTCCTGCAGGGCGCCGTTCGCGAGCTTTCGCCAGTGCCCTTCGCCCGGCAAGGCGCCGATCTTCTGGCGCAGCCACGACAGGCCGAGGCGGTTGCCGGCCTCGAAGTAGATGGCGGCCACGTCGTCCACGGGTTTCCCGGCGTCCGCAGCGACCTCGGCGATATCGAGCGCCGCGTGCAGCGTATCGAACGTGGCGACCTTCCCGGCGAGGTCGCGGGGAACGCCTGCGGCCACGAGCCGAGCGACCTCGGCGTCGACGCGGGCGCGTTCGTCCGCGTCGACCAGTCGCGGGAGCCGCGCCGAGAGCGCTTCGACGCCCGGACGGAAGCGCGCGATCGTCGCGCCGATGTCCTCGCCCAGCCGGCGGGAGCGCAGGAACCAGACCGTGCCCCGCTCCAGTTGCCCGCTGGTGCTGATCAACATCGCCGACTGCACCTGGTCGTCGACGCGGTTGTCGAGCGCCTCGACGGCGATCCAGAGCGGCACGAGGCCGAACACCTCGCGGCCGAGCAGGTACGCGCGAACGACCTCGTGCGGCTTGGCGCCGGACGTCTCCGCCAGCCGATGCACGAACGTGCTGCCGACGCGGTTGATCATGCTGTTGGCCACGTAGGTGGCGATGATCTCGCGCTTCAGCGGATGCCGCGCCATGTAGCCGGCGTACTTGTCGCGCAGCGCGGCGGGGAAGTAGCGGCCGAGCGCGGTGGCGACCCATGGATCGTCGGGCAACGCCGACGCCACGAGTTCGTCGTAGAGCCAGATCTTGCTGTACGCCAGCAGCACGGCCGCCTCGGGGTCGGTCAGCCCGCGGCCCTCGGCGCGGCGCCGGGCCAGTTCCTCGTCGGTCGGAAGGAACTCGATCGCGCGGCTCAACCGTCCGGCCTTCTCGAGGAACTGGAGGAAGCGCACCTGCGCATCGAGGAGCGAGGCGGCGATGCGTCCGGTCACCGACAGGACCTGCGTCTGGAAATAGTTGTCGCGCAGGACCAGGGCCGCGACGTCGTCGGTCATGCCCGCGAGCACGGCATTGCGCTGCTTGGGCGTCAGCTCGCCGTCGGCGACGGCAAGCCCCAGCAGGATCTTGATGTTGACCTCGTGATCGGAGGTGTCGACCCCTGCGGAGTTGTCGATCGCGTCGGTGTGGATGCGTCCGCCTGCCATGGCGTACTCCACCCGTCCCAGTTGCGTGCAGCCGAGGTTGCCGCCTTCGACGAACACCTTGCAGCGCAGCTCGCGCCCGTTCACGCGCACCGCGTCGTTGGCGCGATCGCCGACCTGCGCGTGCGACTCGCTGCCCGCCTTGACGTAGGTGCCGATGCCGCCGTTGTAGAGGAGGTCGACGGGCGCCTTCAGGATCGCGTTGACGAGCTCGTTCGGCGTCATCGCGTCGGCGGCGATGCCGAGGGCTGCCTTGGCTTCCGCGGTCAGCGGGATCGACTTCAGGCTGCGCGCATGGACGCCGCCGCCGGCCGAGATGAGCTTCGCGTCGTAGTCGGCCCAGGACGAGCGGGGAAGCCTGAACAGCCGCTCCCGCTCGGCGAAGCTCGCCCGGGGATCGGGCTGCGGATCGAGGAAGACGTGCCGGTGATCGAACGCCGCCACGAGCCTGGCGTGCCGCGACAGCAGCATGCCGTTGCCGAACACGTCGCCCGACATGTCGCCGATGCCCGCGACCGTGAAATCGGTGGCCTGCGTGTCCACGCCCATCTCGCGGAAGTGGCGCTTGACCGACTCCCACGCGCCGCGTGCCGTGATGCCCATCGCCTTGTGGTCGTAGCCCACGGACCCGCCGGAGGCGAACGCGTCGCCCAGCCAGAAGCCGTACTCGGCGCTGATCGCGTTGGCGTAGTCGGAGAACGTCGCCGTACCCTTGTCGGCCGCGACGACGAGATAGGGATCGTCCCCATCCTGTCGCCTCACCTGCGGCGGCGGCACGATGGCGTCGCCGATCCGGTTGTCGGTGAGATCGAGCAACCCGCGCAGGTAATCCTGGTAGCAGGCCACGCCCTCCTTCAGGTAGGCATCGCGGTCGGAGGGCGCGGGCGCGCGCTTGAGCACGAATCCGCCCTTGGAACCGACCGGCACGATCACCGTGTTCTTCACCATCTGCGCCTTGACGAGGCCCAGCACCTCGGTGCGGAAGTCCTCCGGGCGATCCGACCAGCGCAAGCCGCCGCGCGCGACCCGTCCGCCGCGCAGGTGCACGCCTTCGAAGCGAGGCGAGTAGACGAAGATCTCGAACATCGGCTTCGGCTCCGGCAATCCCGGGACCCGGGCCGGATCGAACTTGAACGAAACGAAGCTGCGCGGCTCGCCCTGCGCGTCGCGACGCCAGAAGTTGGTCCGCGTGGTCGCCAGGATCAGCGCCAGGTACTGCCGCAGCACGCGGTCCTCGGAGAGGTTCCCGACGTGCTCCAGCGCGGCTTCGATCGCGCTCACCGCTTCGGCTGCGCGCGCGTCGGCGCCGGTCCCCGCCTCCGGATCGAAACGGGCCCGGAACAGGTCGACCAGCATCCGGGCCACCGTTGCGTGCGACGCGAGCGTCGCCTCGACGAACGCCTGAGACAGCGGAAAACCGATCTGGCGCAGGTACTTCGCATAGGCGCGCAACACGACGATGTCGGTCGCGGGCAGGCGCGCCGCCACGACCAGCCGGTTGAAGTCGTCGTTCTCGACCTCGCCGCGGAAGATGCTTCCGAACGCGTCCTCGAACACCGCGTGCAGCGTGTCCACCTCGACGTCGGCGTCGGGGACCGCCGAGAGCAGCCCGAAGTCGTGCATGTACACGGGCGCGAGGTCCGCCGGTGCGATGCGGTGCGGATGCTCGTCGAGGACCTTGAGCCCCATGTGCTCGAGCATCGGCAGGCTGTCCGACAGGGTGATCGGCTGCGCGCGCCGGAACAGCTTGAAGCGCAGGGTCCCGGGCGCCGCCTCCAGCGGACGATAGAGGCTCATGGCGAGCGGCTCCGCGTCGGAGAGTCCCGCCATCATCGCGATGTCGGGGACGGCGGCGCGGGCGGCGAACTCCTCTCGGTATCCCGCCGGGAACGCCTGTCCCCAGGTACGCATCCACGCGTTGCCGCGGGCCTCGCCGGCCTTGTCGATCAGCGCGACCTTGAGGTCGTCGGTCCAGCGGCGCGCGGAGGCGATCAGCCGCGCCTCCACCTCGCGCACGTCGAACGGCGGGATCTGCCCCGGCGTCGTGCGGACGATGATGTGGATCCGGGCCAGCGGCGATTCCGACAGGCTCGCGTTGAATTCCGAGCTGCTGCCGTTGAACGCGCCGGTTAGGATCGCCTGCCATTTCTGGCGCAGGTCGGTCGTGTAGTTTTCCCGCGGCGCGTAGATGAGGCAGGACACGAATCGCTCGAACGGATCGCGGCGGACGAACAGGCGGAAGCGCTGCCGGTCGCCGAGGCCCAGGATGCCCCGCGCCGTGTCGAGCAGCGCCTCGGGGGTCGTCTGGAACAACTCGTCGCGCGGAAAGTTGGCGAGGATGAAGAGGAGGGCCTTCGCGGCGTGGCTGCCCGGCACGACGCCCATGCGGGCGACCACTTCCGCCGTCTTGAGGCGCAGCAGCGGGATCTCCGCCGGGTTGGCGCTGTAGGCGGTCGACGTATAGAGGCCGAGGAAGCGGTCCTCGCCGCATACCTGCCCCGCGTCGTCGAAGCGCTTGACCGCGATGTAGTCGAGATAGCCCGGCCGGTGCACGGTCGAGCGCGACGTCGACTTGGTGATGACCAGGAGCTCGGGACGCCGGGCATAGGCGCGCACCTCCGGCGGCAACGCGGCGAAGCTCGACGAGAGTGCCTTCTCCGGCCCTTCGCGCAGGATGCCGAGGCTCGATGCCGGCACGATCTGCAGCGCGTCCTGGCCGTCGACGACGACGAGGTCGTGTCGACGATAGCCGAGAAACGTGAAATGGTTGTCCGCGAGCCAGTGCAGGAACGCGCGACCTTCCGCGCGCTGTTCGTCGGGCAGGGGGGGCGGCCGCCGCTCGAGCTCGGCGGCGATGTCGCGCGCGCGTTGCCGCATCGCCGCCCAGTCGCCGACCGCCATGCGCACGTCGCCGAGCACGCGCACCAGGTCCGACGCGAGCGATTCCAGGGCCGCCGCCTCGGTGACGCGATCCACCTCGAGGTGGATGAACGATTCCTGGCGTGCGCCCTCCGCGCCGACCTGCGCGAGTCCGGTCAACGTGTCGCCACTCCGCGCGACCGCGACGATCGGATGGATGATGAGATGCAGCGTCGAGCCGCGACGATTCACCTCCATCGTGACCGAATCGACCAGGAACGGCATGTCGTCGTTGACGATCTCGACGACCGTGTGCGTCGACTGCCAGCCGTGCTCCTCGACCGTGGGGTTGAACGCGCGCACTCGCGCGCGGCCGGGCTCGCGCCTGCGGGCGAAGTTCCAGTGCGACAACGCGGCGCCATACAGGTCGTCGGCGGTGCGCTCGTCGAGATCCGCCGGATCGACCTGGCCGTAGTATTGGCGCACGAACGCCTCGAGCGTCGCCCCCTTGGCGCCTCCGACCTTGGCGCGCACCAGGGCCATCACGCCGTCAAGATGCGCGTCGCGGCGTTCGGGTTGCGTCATGGTCGTCGTCACGCGGTTTCCCTCTCGATGCGCCGGTCGCCGCGATCCGGGCGACGGCGCGCGGCAACGCGTAGTGTCGCGCAATCCTCCGCGCGGGGCCATATCGCACCGGCGGTGCAAGACGGCGACCGGGACCGCGATCGGCCTCGTGGCGCCTGCACGCCCTATACTCGGCGCATGCCGTTCGACACCTGGCTGACCTTCTTCGCCGCCGCCTGGCTCATCAGCCTCTCGCCCGGCGCGGGCGCGATCTCGTGCATGGCCGCCGGCATGCGCTACGGCTATGCGCGTGCCGCGTGGAACATCCTCGGGCTGCAGGTCGGCATCCTGTTCGTGCTCGCGATCGTCGCGGCGGGGCTGGGCGCGATCATCGCGGCGTCGACGACGCTCTTCACCGCCATCAAGTGGCTGGGAGCCGCCTACCTGGTATGGCTCGGCATCCAGCAATGGCGCGCTCCCGCGACACCGCTGAGCGACGCAGCGGCGCGCGGCGAGGCCGGGACGCCGCGCCAGCTGCTGCTGCGCGGCTTCCTGGTGAACGCGACCAACCCGAAGGGCATCATGTTCATGCTCGCGGTGCTGCCGCAGTTCATCGATCCGGCGCTCCCGCAGCTGCCGCAATACCTCGCGTGCGGCGCGACGCTGTTCTTCACCGACCTCGTCGTGATGAGCGGCTACACGGGTCTCGCGGCCAGGGTGTTGAGGCTCCTGCGCGAGCCGCACCACGTGCGCTGGGTCAACCGGTTCTTCGGCGGGCTGTTCGTCGCCGCGGGCGCGGTGCTGGCCACGTTTCGCCGCGCGGCGTGAGGGCGTTCGGCTGAAGCCGGGGTCCCGATAACCGCGCCGGAGCCTGTGGATCGGGCTTCAGCCCGACGCTTTCAACCGCGCCGGAGCCTGTGGGTCGGGCTTCAGCCCGACGCCTTTGCGCCCGCGAACGCCGCTTCCATCTCGCGACGAAACCGTACCGTCGCATCGGTTGCGTCGAACGCCACATCGTCCCATCGCACCGGAGCGTGCGCAGCGACGGCACGCTTGAGCGTCACGCCGTGCGCGAGCCCGAGCGGCAGCGCGCCGAGCGCGAGCGAATCCGCGGCCGGCGCGAGCCGGCCGTACACCGTGTAGCCGCCTTCGCCATCGAGCGTCTCTCCGGCGCGGAGCGCGCGCTTCGCCGTCGCGACAACGTCGCCGCGCCAGCCGGTCGCCGCCCCGGTCGGCTCGCCTCGCAGGCCCACCGAGGCGACCGAGATGCCGAGCTCGAGGCCGATCGCGTGCGTGGGCTTGTACATCGCCGAATAGCGGCCCGACGGATCGGTCGGGAAGCCGTACTCGCCGAAGCAGCGACGCACGTAGTCCTCGCCCTGCTCCGCGCCCGCGCGGAACGAGACGTACACGCCCCAGCGCAGGTCGCGGAACACCGGGCGTCCGTCGCGCTCGAGCGAGCTGATCACCTCGACCTGGCCGGCGTGGTGCAGCGCGCCGCCTTCGTCCTGCGGACGCAGCACGCGCGGCAGGTCGTCCACGCCGCAGGGCGGGAACGCGAGGCCCGACGGCGCGGGCACCAGCCCCGTGGCGTTCGCGACCGCCGCCATCTCGATCGCGCTCTTGGTGCCGTCGAGGAACGAGTTGAACATCTGCGCGTTGAAGTCGCCGGCGGCGACGCGCTCGGGCGAGAAGCCGTAGTGCGGCCACACGGTCTCGGGCGTCGACTCGTGGTAGGCGGGCAGGTACTTGGTCCCCTTGCCGGCGGCGACGACCTCGAATCCGGCGGTGCGACACCAGTCGCAGAGCTCGCAGATCAACGCGGGCTGGTCGCCGTAGGCGAGCGAGTAGACGATGCCTGCCTCGCGCGCGCGGCGCGCGAGCAGCGGTCCGGCCAGCGCATCGGCCTCGACGTTGACCATCACGACGTGCTTGCCGTGCTCGCAGCACGCCAGCACGTGGCGGATGCCCGCCGATGGGCTGCCGGTGGCGTCGATGACGACGTCGACCTCGCGGGAGCCGATCACCGTCATCGCATCGTCGACGATGCAGGTGCCGCCGCTGCGCGCGGCCTCGGCGATCGTGCGCGGCGCGAAGCGCTCCGCCGGCCAGCCCACGCGCGCGAGCGACGCCTTCGCCCGTTCCGGCGCGAGGTCCGCGATCGCCGTCACGTGGATGCCGGGCGTGTGCTTCGCCTGCGCGAGGTACATCGAGCCGAACTTGCCCGCGCCGATCAGCGCGATGCGGAGCGGCTTGCCTTGCGCCGCGCGCGTTTCGAGCATGCTGCGAAGGTTCACGGTCGCCTTTCCTGCGTCACGGCAATGCCTGCCTCCGCGAGCGTCGACGCCAGCGCCTCGAACCGCGGCACGAGTCGCGCGTGCAATCCCACCGCCCGCGCGGCATCGACGTTGATGCGGTTGTCGTCGACGAAGAGCGCGTGCGACGGCGCGACGCCGAGCGCGTCGAGCACGTGCTCGAAATAGTCGGCGTCGGGCTTGAGCTTGCCGACCGCGTAGGAGGGGAAGTTGTGGTGGAACATCGACGGCAGCGACCAGTCGCGCTCGAAGCGCTCCCAGTGCATCTCGTTGGTGTTGGAAAGCGACGCGAGCGTATAGCGCGGGGCGAGCGAGGCGAGCAACGCGCCGGCGCGGGGGTGCAGCGTGCGCGGCCAGTACGCGAACTCGGCGAGGAACGCGTCGCTGGCGACCGGCAGGTCGAATTCGGCGACGATCGCGTCGGCGAAGGTCGCTCGGTCGGTGCGGCCGGTCTCGTAGCCGCGCACCGCGGGCGAGGACAGCCAGCGCCGCCACAGCTCCTCGGTCGTGCCGAGCGACGGACTCCACGCGAGCATGCGCTCGACGCCCGCCAGCTCGACCAGCACGCCGCCGAGGTCGAACAGTATCGCGTCGAGGCGTGGCGGCACGGCGTTTCCTAGCGGAGGGCGAGCGACAGGCCGATCGGCACGAACACGATCGACAGCACGTTGCCGATCAGCACGATCGACGCGACCTTGGCGGGCTCGCGCTTGAACTGCTCGGCGACCATGAAGTTGAGCACGGCCGGCGGCAGGCAACCGAACAGGAACAGCAGGCCCGTTTGCCGCGCGTCGAGGCCCAGCAGCGGGGCGAGCAGCGCGGCCATGACGAGGCCGGTCACCGGGCACACGATGCCGCCGACCACGCCCAGGCGCGCCTCGCTCCAGCGGATGTCGGTGAGCCGCACGCCCAGCGACAGCAGCATCATCGGGATCAGCGCGTCGCCGATCATCTTGATCGTCACCGCGGCGATCTCGGGCAGCGGCGGGCGGAAGATCGCGAACGCGAAGCCCGCGACGGTCGACCATACCATCGGGTTGCGGACGAGGTTGCCGAAGCGCGCGTGGTGGTCGACGATCCACACGCCCAGCGTGAAGTGCGTCAGGTTGCTGATCGTGAACAGGGCGACCATCGGCGCGAAGCCGGCGTCGCCGAAGGCGAGCACCGCGAGCGGCAGCCCCATGTTGCCGCAGTTGTTGAACATCATCGGCGGCACGAAGGTCCGCGCGTCCTGGCGCATCATCCGCGCGACGGGCCAGGCGAGGAGCCCCGACCCGAGCACCACGCCGATGCTGCCGAGCATCAGTAGCCGGTTGTCCCACACGTCGAAGGCCCTCGACGACAGCGCCGAGAAGATGAGCGCCGGCGAGAGCACGTTCATCGACAGCCGGTTGACCACCGACATGTCCGGCCGCGCCCGCATCCCCCACACCCAGCCGAGCGCTATCACCGCGAAGACGGGCAGGATGATGCCTAGGAGGCGCTCCATCATGGGGAGGGAAGGCGGCGATGGGCGATGGGCGATAGGCGATAGTCGATCGGACGAAGCGCGCCACCCTGCCCGTGCCGGCGAAGACGAACGACGCGGCGAGCGGGGGGTTTGCCTATCGCCTATCGCCCATCGCCCATCGCCGCTTCATCACAGGATGTACTTGGCCAGGTTCTCGTCCCCCGCGACCCCCGCGAGCCGCGCATCGACGTAGGCCGCGTCGATGGCGATGGTCTCGCGGTCGTGCCGCGACGCCGCATAGGAGATCTCCTCGAGCAGCCGCTCCATCACCGTGTAGAGGCGGCGCGCGCCGATGTTCTCCTGCGACTCGTTGACCGCGTGCGCGATCTCGGCGATGCGCCGGATCGCGTCCGGGCGGAAGTCGAGCTCGACGTTCTCGGTGCGCAGCAGCGCCTCGTATTGCGTGACCAGGCAGGCGTCGGTCGCGGTGAGGATCTGCACGAAATCGTCGACCGTGAGGGAGCTGAGCTCGACCCGGATCGGGAAGCGGCCCTGCAGCTCGGGGATCAGGTCGGAGGGCTTCGACAGGTGGAACGCGCCCGATGCGATGAACAGCACGTGGTCGGTGCGCACCATCCCGTACTTGGTCGACACCGTCGTGCCCTCGACCAGCGGCAACAGGTCGCGCTGCACGCCCTGACGCGACACGTCGGCCCCGTGCAGTTCCGAGCGGGACGCGATCTTGTCGATCTCGTCGAGGAACACGATGCCGTTCTGCTCGACCGAGGCGAGCGCCTTCGCCTTGATCTCGTCGTCGTTGACCAGGCGCGAGGCCTCCTCGTCGGTGAGCGCCTTCATCGCCTCGACGACCTTCATGCGCTGGACCTTGCGGCGGCCGCCGCCGACCTGCTGGAACATCCCCTGGATCTGCGCGGTCAGGTCCTCCATGCCGGGCGGCGCCATGATCTCCATCGACGGAGCGTTGACCGCCACCTCGATGTCGACGTCCTTGTCGTCGAGACGCCCCTCGCGCAGCATCTTGCGGAATTTCTGGCGCGTCGCCGTGTCCGTCGGCTTCATGTCGTGGATGTTGACCTCGCGCACCGGAGGAACCAGCACGTCGAGGATGCGCTCCTCGGCGGCGTCCGAGGCGCGGTCGCGCACCTTGCGCGCCTCGCTCTCGCGCGTCTGCTTGACGGCGACGTCGATCAGGTCGCGGACGATGGTGTCGACGTCGCGGCCGACGTATCCCACCTCGGTGAACTTGGTCGCCTCGACCTTGACGAACGGCGCGTCGGCGAGCCGCGCGAGCCGCCGCGCGATCTCGGTCTTGCCGACGCCGGTCGGGCCGATCATCAGGATGTTCTTGGGCGTGATCTCGCCGCGCAGCGGCTCGGGCACCTGCTGGCGCCGCCAACGATTGCGCAACGCGATCGCGACTGCGCGCTTCGCGTCGTGCTGCCCGACGATGTGCTTGTCGAGCTCGGAGACGATCTCCTGCGGCGTCATCGACGACATCGGGTTGCGGGTCGGCGGAAGAGGATGGCGCGCGCGGCGCCCGGCACGGGTGCGCGGCGCGACGATTGTACCGCGCGGCCTCGGCGCGCATCGGTCGATGGCGGCTTCACGCGCGATCGCCTATCATGCGGCCCCATGCTCGCATTCATCGCCCCGCGGCCGCACCGCGTCGCGTGCGTTGCCGCCGCGGCCGGCCTCGCGATGCTCGCCGCGGCCTGCCAGACGCCGCGCGAGCCCGACCTGCCCGCAGCGGCGCCGGCTCGCGCGCCGGGCGTCGAGGCGCCGCTGACGCCGATCGGCGGCAGCGCCGCGCAGG
>DATLIR010000119.1:0-4579 GCA_035539315.1 Casimicrobiaceae bacterium
GCGGCGGCCGACCTGGCCGCGTTGCCCCTCCGACTCCGTACCTTTGCCGAGTCGGCCGCTTCTTCCGCCTATCCCTTCGGGGATCCGGCAAGACGCAGGGCCGCGTCGTCAAAACATGCTAGTATATGAAGCTTTCCGCAATCAGGTCAAGACCTTATCGGTCTTTCCCCGCCCCGCGGGAGTTCCGGCCGCGGGAGTACATTCCGGGCCACGCCGCCCCGACGCCGGCCGGCACACCTCGCCGCCGCCGCGGTCCAACCGGCGCATCCCGACAAGGCCACGCCATGTCCCAGACCCCGTCCGCGCCCGCAAGTTTCGAAGCCGCCCTGTCCGAGCTCGAAGGCATCGTCGCGGCGATGGAGGGGGGGCAGGTCGCGCTCAAGGAAGCGCTCGAGTCCTACCGGCGCGGCGCCGAGCTCCTGAAATACTGCCAGGCGACGCTCAAGGACGCGCAGCTCGAGATCGAGGTGCTCGAGAAGGGCGTGCTGACGGCGTTCAAGCCGGACGAGGCCTGAGACACGATGTCGCCTCGCGCCGGCGATCGCGCCACTCGATGAGGAATGCAGGACCGCGCCCGATGACCGGGAACGCCACGTTCGCGGACTGGGCGGCCGCGCACCGCGTGCGCATCGAGCATGCGCTCGAGCGCGCGTTGCCCGCCGCACCGAGCGACGCGCCGCGCCTGGTCGAGGCGATGCGCTATGCGACCCTCGGCGGCGGCAAGCGCGTGCGTGCGCTCCTCGCCTACGCGGCGGGCGAGTTCGCCGGCGCGACGCCTGTCGACGTCGACGCCGCGGCCGCCGCGGTCGAGCTGATCCACGCCTATTCGCTGGTGCACGACGACCTGCCGTCGATGGACGACGACACGATGCGCCGCGGACGGCCGACCTGCCATGTCGCGTTCGGCGAGGCGACCGCGCTCCTCGCCGGCGACGCGCTGCAAGCGCGCGCGTTCGAAGTGCTCGCGGGCGCGCGGCTGCGCGACGCGGCCGGCGCGTGCTTGCTGCTCGCGCGGGCGTCCGGGGCGGCTGGCATGGCCGCCGGCCAGGCGATCGACCTCGACGCGACCGGACAGGCGCTGGACGAGCGCGGGCTCGCGACGATGCATCGCCTCAAGACCGGCGCGCTCATCGCCGCGGCGGTGCGCCTGGGCGCGGCGTCCGGTCCCGCGCTCGCTTCCGATGACGAGCGCGCGCTCGATGCCTACGCCGCGTCCGCCGGCCTCGCGTTCCAGGTGATCGACGACGTACTCGACGTGTCGGCCACGTCGGCGGCACTCGGCAAGACCGCGGGCAAGGACGCGGCGCGCAGCAAGCCCACCTACGTGTCGTTGCTCGGCGTCGAGGCGGCGCGCGCGAAGGCGTACCAGCTGGCCGGCCAGGCGCGCCTCGCGCTGGCCGCGCGGCCGGCGGCGCGGCGCCTCCTCGAGATCGCGGACGACATCGTCCGTCGCACGCGCTGATCATGCCGACGCTGCTCGCCCGCATCACCTCGCCCGCGGAGTTGCGCAAGCTCGACCGCGCGGAGCTGCCGCAGCTCGCGCGCGAGCTGCACGCGTTCCTGCTCGCGTCGGTCGCCGCGACCGGCGGCCACCTGTCGTCGAACCTCGGCACCGTCGAGCTGACCATCGCGCTGCACTACGCGTACGACACGCCGCACGATCGCATCGTGTGGGACGTCGGGCACCAGACCTACGCGCACAAGGTGCTGACCGGCCGACGCGACGCGATGGCGAAGCTCCGCCAGGAGGGCGGCCCGTCGGGCTTTCCGCGCCGCGACGAGAGCGAGTACGACACCTTCGGCACCGCGCACTCGTCGACCTCGATCTCGGCGGCGCTGGGGATGGCTGCCGCGGCGCGCCTCGCCGGCGAGGCGCGCCACGTCGTCGCGGTGATCGGCGACGGCGCGATGAGTGCGGGCATGGCGTTCGAGGCGCTCAACAACGCCGAGGGCGCCGACCTCCTGGTGATCCTCAACGACAACGAGATGTCGATCTCCGAGCCGGTCGGCGCGCTCAACAACTACCTCGCGAAGGTGCTGTCGTCGCGGCTGTACAACACGGTGCGGCGCGGCGGCAAGGAAGTCCTCGGCCGGCTGCCCGGCCCGGCACGCGAGATCGCGAAGCGCGCCGAGGAGCACATGAAGGGCATGGTGCTGCCCGGCACGCTGTTCGAGGAATTCGGCTTCAACTACATCGGGCCGATCGACGGCCACGACCTCGACCTCCTGGTGCCGACGCTGCAGAACGTGCGCAAGCTCCGCGGACCGCAATTCCTGCACGTGGTGACCCGCAAGGGTCACGGCTACCCCCGCGCGGAGGCCGACCCGATCCTCTACCACGGCGTCGGCAAGTTCGACCCGGCGGTCGGCATCGTGGCCAAGCCGCCCGCGGCGCCGAGCTACACGCACGTGTTCGGCGACTGGCTGTGCGACATGGCGGCGGTCGACCCGCGGCTGGTGGCGATCACGCCGGCGATGCGCGAAGGCTCGGGCATGGTCGCGTTCTCGCGCCGCTTCCCCGACCGCTACCACGACGTCGGCATCGCCGAGCAGCACGCGGTCACGTTCGCCGCCGGGCTCGCCAGCGAGGGCATGCGGCCGGTCGTCGCGATTTACTCGACCTTCCTGCAGCGCGCCTACGACCAGCTGATCCACGACGTCGCGCTGCAGAACCTGCCGGTGACCTTCGCGATCGACCGCGCCGGCCTCGTCGGTGCCGACGGCGCGACCCACCAGGGCGCGTTCGACCTCACGTTCCTGCGCTGCCTGCCCAACCTCACGGTGATGGCGCCGTCCGACGAGGACCAGTGCCGCAGGATGCTGACCACCGCCTTCCGGCTCGGCACGCCGGCGGCCGTGCGGTATCCGCGCGGCATCGGGCCGGGGGCGGCGATCGATCCCGCGCTCTCATCGCTGCCGGTGGGCGAGGCGGCGATCGTGCGTCGCTCGCAGGCGCGCCGCATCGCGATTCTCGCGTTCGGCGCGCCGCTCGCTGCGGCGCGCGCGGCGGCGGAGCGCCTCGACGCGACGGTCGCCGACATGCGCTTCGTCAAGCCGCTCGACGTCGCGACGACGCTCGAGCTCGCGCGCACGCACGACGCGATCGTCACGGTCGAGGAGAACGTGATCGCCGGCGGCGCCGGCAGCGCCGTGGCCGAAGCGCTGGCCGCGGCCGGCATCGCCCTGCCGATCCTGCACCTCGGCCTCCCCGACGTGTTCGTCGACCACGGCGACACCGCGACGCTGCTCGCGGCCTGCGGCCTCGATGCCGAGGGCATCGTGCGCGCCGTCGAAGCCCGGTTCTGCGCGCGGCGCAAGGGGCCGCGCGTGAAGCCGGCGGCGTGAGGCCGGCGGCGTGAGGCCAAGGGTGGCGATGGGCGATGGGTGATAGGCGATGGGCGATGGGCGATAGGGACCTCGAGCCCCGCGGATCCTGGATCCATCGCGGCGCCAAACACTCCGCGGGTGACGTTGACGCGCTTTCTCATCGCCTATCGCCCATCGCCGGCTTTTGCCCCCCCAATTCCTGCTACGCTTCCCACCCCCATGAACCGCCCCGAAAACCCGTCGACGCTGATGCCGATCCCCGACACGCAGTCGGGCAGCGACGAACGCAACCTCGCGATCGACCAGGTCGGCATCCGCGGCCTGCGCTATCCCCTCGCATTCGCCGATGGGGAAGCGCCGCCGCAGGCGACGATCGCCTCGTTCGCCGTGATGGTCGCGCTCGCGTCGGACCGCAAGGGCACGCACATGTCGCGGCTGGTGCAGATCCTCGAGGACCTCGCCGCGCCGGGGGCGCCGCCGCTGTCGGTCGCGTCGCTGCGCGGACTGCTCGAGGACCTGGTCGCGCGTCTGGACGCGCCGGGCGGCCGCATCGAGATCACGTTCCCGTGGTTCGTGCGCAAGAACGCGCCGGTGTCCGGCGTCGCCAGCCTGCTCGACTACGAGGTGCGCCTCGCCGGCGAGCTCGCGGACGGCCGCTACGCTTCGACGGTGACGGTGGCGGTGCCCGTGACCTCGCTGTGCCCGTGCTCGAAGGAGATCGCCGAGTACGGCGCGCACAACCAGCGCTCGACCATCACGATCGGCGTGCGCCCGCGCGAGCCGATCCGCGTCGGCGAGCTGCTGCGCATCGCGGAGAACGAGGCGTCGAGCGAGCTCTACGGCATCCTCAAGCGCGCCGACGAGAAGTACCTGACGGAGCGCGCCTACGACAACCCGCGCTTCGTGGAGGATCTCGTCCGCGGCGTGGCGGCACGGCTCGCCGCCGATCCGCGCGTGGCCGGCTACGCGGTCGAGGCCGAGAACTTCGAGTCGATCCACAACCATTCCGCCTTCGCGCGCATCGCGCAGGGCATGGGTCCGGGGCCGGGTTCCGGATCCTGACCCGGCCCGGGGTCAGATTCGGGGTCAGATTCCTGACCCGGCCCGGGGTCGGGCCCGGGGTCAGATTCGGAACCTGACCCCTGCCGTTCGGCCCATCGCGACAGGCCATTGGTCGCAGCGGACCGTCGTCGATCGGCCATCGTCGTCGCTCGTCCATCGCCCGGCCATCCACCGCCCGACGCCCTAGAAT
>DATLIR010000120.1:0-9984 GCA_035539315.1 Casimicrobiaceae bacterium
GAAATCACGCTGCCGATGCTGCGGCCGGCGATCTTCGTCGCGCTGATCTTCCGCACCATCACGGCGATCCAGACGTTCGACATCCCGTACGCGATGACCGGCGGCGGGCCGGGCGAGTCGACCGAGACGCTCGCCATGGTCATCCACAAGACCACGCTCGACTTCCTCGACTTCGGCTACGGCTCGGCGCTCGCGGCGCTGATGTTCCTGTTCTCGATGGTCGCGACCTCGGGCTACCTGCGCTACA
Organism: Casimicrobiaceae bacterium; assembly: GCA_035539315.1. Lineage (GTDB taxonomy): Bacteria > Pseudomonadota > Gammaproteobacteria > Burkholderiales > Casimicrobiaceae > VBCG01. The sequence continues at coordinate 248 of DATLIR010000120.1, forward strand.
CGCGGCGGAGCTCGTCGCGTTCCGGCGAGGACTGATCGATGACCCGAAGCGAGCGTCGTCGGGGCAGCCTGAGGGATACGGCCTGAGCCATGGAACTGTTCGGCGTCACGCTCAAGCGCAAGGCGGTCGTGTGGCTGTCCGCGACGATCGTCGCCGTCAACGGCTTCTTCCCGGCCGTCTGGATCCTGCTAACCTCGCTCAAGACCGAGACCGAGCTGATCAGGAGTCCCATCACCTACCTGCCGGACGCGCCGACGCTCGACAACTACACGACCGCGTTCACGGCGCAGCCGATCCTGCGCTTCATGTGGAACAGCCTGGTCGTCGCGTCGCTGTCGACCGCGTTGTGCGTCCTGGTCGGCGCGCTCGCCGCCTATGCGCTCACCCGGCTGCGCATGCCCTACCGCAACGTGATCATGTCGGTGCTGCTCGCGATCAGCATGTTCCCGCTGATCTCGCTGATGGTGCCGCTGTTCAAGGTGATGCGCGAGCTGGGGCTCCTCAACACCTACCTCGCGTTGATCCTGCCGTACGCCGTGCTGTCGCTGCCGGTGTGCACGCTGGTGATGGCGAGCTTCTTCCAGGACATTCCCCCCGACCTGGAGGCGGCCGCGATGGTCGACGGCTGCTCGCGCGTCGGCGCGCTGTTCAAGGTGATCATCCCGTTGTCGGCCCCGGGCGTGTTCACCGCGGCCATCCTCGCGTTCGTGAACGCCTGGGACGAGTTCCTGCTCGCGCTGACGATGATGAACCGGGTCAACATGCGCACGCTCTCCGTCGGCATCACGCTCTACCAGGGCGAGTTCGCGTTCCCCTGGCCGCTCATCTCGGCTGCGCTGATCGTCGCGATCGTGCCGATCTGCATCCTGATCGCGGTGTTCCAGGAGCGCGTCGTCGGCGGGCTCACCGCGGGCGGCGTCAAAGGCTGACGGGACGCGCGGCATCGCGGCCGGCGCGGTCGCGAAGCCGCTAGAATCCGCCTCGGCGTCGACATCGCTCCCGCGGGACGTGGGGCGCCGTCCCCGCCATGCGCCACCTTTTCGCCTCGAAGGACTTCCGCGAAGGCTTCGTCGAGATGCTGCCCGCCTGCGTCGGGCTGATCCCGTTCGGGCTGGTGTGCGGCGTGGGCGCGCAGGCGGCGGGCGCCGACTGGCTCGCCGCGCTCGGCATGGCGACGATCATCTTTTCCGGTGCCGCGCAGGTGCTCGCGGTCCAGCTCTACGCGGCCGGCGCGCCGACCGCGGTCATCATCCTCACCTGCTTCGTGCTCGGGCTGCGCTTCCTGATGTACAGCGCCGCGATGGCGCCCTATGTGAAGCCGCTGCCCGCCTCGTGGCAGCGCACACTCGCCTTCCTGCTCACCGACCAGGCATTCGCCGCATCGGTCCGCCGCTTCAACGCGAAGGACGATCCGCGCGGCGGCGGGCTGCACTTCCTCGGCTGCGGCGCGGCGCTGTGGCTGATGTGGATCGCGACCAACATGACTGGGTTCTTCGCCGGCAATGCGATTCCGGCGTCGTGGTCGCTCGATTTCGCCGTGCCGCTGTGCTTCATCGCGCTGGTCGCGCCGCTGTACCGCTCGGTGCCGGCGGTGATGGCCGGGCTCATGGCCGCGATCGCGGTCGTCGTGCTTGCCGCGTTGCCGATGAAGCTCGCGCTGATCGCGGCCGGCCTCATCGGCATCGTCGCCGGGACGCTCGTCGACCTCGCGAGGGAGCGATGGACGGCGCGCTGAAGCTCTGGATCGTGATCGTCGTGGTCGGCGCGCTCAACTACCTGTCGCGCCTGTCGTTCATCGCGTTCTTCGCCAGCCGCGAGATGCCGCCGCTGCTCGCGCGGGCGCTCAAGTTCGTGCCCGCCGCGATGCTGACCGCGCTGGTGCTGCCGATGGTGCTCTCGCCGTCCGTGGCAGGGGCGCTCGCCGGAATCAACCCGCGCGTCCCGGCGGCCATCGTCGCGGCGATCGTCGCGTACTTCACCCACAGCACGCTCAAGACGCTCGCCGTCGGGATGACGACGCTGTGGCTCCTGCAGGCCCTCGCCGGCTGACCGTCAGCGCCCAAGACCGCTGCGTAGGCGGCCTGGGCCGCTAGCCTCCGGTGGCGAGGCCTTCGCGCCGGCGCGTTTCCGCGCGGAACTGCTCGAGGTCGGGGTCTAGCGCGCTGCGAGCCGAGACGATGCCGACGACCCTGCCGTCCTCGACGACGGGCAGGTGACGGATGCGATGCTCGTGCATCAGCGCGAGCGCGTAGCCGAACGACTGCGCCGGGCCGATGATCCGCGGATTGGGCGTCATCACGTCGCCGAGCCGGGTCGTCCGCGCGTCGAGATCCCGGGCGGTGACGCGGAACACGACGTCGCGCTCGGTGAAGATCCCGACCAGGCGATCGCCGTCGATCACGAGCACCGCGCCGGTGTTGCGCCGTTCCATCAGCTTCGCGGCCTTGCGCACGGTCGCCTCCGGCGGCGCCTTCGCGAGGCCGCGCCGCCGCATGACGCTTCGAATCGGCATCTCGTACATTGACGTTACCGGGTTCCGCTGCCGGCGGTCCGCAGGGGCCCGACACGTCCGGCGCCCTGTCGGAGCGGCTTACCCTCCACGCTATCCGCACGCCTGCGCGCGGCCGTTGATCCGGATCAATGTGCGGGCCGCCGGGTCGCGAAAGGGACGCCTGGCGATCGGGTCCTCGCGCCCCGCCGACGGCCTCGCCTCGATTTCCGCTACCATCACGGTTCCCCTCGACGTCGATCCGCCATGCGCTTCGAAGGCACCGACACCTACGTCGCCACCGACGACCTCAAGCTCGCGGTCAACGCCGCGCTCGCGCTCGAGCGGCCGCTGCTGGTGAAGGGCGAGCCGGGCACCGGCAAGACGCTGCTCGCCGAGGAGGTCGCCCGCAGCCTCGGACGGCCGCTCTACCAGTGGCACGTCAAGTCGACGACGAAGGCGCAGCAAGGGCTCTACGAGTACGACGCCGTGTCGCGCCTGCGCGACTCGCAGCTCGGCGACACCAAGGTCGCGGACATCGCGAACTACGTGAAGAAGGGTGTGCTGTGGGAGGCGTTCGAGACCGAGGCGCCGGCCGTCGTGCTGATCGACGAGATCGACAAGGCCGACATCGAGTTCCCCAACGATCTCTTGCGCGAGCTCGACCGGATGGAATTCTACGTCTACGAGCTGCACCGCACGATCGTCGCGAAGCACCGGCCGCTGGTCGTCATCACGTCGAACAACGAGAAGGAGCTGCCGGACGCGTTTCTGCGTCGCTGCTTCTTCCACTACATCCGCTTCCCCGACCGCACGACGATGACGCGCATCGTCGACGTCCACTTTCCGGGACTCAAGAAGGCGCTGCTCGCCGAGGCGCTGGAGGTGTTCTTCAACCTGCGCGACGTGCCGGGCCTCAAGAAGAAGCCGTCCACCTCCGAGCTCCTCGACTGGCTGAAACTGCTGCTCGCCGAGGACATCCCGCCCGAGGCGCTGCACAGCGCCGACCGCAAGGCGTTCATCCCGCCGCTGCACGGCGCGCTGCTCAAGAACGAGCAGGACGTGCACCTGTTCGAGCGCGTCGCGTTCATCGCGCGGGCGGGGCGGTAGTTGGGGTCGGAGACGACATTCACCGAGGGGCGAGTCGCCTTGGCTTGCCGAAGCCGAATGTCGTGTCTGACCCCCATGCGTCGCCGACCCCCATGCGGTTCATCGAGCCGGTCACGCTGAAGGGCCGCCACGCCACCCTCGAGCCGCTCGCCGCCTCGCACGTCGGCGCGCTGGCCGAGGCGGCGCACGACGGCGAGCTGTGGCGGCTCTGGTACACGGGCGTCGCGGCGCCGGAGAAGATGGGGGAGTACGTCGCCACCGCGCTCGACATGCGCGAGCGGCAGGACGCAATGCCGTTCGTGGTGCGCGACGCCGCTGGCGCGATCGTCGGCTGCACGCGATTCTTCAACGTCGACGCGGCGAACCGCCGGGTCGAGATCGGCCACACCTGGTACGCGAAGCGCGTCCAGCGCACGCCGCTCAACACCGAGTGCAAGCACATGCTGCTGGGCCACGCGTTCGAGCAACTCCGCTGCATCGCAGTCGAGTTCCGCACGCACTGGTTCAACCATGCGAGCCGCACCGCGATCGAGCGCCTCGGCGCGAAGCAGGACGGCGTGCTGCGGAACCACCAGGTGAGCGCGGACGGCGTCAAGCGCGACACCGTGGTGTTCAGCATCCTCGACAGCGAATGGCCGGCGGTGAAGCGACACCTGGGCTTCCAGCTCGAACGGACGCGCTAGCGCGCCGTGACCGCGGAAGCGGAAGGGGAACGACGATGAGCCATGCACGACGCCTGCTCGGCCCGATGCGCGTCCCGTTCCTCGCGCTCACGCTGGTGTGCGTGCTGCTGGGCATCGCCACGGCGTTCCACGCGCAGGGCCGCGTCGCCTGGCCGATCGCGCTGCTGGCGTTCGTCGCGGCGCTCGCCGCGCACGTGAGCGTCAACGCGCTGAACGAGTACCTCGATTTCCGCAGCGGGCTCGACCTGAAGACGCAGAAGACGCCGTTCTCGGGCGGCAGCGGCGTGCTGCCCGCCGACTCGTCCGCCGCCCCCCTCGCGCTGGCGATCGCCGTGATCGCGTTCGTGGTCGCGGCGGCAATCGGTCTCGGCCTGGTCGCGACGCGCGCGACGCTCCTCGCGCCGCTCGGCGTCGTCGGGCTGTTGCTGGTCGTCGCCTACACGAGCTGGATCACGCGCCATCCGCTCGCGTGCCTCATCGCACCTGGCCTCGGGTTCGGGCCGCTGATGGTGGTCGGCACGCACATCGCGCTCGCCGGCCGCTACGACCCCGCCGCCGGCGTCGCGGCGCTGATCCCGTTCTTCCAGGTCAACGCGCTCCTGCTGCTCAACCAGTTTCCCGACGTCGACGCCGACCGCGAGGTCGGGCGCCGCCACCTGCCGATCGCATGGGGTCGCCCGCGCTCGGCGCGAATGTTCGTCGCCCTGCACGTCGCGGCGTACCTCTCGCTGGTCGGCGGCGTCGTGGCGGGGGTCCTGCCGTGGCCCTGCCTGCTCGGGCTCGCGACGCTGGCGCTCGCGATTCCGGCGATGCTCGACGTGATGCGCCGGCCGGACGACATCGCGTCGCTGCTGCCCGCGATGGGGCGCAACGTGGTCGTCAACCTGCTCACGCCCGCGATCGTCGCGGCGGCGCTGTTCGCCGCCTGAGGACCGGGCGCAGCACGCGCGCATGCTGGTCGACTTCTTCCTGCACCTCAAGTCGTTCAAGCTGCCGGTCAGCACGCGCGAGTTCCTGACGCTGCTCGAGGCGCTGGAGAAGCGCGTCGTGTCGCTGTCGATCGACGACTTCTACGCGCTCGCGCGCGTGTCGCTGGTCAAGGACGAGCAGCACTTCGACCGTTTCGACCTCGCGTTCGGCAGCTACTTCAAGGGCGTCGACGCGATCTTCGACATCCGCGCGAACATTCCCGAGGAGTGGCTCAAGCGCGAGTTCATGCGCACGCTGTCGGAAGAGGACCGCCGCAAGATCGAGGCGCTCGGCGGGCTCGACAAGCTGATGGAGCTGTTCAAGCAGCGACTCGCCGAGCAGCGCGAACGTCATGCCGGTGGCCGCAAATGGATCGGCACCGGCGGCACGAGCCCGTTTGGCGCGTACGGCTACAACCCGGAGGGCATCCGCGTCGGCCAGGACGAGGGCGGCGGGCGCAGCGCCGTCAAGGTATGGGACGAGCGCGACTTCGCGAACCTCGACGGCGACGTCGAGCTCAACACGCGCAACCTCAAGATCGCGCTGCGGCGACTGCGGCGCTTCGCGCGCGAGGGCGTCCCGGAGGAGCTCGACCTCGAGGGGACGATCGAAGGAACCGCGCGCAACGCCGGCTGGCTCGACCTGAAGCTGCAGCCCGAGCGGCGTAACCGCGTCAAGGTGCTGCTGTTCCTCGACGTCGGCGGGTCGATGGATCCGCACGTCGAGGTGTGCGAGCAATTGTTCTCGGCGGCGAAGAGCGAGTTCCGCCACCTCGAGCACTTCTATTTCCACAACTGCGTCTACGATTACGTCTGGCGCGACAACTTCCGCCGGCGCGCGGAACGCACCTCGACCTTGGAGCTGATCCGCACCTACGGTCCGGACTGGCGCGTCGTGATGGTCGGCGACGCGGCGATGAGTCCCTACGAGCTCACCGACGTCGGCGGCAGCGTCGAGTACGCCAACGACCAGCCGGGCATCGGCTGGCTCACGCGGATCTTCGAGCACTTCCGCCACAAGGTCTGGTTCAACCCCGAGCCGCCGCGCGCTTGGGAGTACACGCGCTCGACTCAGATCGTGCTCAAGGCGCTCGGCCCGCGCATGTTCCCGCTGACGCTCAAGGGCGTCTCGGAGGGGATGGACGCGCTGCGGAAGTAGCGGCACGCGCCGGGCGAGGGTGCTTGTCCTCGCCTTCCGCCGAGACACGTTCTTCCGGGGTCAGATTCCGGGACACGTCCGGGGTCAGGTTCCGCGACGCGTCCGGGGTCAGGTTCCGAAACTGACCCCAAACGCGTCAACCCCAAAGCCGTCCCGGAACCCGACCCCGTCCCTGCATCCGACCCCGTCCCTGCATCCACCCGCCGCGGAACCCCGTAAGGCGCTCCACGGACGTCCGCCGTGCCCGGTCCTTCCCGGGAGTCGGGGCGCTCCGCGCCCCGCATCGCCTTCTGGGAGACCGTCATGAATCGCAAACCGCTGTTGCGGCGGACGCTCGCCGCGGCCCTGTGCGCCGCCGGCCTCGTCGCCGCGTTCCCCGCCGCATCGTCGAGCCACCGCGAGGCGCCGTTCATCGCGACGCAGCCGCAGGTCGACGCGACCGACTTCTACCTGTTCCGCAGCTACGAGCCCGGCCGGGAGGGCTTCGTGACGCTGATCGCCAACTACCTGCCGCTGCAGGACGGCTACGGCGGTCCCAACTACTTCAAGCTCGACCCGTCCGCCGTCTACGAGATCCACGTCAGCAACGACGGCGGGGCGCGCGAGAACCTCAGCTTCCAGTTCCGCTTCCAGCAGCAGCTCGCCAACAACGCGCTCGTCGTCGGCGGCAAGAGCGTGGCGATCCCGCTGGTGCAGAACGGCTCGAAGGACGTGAGCGAGCCGGCGTCCTCGGCCCTCAACGTCGTCGAGACCTACACGGTCGACGTGGTCCGCGGCCTGCGCCGCACCGGCACCAGGGCGGCCGCGACCAATGCCGCCACCGGCACCACGACGTTCGTGAAGCCGGTGGACAACATCGGCGCGAAGACGATCTCGAACTACGTCGCCTACGCGAACGGCCACATCTGGCCGATCGCCGTGCCCGGCTGCGCGCAGAACGGCCGCGTGTTCGCCGGCCAGCGCAAGGACCCGTTCGTCGTCAACCTCGGCGAGACGTTCGACCTGGTCAACATCACCTATCCGGCGGTCGAGCTCAACCCGCTCGCCGAGTTCGCGTCGGTCGACTCGCTCGGCGACAAGAACGTCACGTCGATCGTCCTCGAGCTGCCGATCGCCTGCCTCACCGAAGGCAAGGGCGACATCGTCGGCGCCTGGACGACGGCGAGCGTACCGATGAACCGGAGCGTGATCGCCGCGCCGGCCGCCGGCCTCGACGGCGCCAGTGCCGCGAGCGGCGAGCTGGTGCAGGTGTCGCGCCTCGGGATGCCGCTGGTCAACGAGGTGGTGATCGGGCTCAAGGACAAGAACCGCTTCAATGCCAGCGAGCCCAAGGACGACGGCCAGTTCGCCGACTACGTCACCAACCCGACGCTGCCGGCGCTGCTCGAGATCCTGTTCGGCGGCGCGGGCGTCAAGGCGCCCACCAACTTCCCGCGCACCGACCTGATCGCTGCGTTCCTCACCGGTGTCGACGGGCTGAACAAGCACCCGAACGTCGTCGCCTCCGAGATGCTGCGGCTCAACACCTCGATCGCGCCGACGCGCAAGGGGCGGCAGAGCCGGCTCGGCGTGCTGGGGGGCGACACCGCGGGCTTCCCGAATGGGCGGCGCCCCGCCGACGACGTGGTCGACATCGAGCTGCGCGTCGCGATGGGGGTCCTGTGCACGCTGAACCTCGGCGGGTGCAAGCCGGCCGACGCGCTCGCCGGGGGCCTGCGCTACACCGACGGCGCGTTCATCTCCGAGGTGTTCTTCTCCGAGGACTTTCCGTACCTGCGCGCGCCGCTCCGCGGCTCGCCCAACGACGACAACGCGATCAAGAAGCAGCGTCCGCTGGGACGCTAGCGACCCGGCGGACGGACGCGGCGCCCGCGAGGGCGTCGCGTCCGGTGTCGCATCCTTCGACCATGATCCTGCCACTCGCCTTCGCCACCGCGCTGCTGATGGGTGGGCTCGCTCCTGCCGCCGCCGTGCCGGCCGTTCCCGCGTCCGACGACGTGGTCCTCGAACGCCTTCCCGAGGCGCGCGACCCGCCGATCCTCGCGTTGAAGCGGTCGCGTGCGTTGCTGCGCGCCGCCCCGCAGGACCTGCGCATCGCCACGGCCCATGCCCGGCGTGCGATCGACGCGGCGCGCGCGACCGGCGATCCGCGCTACCTCGGCCAGGCGCAGGCAGCGCTCGCTCCGTGGTGGAGCGCCGCGGATGCGCCGGCGCCCGCGCTGCTCCTGCGCGCCACGATCAAGCAGAGCCAGCACGACTTCGACGGCGCGCTCGCCGACCTCGATCGGCTGCTCGAGCGCGCGCCCGCCGACGTGCAGGCGCGGCTCACGCGCGCCACTGTCCTGGGCGTCGTCGGCCGCCATGACGGCGCGCGCGCCGACTGCGAACGTCTCGCCGGCGCGGTGCCGCCGCTGGTCGCGATCGCGTGCTCGGCGTCGATCGACGGCGTCACGTCGCGTGCGGCCGCGGCCGAGGCTGCGCTCGTCACGGCGCTCGCGCGCGATGCCGGCTCGCCCGCCGTGCGCGTGTGGGCGCTGACCATCGCCGGCGAGATCGCCGCGCGACGCGGCGACGTCGCCGGCGCGGAGGCGCGCTTCCGCGACGCGCTGGCGCTCGACCCGGCCGACGCTTACCTGCTCGGCGCCTTCGCCGACCTGATGATCGACGCCGGACGGGCGGCGGAGGCCGTGCGCCTGCTCGACCTGCACCGCCGCCATGACGCGCTGCTGCTGCGGCTGGTCATCGCGCAGGCCCGGCTCGGCGCGCCGCCCGGTCGCCACGCGGCCGACCGTGCCGAGCTCGCGGCACGCTTCGAGGCGACCCGGCGGCGCGGCGACACCGTGCACCGGCGCGAGGAGGCACGCTACGCGCTTGCGCTCGAAGGCGACGCGGCGCGCGCCGTGGGACTGGCGCGCGCCAATTTCGCGGTGCAGAAGGAACCTTCCGACCTGCGTGTTCTCGTCGAGGCGGCTCGTGCGGCGGACGACGCGCGCGCTCTCGCCACTGCGCAGGAATGGCTCGCGTCGACCGGGTTGCGCGACGCGCGCCTCGACCTGGCGGGCGGGAGCCGCTCGTGAGCGCGCGCTGCACCGTCGCCGCGCTGGTCGCTGCGCTCGCGTGCACGTTCGCGACAGCAGCGCTCGCGCACAAGGCGAGCGACAGCTACCTGACGCTCGAAGCGCGGGACACGCACCTGACCGGGCGCTGGGACATCGCGCTGCGCGATGCCGACCTGGCGCTCGACCTCGACGCCGACGGCGACGGCGCGATCACCTGGGGCGAACTTCGCGACCGCGAGCGCGACCTCGCCGCCTGGGCGCTCGCTCGGC
>DATLIR010000121.1:0-26280 GCA_035539315.1 Casimicrobiaceae bacterium
ACGCGGCGCGCGAGCGCGGCGAGGGCCGCGCCGAGGTGGACGGCTCGCTCGTCGAGGTGCCCGCCTATACGACCGCGCGGCGGCTGGTCGAGCGCGCCGCCGAGCTCGCCGCGGCGCACCCCGCGCCGCCGGCGCCGTGAAGTTCAGGCAAGCGACAGGCGACGAACGCGCGCGCGAGGCCGAGCCGCTCGGCCCGTTCGGTGAGCGTGCCGAGCGGCGGCGGATCTCCCGGCAGCGCGATGTCGTCGAGCGCGTCGTCGGCCGCGACCATCCGGTCAACGGACCACCACCAGCCGATCGGTGCCGGACTCCGCGCCCCACGCTTCGCCGGCGCGGCCCAGCATCTGCCGCACGTTCGCGCGCGAGCGGTTCGACGGGAAGCTCGTGAACTGTTCGGTGACCGGGTCGAAGCGCACGATGGCGTTGCTCGACCATTCGGTGAGCCACACCTTGTCGCGCTCGTCGACCCACACCGAGTACGCCTGCGGGCTCGCGCCCGGCAGCTTCCATTCGCGCCACGCCTTGGCCGCCGGGTCGTACATGCCCACCTGTCCGGTGTTCCAGTAGCTCACCCAGAGCCGGCCCGTCGAGTCCGACCAGATGCGGCGCGCGCCCTGGCGCTGCGTCGGCGGATCGACCGGCGTCGCAACGCCGGTCTCGACGTCGATGCGCGCGATGTGGTTGCCGGCGAGCGACGCGTACCAGACCTCGCCCGACGGCGTGGTCGTGATGCCGTAGGGGCCGTAGCCGCGCGGCGCGCGCCATGCCTTCATGTCGCCGCTCGCAGGATCGAGGCGGCCGTACCAGCCCGATTGCCCGGTAAACCAGATCCTTCCCTTCCTGTCGAACGTGGCCGTGTTGAGGTTCGCGCTCGACGCGTCGGCGGGCAGCGGCCACACCTTCACCGCACGCGTCGCCGCGTCGACGCGAACGATCGCGTTCTGCCCGCTGTCGGTGATCCACGCGGCGTTGTCGGGTCCCACGATCACGCCGTGCGGCGCCGAGCGCGCGCCGAGCTTCACCTCGTCGACGCGTCCGCTCGCCGGATCGAGGATACCCAGCGTCCCGTTGCGTTGCCCGGTGTAGTAGACCGGGCCGGTGGTCGCAGCGGCCACGTCGTGCGGTCCCGAGCCGCCGGCCACCTCGAAATAGCGCGTCTCCGCGTGCGCCGCGAGCGGCAGCGCGCAAAGCGCCGCGAGCATCGATCGTGCGATCCGGTCGCGTGCCATCGTTCCTCCGTCGGCCGTCGCCGTTGGCGTCAGCCCTTGCACGCACCGGCGTTGCCGGTGCCCACGCCCTGCTCGAACTCGGCGCTCGACAGCGCCCGGCCGTCGAAGAACACCGGCAGCTGCTGCGTGATGCCGAGTTTCGGATCGTCGCGCCGCTTCTGGTTCACCGCGCGGATCGCGTTCCACTCGTCGTGCGCGCCGGCCGAGAAGCTCGCCGAAGCGCGCAGCGCGTAGTAGTTGCGGAACGTCTGCGGCGTCACGCGTCCGCTGTCGACGACGCGCTTGAAGTCCGCGTCCTTCGCGAGGCGGTCGTCGTAGAACGCCGCGATGCGGTCCATGTCGCCCTTGCCCGTGAGCCCGAAGAAGCTCGCGAAATCGGACGGCCCGGCGAACCAGACGAAGTCGAAGTCGTCGCCCAGCCCGCCCGCGCCCTCGAGGACGCGCGTCCACATCACCAGGTAGTCGCCCTGGCTCGCGCGCACGTTGTTGAGCGTCGGCAGGTCGGCTTCCTTCGCCGTCGGGTCGAGCACCCACACGGCGCCCGGCCCGAAGCGCGCCTCGATGCGCTCCTTGGTGTGCTTCGCGACCTCGCGGTTGACGCCGAAGTACGCGCCGCCTGCCGTCGACAGCGGTACCGACAGGTAGCCGATCGCCTTGCCCTTCGCACGCTCGGCGGCGATCGTGGTGCGGTAGTAGGCGACCTTCTCGGCGATCGCCGCGCTGAAGTCGGCGTTCGAGCAGTAGCAAAGGCCGGTGAGCGTGCAGGCCGTCGCGTTCGCCGCGGACGCGGCGGACGGCAGCCAGGCGGCGACGACGAGCGCGGCGAGGACGAGGCGGGGCATCGGTGCGGCTCCGGGTAAAGCGGAAAGGATGCGCGAGAGCGCGCTCGCGGGCAAGCGCCAGGCGGGTTAGCCGCCCCGCGCCTTCAGCGCGAGGAACTCGCGCCGCGTCTTCGGGCCGTAGGTGAGGAACGACGGGTCGGGACGCTCGAGGTAGGACTCGCGCTCGCGCGCCACGCGGTCGCGTGGCAGGTGGTGGCGCAGCACGTCGTCCGGCACCGGGTAGAGCGCGAGCGCGTTGCGCCCGAATACCTTGGCGCGCAGCGCCGGCGTGAGCTTCGGGTAGCCGTGACGCTGTGCGAGCGCATCGGCGATCTGGAAGGTGCGGAACGCCTGGATCTGGTCCTGGGGGGAGCCGTACCAGATCGAGTCCGTCCCCCACAGGACGTTGTCCTCGCCGACATGCCGGAACAGCTTGCCGAGCGCGTGCGCCGCGCTATCGGGGTCGCGCATCAGGAAGCGCCAGGTGGAGCCCAACTCGGCGTACACGTTGGCGCCGGGGCGGATACCGTTGGCGAGGAGGCTCGTGCACAGCGCGTCGATGCCGTCGCTGCGGCGCTCGTCGTAGGGCCCCTCGGCGGCGCCGGCCACGAAGCCTGCGTGATAGACGATGAACCTGAGGTCCGGATAGCGCTTGGCCACGCGCCCGACGTCGACACAGGTCGAGTGCTCGTAGCTCTGGCGGCCGAACGGCAGCCCCTTGTGTACCGCGATGGTCCTCACGCCCAGCCGCCGCGCGTTCTCGCACAGGCGCGAGCCCGTGTCGTCGTCGAGGAAGAAGCCCTTGCCGTCCGGTCCCCACTGCGTGTACGTCTTCCATGCGGCGACGCGCCAGCGCTGCGCGAGAGCGTCCATCGCCTCGAGGTCGCCCGGCTGGTTCGGGTTGACGCGGCCGTGCAGGTAGACACGATGCATGCCGTCGAGCCGCTCGACGATCGCCGCGGTCGCGGCCGCCTCCTCGATCGTCAGCGGCTCGCGCTCGCGCGTCGACGGCACGAATGACAGCACCATCAGGTCGGTGTCCGAATCGAGGAACACGTCGCGCACGAACTGCTCGGGGCCGACGCACGTGAGATAGGCGGCCCCGGGCGCGTCCGCCTCCGCGCATCGGCCGGCGCGCGCGAAGCCGCGGAAGCCCTCGGTCGGGCCGCTGCGGGTCCATGCGCCGGTCGGGTCGACGAAATGGCCCTGCACGTCGAAGACGAATTCGCGCTTGTCGAGCGTCGAGCGGGCGAGCGACGCATCGAGCGCCGCCTCGCGGTCGATCTCGTAATGGCCCCCGCGAGGCCCGCGTGTCGCGTAGGCCGCGTTCATCGCGAGGAGCGTCGAGGCGGCGCCGCACGCGGACACCAGGAACGCGCGCCGCGTGAGGGCGAGGCGGCGCGCGTGGGCGGCCGCGGCTTCCATCGCCAGGACGCGCGCGTGCCGGTGCACGGCCGCGAGCGGCAGCGGCGCGAACTCGCCGTTGGTCGTCGTGTCGAGCTTGATCGGCAGGCGCGTGCCGTAGGGATCGTGGAGCGACATGGCTTGGAAGGAAAGCGCAACGACGTCGCGCCAGCATACGCCGTACCGGTGTCGCCGCGCAGCGCCGCACGCACTTCGGCGGCCATGGCGAGCGCGCGTCCACTGCCACTGCCGCGCGAATGCGCTTGTCGCCCGCGCGCGACCCACGGTGGCGTTGCTCGCCGTCGGCGACGTTCGCGCAGTGCAGTTCGGCTAGGCGGGCCGCGTCGCCGTCGACCCCCAGCCGCGCGCGAAGCGCACCGCGACCCATAGCGTGAGCCACAGGCCGAGCAACAGCACGGCGAGCGACGCGAGCGCGTGCACGGCGAAGGTGCCCCAGCCCGGACGCGTCGGCAGCGCGGCCACGGGTACGCCGTTCGACCACTCGCCCGCGTACGAGAACATCGGCGCCTCGGGCGAATACCAGACCGGCACGCGCGCCCCGCGCTCGAAGACGATCGACGGCGCTTCGAGCGCCACGCGCCTGCCGTCGACCACCGCGCCGGGCAGGTGGAACGGCGACGGCTCGCTGGAACCGTCGAGGTGCCCGGCGATGTAGGGAGTGCCGTCGTTGGGGCGCCACTCGTCCATGACGAAGCTGACCTGGCGGTAGGAGTCGTCCCAGAACGCATGCACGAACGCGATCACGGCCCCGTGCGCGACGAGATAGAGCGCGAGGAACGTGGCCATGAAGACCAGCACCTGCGGCGAGAACCGCAGGCCCCAACCGAGGCCCGCGTCGGTGGTCAGCGTCGGCGCGCCCGGCGGCGTCTCCCTGGTTTCTCGCATGCCTTGGCCTCCGGCGTTCGCGGCATCACGCGCGATGGTACGCCGCGGCCGCTCGTCCGACGTTGCGCCAAAACCTCACTGCCGCGCGGTTCTGCGCTGTCCTACGCGTCAGGGGGCTTCTCCCCGGCGTCGGCTATGCTAACGTCATAACCTCCTCCCGACCGCTGGAGTCCCATGAAGCCGCGCACGCTGGTCACCGACCGTCGCTATTTCGGGCTGGGCGCCCTCGCCTTGCGCGCCGCAGCGGGCCGCGTGGCGGCGCGCGTCGTGGGGCTGCCGCCGGAGCGCGCCCGCGTGCGCGGCGCGTTTCTCCGGCAGGATTTCGGCGTCGACACGGTCGACGGCCGCGCGCTCCTGGACGAATTGTGCGCGGATGGGCTCCTTGCGCGCCCGCCGGGCCCGACGAGCGACTTCCTGGTGACGCCGCGCTTCCTCGAATTCGCGACCGCGCGCGTGGTCGAACCGCTGCCGCGCGCCAAGGCCAAGGTCCTGGTGGTGCGCGCCAGCGAGCTCGCCGAGCGCGTCAACCGCGACTGGTCGCGCAACCCGCTCAAGATCGGGATGGTGGCGCCCTACGGCAGCTACCTCGGTTGCGAGCAGGCGCTGGAGTCGCTCACGCTCGCGCTGGTGCTGCGCTCGCGCCCCGGCACGCGCCGCGCGCTGTTCAACCGGATGAGCAAGGCCGACGGCGCGCGGGGCTTGCGCGAATCGTTCGCCGAGCTGTCGTCGTTCATGCGCGTGCAGCTGTGCACCGCGCTCGAGGCGGTGCCGCGGCCGTTCACCGTCGCGTGGCAGGCGGAGGACGACTGACCGCCGCGGTGGCGCGCGCGGGCGCCGCCACGACGCGAACCATCGCTACCTCAGCTCGCTTTCGGCGCGCGCGGTGAAGCAGGCGGCAGGCGGGATCGCCGAGGGCTCTGGCCCGGGCACCGTCGCGATGTGCGCGGTCGCATCACCGCCCTGAACCGCGCCCCTTGGTAAAGTAGCGGGCCCGCTCCTTAAGGTCCGCCCGATGTTCGTGCTGGTCGCCGGTCTGGTCCTGTTCCTCGGCATCCACCTGGTGCCGGCGTTGCCGCCGCTGCGCCTCGCGCTCGTCGCGCGCATCGGCGAGGGCGCCTACAAGACGACCTTTTCCGTCGTGTCGGCCTTGGGCCTGGGGCTCATCGTGCTCGGCTTCGCGTGGGCGCCGCGACAGGTTCCGCTGTTCGCCCCCTCGCCGCTCGCCGTGGCGATCGCCCCCGCGGCGATGGTCGTGTCGCTCACGCTGTTCGCCGCGGCGAACCTCAAGGGGCACCTGCGCCGCCTCGTCGGCCATCCGATGCTCGTCGGCACGATCGTGTGGTCGAGCGTCCACCTCGCCGCCAACGGCGATGTCGCGAGCACCTGGCTGTTCGGCGCCTTCCTCGCCTGGGCGCTCGTGGACCTCGCGTCCTCCATCGCGCGGCGAACGGCGAAGGCGTTCGAGCCGCGCCTCGCGCACGATGTCGTCGCGATCGCCGCGGGCGCCGGCGCGGCGCTCGCGTTCGCGTTCCTGCATCGCGTCCTGTTCGGCGTGCGCGTCGTGCCGTTCGGCCTGTGATCGCGCCGCCCGACCACGCCGGGCCGCCGCCGGACGGCCCGCTGCCGCGGAGCCCACGGGCGGCCGCGGCGCGCTTGCGCCATTACGTGTCGCCCGCCGTCGCGATCGCGCGCGACCCGTTCCCGTTCGTCGGCGAGGTGCTGCGCGAGTTCCGGCGCAACCACGGACTGCTGCTGGCGGGCGCGGTCGCCTACTACATGCTGCTGTCGATCGTGCCGCTCCTGATCCTGCTGGTGGTGGCGCTCTCGCACGTGCTCGACCCGGCGGCGCTGATGGCGACGCTCGCGCGCTATCTCGATCTGGTGGTGCCCGGGCAGACCGCCCCGGTAGTGCAGGACCTGTCGAACTTCGTGCGCCAGGGCTACGTGGTCTCGGGCGTGATCCTGATCGTGCTGCTGTTCTTCAGCTCGCTTGCCTTCGGCGTGCTCGAGAACGCGTTCGCCGTGATCTTCCACCACCGGCGC
This sequence comes from Casimicrobiaceae bacterium, assembly GCA_035539315.1. Taxonomy (GTDB): domain Bacteria; phylum Pseudomonadota; class Gammaproteobacteria; order Burkholderiales; family Casimicrobiaceae; genus VBCG01. The sequence goes on from DATLIR010000121.1 coordinate 6,404, forward strand.
AGCGAGCGGCACCGCACCTGGCTCACCTCGGCGCTCATCCCCTACGCGTTCATCGTCGTGCTCGGCATGGGCCTGATCGTCATCACCGTCGTGTCGGGCGCGCTGCAGGCGCTCGCCGTCACCGAGGTGAAGGTCTTCGGCGAGGTGCGGAGCTTCGGCACGCTCTCGGTCTACGGGATCTACCTGCTCGGCGTGATCGGCGAGATCCTGCTCCTGACCGCCATCTACCTGGTGATGCCGGCGGGACGGCTCAAGCTCTCGCACGCGCTGATCGGCGGGGTGGTCGCCGGCCTGCTGTGGGAAGTGACGCGCCACGTGATCGTCTGGTACTTCGCGACGCTGTCGCAGATCATCCTGGTCTACGGCTCGTTCGCGACGACGATCGCGCTGCTGCTCAGCTTCGAGATCGCCGCGACGGTGCTGCTGCTCGGCGCGCAGGTGATCGCGATCTACGAACGGCGGCTGCGCCGCGCCGAGGGCGGGGGCGGCATGCTGCCGATGTAGCCGTCACACGGCGCGATCGCCGCCCCGCCGGACGTGCCGGTGCCGGGGTTCGGGTCCGTGGCGACGGTCGCGCGGGCGCTGGCCGCGGTGGAGCGGCGCTGCCGTCAGCGGCGGCAGGCTTCGGGCAGATAGTGGGCCGGGATGTCGACCGGCACGCACATCCAGTTGACGCGCTTCTGGTCGTCGACGATGGGCGCGAGCACGATCGACTTCCCCGCGGCGCCCGGCACCGAGGGTCCGAGCGATACGCGCACCCGGCCGGCCGAGTTGACGGCGACGTCGCCGACGTAGGCGCCGTCGTTCTGCGCGAGCAGCCAGCCGACGTTGCGGGCGTGCGCGAGCGTACCGGTGCGGTCCCACGCCGACTCGACCGCCTCCTGCACGATGCGCAGCGACGCGAGCGTGGCGGTGACCGCGTCACGCGCGGCATGGGCGATGTACTCGGCCCGGATCGGCGGCCCGAGCAGCGTCACGGCGAGCACGATGGCGCCGCCGCCCAGCGCGATCGCCGAGGCCGGCGACGTCGGCACCGACTGCGCCAGCGTCGCGACCGCCTTCGTCGCGCTGCGGGTACCGGTCTCGGCGCGCGCCACGTCGCGGCGCACACGGCCCCACAGGAGCGCATCGGCCGCGAGCGACGACAGGACGGCGGGGAACAGCCAGACCGAGAACGCGAGCACGATCCACCACAGCGCGCCGGTGCCGTCGAGCGAGCCGCCGAGCGCGGCGAACGCGAACGCGCCGGCGACCGGCAGCAACGAGAACGCCACGCCCTCCGACCACAGCTTGCGGTAGAACGCCCATACCGGCGGCGCCAGGAAGGCGGGCCAGTGCCAGCCCGGCCGCGCGTGTCCGGCGCGCTCGAACGCCAGGAAGCGCGGCACGTAGCGGTCGGCTTCCGGCCCGATGGCGATCCGGAACAGCACGGCGAGCGCCGGGCGCACGACCGGCGTGCCCTCGAGCCCCATGGCGTCGGGCAGGCGGATCGTCACGTTGGCGTGCGTCGCCCCGACGTTGCGGGAGGGCGGCGCGGGGACCCCCGGGGGGCGGCTGTCGCGCGACGAGGTCGCGCCTGGCGCATCGGTCATCGCGCGATTGTTGCCGCCCGCGCGGCGATTGGCAACCTTCGCGTGCGCCGCACGCCGGTCACGACGCGGCCAGCGTGTCGAATTCGACCGTCTCGGCCGGGTCCTCCGCGTAGGCGTGGCCGAACGAGATGCGTCCGCGCCCGCGCAGCGTGAACTCCTCGCGGCGCAGCTCGATCTCCCTCTCGCCGTGCACCGTGCAGTAGGTCCCGTTGGTGCTGTGGTCGATCAGCACGAACTTGTCGCGCCGGCGCTCGATGCGCGCGTGCTGGCGCGAGGCCATCCGGTCGCCGATCACCATGTCGCTCTGGGCGTCGCGGCCGAACGTGTAGAGGTTGACCGTCGGCCCGAGGTCGACCTCCTTGCTGCCGTGGCGGAGCTTCAGCATCGCGGCGCGCAGCTCGCCGCGCGGGGCCATGGCGGTCAGCTCCTCGCGCGACTCCTGCCAGATCAGCTCGAACACGGCGACGTCGTTCTGCTTGCCGCGCACCGTGTGCGTATCCTGCGCTCGCGTCCGCGAGCGCAGCGACGGCGACAGGATGTTGAGGGTGTCCGCCGACAGTAGCGTCTGCCCCGACTTGGCGAGCGAGGTGAGCCGTGCGGCGAGGTTGACCGAGTCGCCGAACACGTCCTTGCTGTCGTCGATGACCGGGCCGTAGTGGAAGCCGGCGTGGATCGCGAGCGGCGTCCCGCGACTGGTCTTCATCGCCGAGACCTGCGTCTGGATGTTGATCGCCGCGTAGGCGGCGTTGGCGGCGTTGGGGAAGATCGCCATCGCCTCGTCCCCGATCGTCTTGACGATGCGCCCGCCGTGCTCCTCGCACACCTGCCGGATCACGTCGAGCGCGTGCGCGATCGTGGCGAGCGCTTCCGCGTCACCAAGTGTCTCGTACAACTTGGTACTGCCTGCGATGTCGGCGAACAGGATCGCAGCCTGTCGCTGTGCGGGGGCGGGGTCCATGCGAGGGCGCTCGGTCGAGCGCAAGAGTATAGGGGATCAGGGTACGGCAGCAAGGCCGGGAGCGCTTCGCGGCGCGCGCGGATCGGCGCGTCGACGCGAACTTTCGCCCGCCGCGGCGCAAGGCAGCCTTTGCCGCGGCGCGCGCGACGCAGTATCCTCGCCGGGGCGCGGGGCCCGTCGAGCCCGCCGGCTTCGGAACGGGGTCCACGACGATGGAACGACTGGGACGCTATCAGATCCGCGAGATCATCGGCGAAGGCGCGATGGCGCGTGTCTACAAGGGCTACGACCCGGAGATCGACCGGGAGATCGCGATCAAGCTGCTGAAGAGCCAGCTTGCCGACGACGACCAGTACCGGATGCGCTTCCTGCGCGAGGCGAAGGGCGCCGGCACGCTGTCGCATCCCAACATCGTCACGATCTTCGACGTCGGCGTCGACGGCAAGCACCCGTACATCGCGATGGAGCTGGTCGACGGCATGACGCTGACCGACCTGATCCGCTCCGACCAGCGCGTGTCGACGCGCGACGTCGTCGAGATCGGCATCCAGCTCACGCGGGCGCTCGACTACGCGCACAAGAAGGGGATCATCCACCGCGACATCAAGCCCGGCAACATCATGCTGATGAGCTCGGGCAACCAGGTCAAGGTGACCGACTTCGGGATCTGCCGCATCGACGGCGGTGACCACGAGCTCACGCAGCACACGCAGCTCGGCGACGTGCTGGGCACGCCCAACTACATGTCGCCCGAGCAGGTGCTGGGGCAGAAGGTCGACTCCCGCTCCGACCTCTTCAGCGTCGGCGTGGTTCTCTACAAGCTGGTGACCGGACAGCTCCCGTTCGAGGGCGACTCGATCATCAGCGTCGCGATGAAGATCACGCAGACCGACCCGCCGACGGTCGAGAAGCTGCGGCCCGACGTGCCGCTGTCGCTGCGCCGCGTGATCGAGCGCGCGCTGAAGAAGGCCCCCGAGAAGCGTTTCCAGACCGGCGAGGAGTTCGCCCAGGCGCTGATCGGCGTGGCGCGCGAGCTCAAGGAGGAGGAGGACAAGAAGGGCAAGCACAAGGGGCTCTCGCTGTCGGTCCGCTGGGCCGGGATCATGGCCGCGATCGTCGCCGTGACGATGACGCTGACCGCGACGATCCTCTACCAGCGCCAGTACGCCGCGATGCTCGACCAGGTGAAGGGCTACGGCGGCTCGCTGGCCAAGTTCATGGCGACGCAAAGCGCAGTTCCGCTCCTCGCCGAGGATTACGCGGCGATCGACGTGTTCGTGCAGGAGACGCTCGCCCGGCAGGACTTCCCGTACCTGGTCGTCGCCGACGACGAGGGCGTGGTCCGCGGCAGCAACGAGCCCAAGCAGGTCGGCCAGAAGTACGCGGCGCCCGCGGCCAAGCTCGTGTCGTCGAGCGACGCCGAGGTGGCGGTGCGCACGCACGAGCTCGCGAGCGGCAACGTGCTCGACTTCGAGGTGCCGATCCTGTTCCAGAACAAGCCGATCGGCCAGGTGCACCTCGGCATCTACGAGGCGCCGCTGGCCCGCGTCGCCAACCTGGTCTACGTGCTCCTCGCGATCCTGACGCTCGTCACCGTGGCCGCGGTGGCGGCCGGCACCTACCTCTTGGCGCGTCGCATCGCGGCGCCGATCCGCGTGCTCAAGAGTTCGCTCGACGAGGTCGCCCACGGGCGTTACGACGTCCGCATCGGCGAGACCCGCAAGGACGAGTTCGGCGAGCTCTACGCCGCGTTCGACAAGACCGCCGAAGCCCTGGAGGCCCGACATGATCCTGCGACAGCGCCTGCTCACGCCGCCGCTCCCGCCAGCGAGCCGGTCGCCACGGCGCCGGGCTGACGCGATGCGCGCGGCGGCGCTCGCCGTCGCGGCCGTCGTGCTCGCCGCCTGCGCGGAGGCACCGCAGCGCCCTTCCGAGGCGAAGCCCGCGCCGTTCGCGCTCGCGCCGGCCGAGACCGGGCCGATGCTCGCGCGCGACGCGTCGTTCGTCGTCGTCGTTCCGCGCGCCGGCGAGGACCTCGGGTCGCTCGCCGAGCGCTATCTGGGCGACCGCACGCGCCGCTTCGAGATCGCCGAGTTCAACCGGATCGACGAGGCGCGCCCGGGCCGCGCCATCGCGATTCCGATGACGCCGCTCAACCCCGGCGGCGTCGAGCCCGCCACCGTGCAGACGGTGCCGATCCTGTGCTACCACCGCTTCGGCCCGCGGCCCAACACGCTTACCGTCACGGCGACGTCGTTCGAGGCGCAGATGCGCTACCTGCGCGACAACGGCTACACGGTGGTATCGCTGCCCAAGCTGGTCGACTACCTCGACGGCAGGATCGCGCTGCCCAGGAAATCGGTGGTCATCACGATCGACGACGGCTACCGCTCCACCTACGAGATCGCCTGGCCGATCCTCAAGCGCTACGGCTTCCCGGCGACCGTGTACCTGTACACCGACTTCGTCGGCGCCGGCGACGCGCTCAGCTGGGCGCAGATGAAGGAGATGGCCACCACCGGGCTGATCGACATCCAGCCGCATTCGAAGACCCACTCGAACCTGACGATGAAGCTCGCCGACGAGAACGACGCCCGTTACCGCGAGCGCATCCGGCGCGAGGTCGAGGCGCCGATCGACGCGATCCGCGAGCGCCTCGGCGAGACCTCGGTTTCCTACGCGTTCCCTTACGGCGACGTCAACGATACGGTGGTCGAGCTCCTGCGCGCGAAGAACGTCAAGATCGGCGTCACCGTGACTCCGGGCGGCAACCCGTTCTTCGCGCCGCCGGTGATGCTCCGCCGCAGCATGGTGTTCGGGGGGGACGACCTCGACGTGTTCAAAGCCAAGCTGGTGACCGCGCTGCCGGTCTCGCGTCCGTGACGGCGCGACCGCGCCCCGGCGCGCTCGCGGCGCTGGGCCTCGCCGCGCTGGTGGGCGCCTGCGCGCAGGCGCCGACGCCGCCGGACGAGGCCGCCCCGGCGCCGCGCATCGTCCGCCAGGACGGTCCGCGCGACGAGGCGATCCGGCGCCACCGCGACCTCGCGCGCGAAGCGCGCGCTGCCGGCGACCTCGCGACCGCCGTCGACCACCTGCACGTCGTGGCGATGCTCGCCGACGACGACGCGGCGCGCCGCGAAACCGAGGCGCTGCGCAACGAGATCCGCCGCGGCGTGCGCGACGCGCTCGAGGCCGGTCGCGCGGCAGCGCGGGCCGGCGACAACGCCCGCGCCTCCACGTCGTTCCTGCGCGCGCTGGCGCTCGAGCCGCGCAACGCCGAGGCGGCCCGCGCGCTGCGCGACATCGACCGCCAGAACATGGCGCGCGCGCAGGCCGGCCGCGCCGCGCGCGTGCGCGTCGAGGACCTGTTCGCCGACGCGCGCGCCGCGAAGGTCGCGCCGGCGGCGCCCGGCGCGATGGCCTCCCCCGCCACGCCCGCGGTGGCGCCTGTCGTCATGGGCGGCAACGACGCGTTCGACGTCGACCAGCGCCTGGAGATGTTCCGCGCGGGCGACACGACCGGCGCGCTGCGCGAGCTCAAGGCCTGGGTCGACGCACATCCGAAGGACCGTGCCACGCGCCAGCGGATCGGCGCGACCGTCGCCGAGCGCGCGAAGGAGCTCGACGGCAAGGGCCAGCGCGAGAGCGCGCTGAACCTCTACGAGCAGGCGCTGGTCCTGCGCGGCGAGCCGCAGGCCGAGTGGTCGGCCCGCGTCGTCGCGCTCAAGAAGGCGGTCGGCGGCGACTACTACAACGACGGCGTCAAGCTGATGCGCACCGACCTCAACGGCGCGATCCGCGCGTTCGAGACCTCGGTGCGCTACGACCCGCAGAACGCGAACGCGCAAAGCCGCCTGCGCGACGCGAAGGCCGCGCGCGACAAGCTGTCGCGGATGCCAGCCAAGTAGCTAACGACGCGCTTCGCCTCAGCCGCGTTTGCAAACGGCGGCGATGGGCGATACGCGATCCGCGGCGGGAAGGTGCGATTCGCGCGCCACGCCCGATGCGTTGCCCGCCTGTGGCGATAGGGCGGGGCTGGGCGCGAGGGCGGTTCTGCTATCGCCCATCGGCCATCGCCTATCGCCGCCGTCAAAGCGCGTGGGACCGTCGCCCGCGCTCCTACTTCGCCCCGAACTTCTCCGTCATCCGCTTCTTGAGGTCGAGCGCACGCTCGCGCTCGAGGCGCGCCTTGCGGTTGTTGGCGTCGAGCTCGAGGATGCGATCCCATTTCGCGATCGCGAGGTCGAGGTTCTGGCGCTGGAACGCCTGCGACGCCTCGCGGTCGAGCGTGCGGATCAGCGATGCCTTGGTCGTGTCGCGCTTCTTGACCGCCTCGCCGTTCGACGGGAAGCGCGCCACGACGTCCACGTAGGTCGCGTACGCCGCCTCCAGGTTGTTCGCACGCTCCTGCTCGGCGCCCCGCTTCATCGCGTCGGCGACGGCCTCGTTGTGCTTCGCATCGGGTTCGGGCGCCTTCGGCGCGGCCGGGGGCTCGGGCGTGGCGACCACCGGCGGCGGTGTCGCCGGCTGGCGGCCCGGGATCTTGATCACCTGCCCGGCGGACAGCCGCGACGGGTTGGTGATGTCGTTGTACTTGGCGAGGATCCAGAAACGGAAGCGATCGCCCATGTACTGCTGCGCGAGCCGCGACAGCGACTCGCCCGGCTGGACCGTGTAGCGGAAGAACACGCTGCCGAGCTCGCGCTGCGCGTCGGCGTTGATCTGCGCGTGCAGGTTCTTCGCGAGGTCGTTGTTGGGATCGAGCTTCAGCGCCTGCTCGAGCGTCGCGCGCGCGCCGATGTCGTCGCCGCCCTGCAGCTGGTCGACCGCCTGCAACGCGAGGCGCGCCGCCATCGGGCGAGCCTCGGCGGGCGGGACGTCGGGCACGACCGGCGCGGCCGGCGCTGCGGTCGCTGAGGGCGCCGTTGCGGGCGACGGCGTCGCGGCACGGGGCTCGGCCGGCTTGGTCGCTTCGGGTGTCGCGCACCCGGCGACGAAGACGGCGGCGGCGATCGCCGCGGCGAGGCGACACGCGTTTGCGCTGAACGTGGGCATGGCTCGGTTCGGATCCTTCGCTGCGCGGGCCGGATCGGTGCCGGCGCTCGACTATCCGCCACTATTGCATGCCGGCTACCTTGCTGCCAACCGGGGGCCGACGGACGCGGCCTTGGATGCGATGGAACGGTACCTGCGTTCGGGCGCGCCGGATGCCGTGCAGCTCGCACGCGCACCGTTGAATCTTCCCTCGGCCCTCGCGCCGCCGGCCGCGGCTCGCCGGTCGCGCGAACACGCCCTACACTGGTGCTCCTCTCCCCGCGAAAGCCCTGCCATGCGCCTCGCCCCGCTCGCCGCCGTTCTCCTCGCCGCCGCGCTGTGCCTGCCGGCCGCCGGCGCCCAAACGCTCGCCGTCGGCGGCGACGACACGATCGAGAAGGTGCTCGCGGCGCAAAAGGGCAAGCGCGTCACCGTCAAGCTGGGCCCCGGCGACGAGCTGACCGGCGTGGTGAAGCTCGTCACGCCGCAGGTCGTTCACCTGGGCGAGATCGCCGGCCGAGAGCTGTTCGACGCGGTCGTCGACACGCGTCGCGTGGTCGCGGTGCTGGTGCGGACCAAGTAACGCATCCACACGCCCCGTCGCTGCGTATCGCCCCCAACGCGCCGACACGACATGTCCGTCCAGCCCACGCTGCTCCTGATCGCCGACATCGGCGGCTACACGCGGTTCATGAAGCTGCACGCGGTCAGCCTCGCCCATGCGCACGATGTCGTGTCACGCCTGATCGAGACGGTGATCGACGCGGCGCAGCCGGAGCTCAGGCTCGCGAAGCTCGAAGGCGACGCGGCGTTCTTCTATCTGCCGCTCGCCGAGGACCTCGCCGCCGACCCGGCATGGATCGCCGCGCGGGTGGCGGCGATCCACGGCGCGTTCCACCGCCGTGCGGCCGACCTCGCCGCCAACACGCTCTGCCCGTGCGACGGCTGCCAGCAGGCCGGCAAGCTCAGGCTCAAGCTGGTCGGGCACCTGGGCGAGGTCGCCGTGCGCAAGGTCAAGCGCATGACCGAGCTCGCGGGCGTCGACGTCATCATCGTGCACCGGATGCTCAAGAACACCGTGCCGGTGCCCGAGTACCTGTTGATGACCGAGCCGTTCTACCGTCGCGTGGCATCGCGCGCCGGAGCGCTCGCGCGTCCGGTGAGCCTCGACATCGAGGACGTCGGGCGCGCCGAGGGGTGGTATGTCGACTTGGCCGATGTCGAGCCGGTCCCGGCCGCGCCGATGGGGTTCGCCGCGCGCCTGACGCGCCACGCGCGGCTCACCTGGCGCTCGCTGCCCTACTTCACCGGGCGACGGCGCGCCTGCGAGGGCTTCCGCAACATCGACGCCCGCCACCTGCCCGCGGCCTAGGCGCCTCGCGCGGGCGCGGGGGCCGCGCCCGGATCGTCGCCGCCGAACCAGCGGCCCTGCACGAAGGCGCCCGCCAGCATCCCGGCGAGCGACCAGGCGAGCGGCAGGTTGCCCGCGCCCAGACCGGCAATGGCCGGGCCGGGGCACACGCCCGCGAGCCCCCAGCCGACGCCGAAGATCGCGGCGCCGACGAGCGTGGGCGCATCGAAGCGCGACGGATGCGCGCCGAAGCGCGCGGCGAACACGGGCTTCGCGAGCACGCGCGGCCCCAGCGCGTAGGCGACGCCGGCGACCAGCGCCGCTGCGCCCATCACGAACAGGAGCCCGAAGTCCTGGAAGCGCAGGAAGGCGAGCACCACTTCGGGCCGCACCATCGACGACGCCGCGAGTCCGGCACCGAACAGCATGCCCGACACCAGGACCGCGACCCACCCGAGCGGCGTCATGGCGGCGCTCATCGCAACGCTGCCACCAGGTTCGCCGTCACGAAGGCCGTCGCCATGAACATCGCTACGGCCGCGAGCGAGCTCGCCTGCCGCGACGCGAGACCGCAGATGCCGTGGCCGGACGTGCAACCGTTCGCCAGGCGCGCGCCGAACCCAGCGATGAAGCCGCCGAGCGCGAGGTCGAACGTCGGAACGCTCGTCGTGTCGATCGTGCGGCCGGTCGCGGCAACCCACAGCGCGGCACCCAGCACCAGCCCGGCCGCGAGCACGAGTCGCCACGCGCGCGAGTCGACGTAGCGCGCCTGCCGGAAATGCGCCGCGCCCGACACGAACGACCACACGGCCGAGAACACCGTGCTCATGCCGCCGATGAGGCCGGTGGTGACGAACAGCAGCGCGACGCCGGCGCCGATCATGAGGCCGCCGGCGAGATACCAGGCGATGCCGTGGGGAAACAGCGCGTCGATCATGGGGGCGGGCGCCCGGCGGGGGGCCGACGCATCCCATCGACGCTAGCGGAACGGCGCCGCGACAGCGAGCGCGGGGCCGCGGTCGCAGGCCGGTGCCTGTTGGCGCTACCGGGGCACTCGCGCCTGTGTCGCGCCGGCGGGCGCTAGTTGCCGTAGTCGCGCTCGGGGCGCGCCGGGCACGCGGCGACGCGTCCCCAGAACCCTTCGCAATGCTCGAGCCGCAGCGATTCCTGGCACATCGTGCGCGCGATCAGGTCGGCGGCCGCGCAGCGCGCGAGCGCGTCGGCGAGCCGCTGCCAGCGATCCGGTGGCGCAGCGCGTGGCGCGGCAGCCTGCGCGACGACGATCGGCGCAGGTGTCGGGGGCTCGAGGGGCGCGGCGGGCAGCGTCGTCGAAGCCGTAGGCAACGGTATCGGCTGGGCATGCGCCACGGCGCGTGGCTCCGTGACGGTGGAGGGCAGGGTCCGGGCGTCGACGTTGCGCACCGTTGCGGCCTCTGCCTGGACGCCGCCGGCTGGGCGGTCGGCACGCGTCGGCGCGGGCGGGTCGGTGGCGGTCGCCGCCGCCTTGATCGTCTCCGCCCCGCTTTCCGGGGCCGCGACCGCGTAGCGCGGCGCGATCGTCCCGGCAATCCCGCGGGTGTGGACGATCCACGCGCCGCCGGTGACGAGGAGGCCGCCGAGCGCGGCCGCCCATGCGCCGCGCACCCACGCACGGGTCGACGTGGCCTTCGGCGTCGCAACCGGACCGGGAGGTGTCTCGGCGCTCGCAACGGCGGGCCGCCGTCGCTGGCGCCGCGACGGCAGGATGGCCTCGGAGACGGTGGTGTCGCGGGCGCGCTTCAGCGCCGAGCGGCAAGGCGCGCACAGGCGTTCTCCCGCGACGATCGCCTGGTGGCAGATCGCGCATTGGGTCGAACGAGTCTCGCGGCGTTGGGCAGGCATGGACGTGCACCGGCGGCCCGCGGTCGGGCCATCGGACGACGGTACTATGACATTGTCATCGAAGCGGCCACAATGCCGCCTGTCGGTCGCGCGACGCCGATTACCGGAGGACGTGCGACCCCATCCCTCCGGTAGCATGGACCATGCCCTTCCGCGCCTCCGCCGCCTGCCTCGCGCTGCTCCTGTGCACCGGATGCGACCGGCTGGCGGCGCTCGCCGCCAGCACGCCGCTGCAGTCGTTCGAATCCCGCTGCGAGGCGCTGCCGTCGGGTGAGATCGTCGTGGTCGGCCTGCCGACCGAGGTGCACGAGGACTATTCGGTGCCCTACCTCGAGCTCGCCCGCCTGTCCGAGCCCTCCGCGGTCAACCATCGCACCGTCGGGCTGACCCGCGCGAAGTTCGGCTACCGCTCGACGCTCGAGCTCGCCGGTCTCGAGGATCCGCGCGGCGAGCGCGCGTGCGCGCGGCCGCAGGTGCGCGTCGAAGTCGAGGTGACCGGCATGACCGTGTACGTCGCGCGCGAATATCGCGGCGACGCGTGCCGCGAGCCGCTGATCCTCGACCACGAGCGCAAGCACGTCGCCGTGTTCGAGCGCTACGCGGCGGAAGCGGCCCCGGCACTCGCGCGCGAGCTCGAAAGTCGCGTCGGCAGGCGCGTGCGCTACGGCGCGTCGATCGCCGCGGTGCAGGAAGCGCTCAAGCGCGAGCTCGCGGCGCACCTCGAGTCCTTCATGGACGCGGCGCGTGCCGAGCTCGACCGCCGCCATGCGCTGATCGACACGCGCGACGAGTACGAGCGCATCACGCGCACCTGCGGGAGCTAGCGGCGGCGAAGGACCCCCGTGGTTGTCCGGGACGGCGCCAAGCGCGTCAGCGCGCCAGCGGAATCGGCATGCCGTTCACCGGCAACGCGGTGACCGCGTTGTCCGGATGCCCGTCGATCAGGCGGTCGGCATAGGTCAGGTAGACGAGCGTGTTGCGCTTGGCGTCGACGATGCGCACGACGCGCACGTGCTTGAACACGAGCGACGCGCTTTCCCTGAACACTTCCTCCTGCTTGGGCAGCGGCTCGCGGAAGCGAATCGCGCCGGACGGCCGGCAGGCGACCGAGAAGCGCGCCGGGTCCTCGGCGAGCCCGAGTGCGCCCTTGATGCCGCCAGTCTTCGCGCGCGACACGTAGCACACCACCCCGTCGACCTTCGGATCGTCGAACGCCTCGACCACGACCTTGTGGTCGGGACCGAGCAGCTGGAATGCGGTGTCGACCGAGCCGACTTCCTCGGCGGCCGCCGGCCACGCGAGCGCCACCGCGAGCGCCCCGACCAAGACCTTCCTGCAACCCTCGCCCGTCGCCATCGCCTCGACCTCCGTGCCTCGATCGCGCCGATGGTAGCAATCCGGTCGCCGCGCCGAGGCCTAGAATGCGCGCGACGCCGCGCCGGCGTCGTGCACCGGGGAGGGTCCGATGGGCACAGGCTTCGCGTGGACGACGAAGACCGAAGGCGTGATCGCCCCCGACGAGCGCCTGCCATGGCCGCAGACCGTCGCAATGGGCGCGCAGCACGTCGTCGCGATGTTCGGCGCGACGGTGCTCGCGCCGCTCCTGATGGGCTTCGACCCGAACGTCGCGGTGTTGATGTCGGGCGTGGGCACGCTCGTGTTCTTCGCGATCACCGGCGGGCGCGTGCCTTCGTACCTGGGCTCGAGCTTCGCGTTCATCGGCGTCGTGATCGCCGCGACGGGCTACGCGGGCACCGGCGCGAACCCGAACCTCCCGGTCGCGCTCGGCGGCATCGTCGTGTGCGGGCTCGTCTACGCGATCATCGGCGCCGTGGTGATGGCGAGCGGCACCGGCTGGATCGAACGGCTGATGCCGCCGGTGGTCACCGGCGCGGTGGTGGCGGTCATCGGCCTCAACCTCGCCCCGATCGCCGTCAAGAGCGCGAGCGGATCGCCGTTCGACGCGTGGATGGCCGTCGTCACGATCGTGTGCGTGGGCGGCGTCGCGGTGCTGACGCGCGGCATGGTGCAACGCCTGCTGATCCTGATCGGCCTCGCGATCGCATGCGTGATCTACGCGGTGCTCGCCAACGGCATGGGCCTCGGGAAGCCGATCGCGACCGTGGCGATCGCCGGGGCGCCGTGGGTGGGCGCGCCCCGCTTCGGGCTGCCCGTATTCGCGGGCAATGCGATCACGCTGATCGCGCCGGTCGCGGTAATCCTGGTCGCCGAGAACCTCGGCCACCTCAAGGCCGTCGCCTCGATGACCGGCCGCAACCTCGATCCGCTGATCGGCCGCGCGTTCGTCGGGGACGGCGTCGCGACGATGCTCGCCGGCAGCGTCGGGGGCACCGGCGTCACGACCTACGCCGAGAACATCGGCGTGATGGCGGTCACGAAGATCTACTCGACGCTGGTGTTCGTGGTCGCCGCGCTGATCGCGATCCTGCTCGGCTTCTCGCCCAAGTTCGGCGCGCTGATCCAGGCGATTCCGGCCGCCGTGCTGGGCGGCGTGTCGATCGTCGTGTTCGGCCTGATCGCGGCCGCCGGCGCTCGCATCTGGGTCGACAACCGCGTCGACTTCGCCGACAACCGCAACCTGATCGTGGCGGCCGTGACGCTGGTGCTCGGCGCGGGCGATTTCACGCTGAAGCTCGCCGGCTTCACGCTCGGTGGGATCGGCACCGCGACGTTCGGCGCCATCCTGCTGAACCTCGCCCTCGGGCAGCGCCGGACGCGCTAGCCCCGGCACGCCGGCGGAGGGCGGCGAAGCAGTCCTCGCCGGCGGCGTCGGAATGTGGGAAACTTTCCCGCACCACGACGCCCACGATCGCCGCCGCCCGGATGCGCAGCCCGACGCCTCGCCGCGACGCCCCTCCTCTGGCGCCGCGCGCCTCGGTCGTGGCCGCCGTACGCCGTCTGTTGCGTCCGCTGGTCCGGCTGCTCGTCACCCACGGCATCACCTATCCCTACCTGACCGAGCTCTTGAAGCAGGTGTATGTCGAGACCGCCGCCGATGAGTTCTCCATCGGCGGCAAGCTGCCGACCGACAGCCGGCTCACGCTCCTCACCGGCGTCCACCGCAAGGACATCCGCCGGTTGCTGCGCGAGCCCGGCCCGACTCCCGAGTCGCCGCCGGGACTGACGCTTGGCACGCAGATCGTCGCGCGCTGGCTGGGCGAGCGCGCATACTGCGACGCCAAGGGCAAGCCGCTCGCGCTGCCGCGCACGCCCCGCCAGGGGGGAACCCGCTCGTTCGCCGGCCTGGTCGAGGCGGTGAGCACCAACGTGCGGCCGCGCTCGGTGCTCGACGAGCTGGTGCGCCTGGGCGTGGTCGAGGTCGACGCGAACGACCACGTGCACCTGGTCACGCGCGGCTTCGTGCCGGGCAAGGAGCTCGACGCGAAGGCCTACTACTTCGGCGAGGCGCTCCACGACCACCTCGCGTCGGGCGTGCACAACCTGACCGGCGCGGGGGCGCCGGAGCTCGAGCGCAGCGTCTACTACGACGATCTGTCGCCCGCGGCGGTCGCCAAGCTCGCGGCGCGCGCCGAGACGCTCGCGATGAGCGCGCTGCAGGCGATCAACGTCGAGGGCATGGCGCTCGAGCGCGACGACCCGCCCAGCTCCGGCGAGCGCATGAAGATCCGCCTGGGCGTGTTCTTCCACGCGGAGCCGGTGCGCGAAAACGCCGGCACCACCTCAGGCGGCACGGGGGCGCCGCCGCCCGCCAAGAAGCCTTCCTCATGACGAGCTCGCTTGCCTCGCTGGCCCGCGCTGCGGCGCGCGCCGTTTCCTACGTCACGCTCGCGCTCGCGGCGGCGGGACTCGCCGGATGCGGCGGCGGCGGGACCCAGTTCGCAAGTGGCGGCATCGTCGGCACCGGCGATGCGCGCGTGCTCTCGTCGGGAATCATCACCGCCACTGCGCCGGGCGCGATCGTCGTCAACGGCCAGACCGTCTCGATCGCCGGCGCCACGGTCTCCATCAACGGCGTCGCGGCCAGCGCGGCCGACCTGCGCATCGGGATGGTCGTCGCGGTCGACGGACGCGTGAATCCGGACGGCAGCGCGGTCGCGACGTCGGTCGCGTACCGCGCCGAGGTGGCGGGCGTCGTCGACGGCGTCGACGTGGCGGCGAGCGCGTTCACGTTGCTCGGCCAGCGCGTGCGGACCGACCGGCTCACGGTATTCGAGGGGGGGACGCTCGCCTCGATGCTCGGGCAGCGCGTCGAGGTGAGCGGCCTTCGCGCGGGCCCCGCCGACGTCTTCGCGACGTGGATCCAGGTGAGCGCCGAGCCGCCGCCGGCGGTCGTGCCGATCGAGGTCGTCGGCACCGTCGCCGCCCTCGACGCCACGGTCAAGCGCTTCAGCGTCGGCAGCCAGCTGGTCGACTACGCGTCGCTCGCCGCCACCGCCGTCCCTGCCGGCTTCGCGAACGGCAGCAAGGTTCGCGTCTCCGGCACCGTGCCGGTCGCCGGCGGCATCGTCACCGCGACGGCGATCGCGCTGGTCGCGCCGCCGCTACCGGGACAGAACGCGCAGCGAGTCGAGCTCGACGGCTTCGTCACCGACTTCGCGGGACTCGCGTCGTTCCGCGTCAACGACCAGCCGGTCGACGCGCGCTCGGCCACGTTCGAGAACGGTTCGGCGGCGTCGCTCGGCAACGGCGCGCGCGTCGAGGTCGAGGGCCGCCTCGACAACGGCGTCGTCATCGCCAGCAAGGTCGAGTTCGAGCATGCCGCCACCGTCGACCTCGACGGGAACGTGCAGTCGGTGAACGTGCCGGGCGCCACGTTCGTCGTGGGCGGCGAGACCATCGCGGTCGTCGCCTCGACGCAGTTCGAGGACCGCACCGCGTCGCCCGACCCGTCGTTCGCGCTCGCGAAGCTCGCGGTCGGCGATCGCGTGGCGGTGAAGGCGCGCGCCGGACCGACCGGCTGGATCGCGCTGCGCGTCGAGCGACTTGCGCTGGATGCGCCGCCGCCGGGCAACGCGACCGTCAAGGTCGAGGGCGTGATCAGCGCCTTCGCGTCGGTCGCCGACTTCACCGTCGCCGGCCAGCGCGTCAACGCGAGCGGCGCGAGCTTCGAGAACGGGCGGGCCGCTGATCTCGCGGTCGGCGTGCGCGTCGAGATCGAAGGCTCGCTGTCGGGCGGCGTCCTCGTCGCGGCGAAGGTCGACGTCTCGGTTCCCGATCCCTCCGAAGGGGCGCAGTCCGTCAAGGTGTCCGGGCCGATCGGCGCGTTCGTGTCGAAGGCGAGCTTCCTCGTCGCCGGGCAGCCGGTCGACGCATCGTTCGCGACGTTCGAGAACGGCACCGCGTCCGACCTCGCCAACGGGCGTACCGTCGAGGCGACCGGGACGGTGAGCGGCGGCGTGCTCCGCGCGACGCGCGTCACGTTCGCGTCACTCGGCGGCGGAACCCAGCTCCAGGTCGAAGGCCCGATCGAGACCTTCGCCTCCCCCGCGTCGTTCCGCGTGTCCGGCCAGTTGATCAACGCGACGGGCGCCAAATACAAGAACGGCACCGTGGCGGACCTCGCCGTGGGTCGCGAGGTCGAGGTCAAGGGCGCGCTCACCGGCGGCGTTCTGATGGCGACGCACGTCGAGTTCAAAGACGCGCCGGAAGCGGAGGAGATCGAGGTCAAGGGCACCGTCTCGTCGTTCGTGTCCGTGTCGAACTTCGTCGTGGCCGGGCGCAAGGTGGACGCGAGCAGCGCCGAATTCGACGACGGCGATGCCTCCGGGCTCGCCAACGGGACCTCCGTCGAGGTCAAGGGCATGCTGGTCGGGACGACGCTCAAGGCGACCAAGGTCAAGTTCCGCTGAGCCTTGCGCGGAGGACGGCCGGTCGGACGGTCATGGACAGCGGCGCCGGTTCGCGGTTGAATGGCCGTCCTCGTCGCCTGGAGGACGCCATGAACGACGCCCGACCGATGCGTGCCACCCGTGCCGCGCTCGCGCTCCTCGCGCTCGCGGCGCTCCCGGCCGCGGCGCTCGCCGCCCCGACCTGCTTCACCGTCTACAACCGCGCCGGCGAGATCATCTACCGCGACACGGTGTCGCCGTTCGAAGGCGCGCTCGACCCGACGTCGACGGGCCGCGAGGCGATGCGCGTGCGCGGCGAGCACCTGGTGTTCTTCGAGGCGGAGTTCTGCCCGCAGATGTCGCGCGTCGTCGGGCTGGGCAGCCTGCAGGGCCGGGCGCCGACGACCGACGAGATCGTCGCGACGTTCCCGACGATGGGCTACGGCAACGTGGCGCGCCCGGCCGGGACCGTGCCCGCGACGATGGCGCCTTCGGCCGCGCCCAGCGGCGGCGGCGGGCCGGCCGTGCGCATGACGGAACCGGCGACCAACGCCGTGCAGATGCGCACGGGCTCGTACCGCTAGCGCCCGCCAAAGCCGCCCCGCCGCGTCGCGTCCGTGACACGCCGGCGCCGGCGCGTCTACACTCGCCGCTTTGCCTCGACGCGAGCCGCGACGCCATGACCCCTTCGAAGATCGCCATCGTCACAGGTGCCGGCACCGGCATCGGTCGCGCCGTCACGCTCGCGCTCGCCCGGCACGGCTGGAAGGTCGCGCTCGCCGGCCGGCGGCGCGAGCCGCTCGACGCCGTCGCCGCGGAAGCGCCGTCGGGCACGACGCGTGTCGTGCCGACCGATGTCACCTCGCCAGCGTCGGTGAAGGCGCTCTTCGACGAGGCGGTGCGGGCGTGGCAACGCGTCGACTTCCTGTTCAACAACGCCGGCGTCGGCGCGCCGCCGATCCCGCTCGAGGATCTGACGGTCGAGCAATGGAAGACCGTCGTCGACATCAACCTGACCGGCGCGTTCCTGTGCACGCAGGAAGCCTTCCGCGTGATGAAGGCGCAGTCGCCGCGCGGCGGGCGCATCGTCAACAACGGATCGATCTCGGCACACGCGCCGCGCCCCAACTCGTCGCCGTACACGGCGACCAAGCATGCGATCACGGGCCTCACCAAGTCGGCGTCGCTCGACGGGCGCCGCTACGACATCGCCTGCGGCCAGATCGACATCGGCAACGCCGCGACCGAGATGGCCGCGCGTATGGCGACCGGCGTGCCGCAGGCCAACGGCCAGGTCGCCGTCGAGCCGCTGATGGACGTCGCGCATGTCGGCGACGCGGTGCTGCACATGGCCGAGCTGCCGCTCGCCACGAACGTGCAGTTCATGACCATCATGGCCACGAAGATGCCGTTCGTCGGAAGGGGCTAGCCGCCGCTAGTTCGCGTAGTCCGCCTGCCTTCCGCTCGGGCACTCGCCCGCACGGCCCCACCAGTCCTCGCACCAGCGCTGGCGCGCGCGCTGCTCGCAGAGCGCCGCGTCGAAGAACGACGCCTGCTGCGCGCACCAGCCGATTTCCTCGCGCAGTCGGTCCCAGCGCGTGCGCACGTAGGGCTGGGCCGGCGGGGCGCCCGCGACCGACAGCGCCGCGGACGACGGAATCGATCCGGCGAAGCGCGAGCGTGCTTCCGCCTTGCCCTCGGGCTTGCGGACCGTGGCGACGGAGGGACGCGAGCGTGCAGGCTGCGTCACTGGCGTGGCTTCCGTCGCTGCCGTGACGTTCGGGTCCGGCAGCGATACGTCACGGCTACCCGTCACCCCCTCGGCCACGCGCAGCTCCGTCGAGGCGGGCGACGACGCCGATGGCGAGGCGAGCGCAGGCGCCTCGCGAGCGCCCGACAGGATGTCCAAGCGCTCGATGAAGAACACGGTCGCGATCGCGAGCACGCCGAGCGCCGAGAGCGCGACCAGGCGCTCGCCCGGGATCGACGTGGCGCTCGGCGCAGCGAACGGAGAAAGGAAAGGAATCATCGGGGGTACTGGATACGGGTCTGACCTCGGCCCAACCGCGGCGTTCGCGTCGCCGACCGCCAGGCGGTCCGGCGCGGCGGCCCCGCGCGTCGTCGCCGCGAAAAAGGCACCGCAGGCCGCGCAGCGTGTTGTGCCGGGCACGGACGGCGCACCGCACATCGCGCAGCGCGCACCCCTGCGGTCGCGCACGGCCTTCGCCCCGACCGCCGTCAGGGATTGACGTCCCGCGTCACTCCCAAGCCCATCCACCGGCATGACCGACCCCGCCCTGCGGAGCAAGCAAGACGCGCACCCCGCGCGCGACGCGGCGACGGACGGAAGGCGTCCCGGTGCCCTTGCCGGCCCATGCTAGGATCGGCGCCCGCGCCGACGCCATGCCGATGGAAGCGCCGCAGCTCGTCCGTCACCGCGTGTTCCGCTACCCGTCGTTCCTCGCGCCCGACGAGGTCGATGCGCTCGTGGCGCGGGTGTTCGCGCTCGAGGACCGCTTCGTCGCGTCGTTCACGAGCGACCACGACGACGACTACCGGCGCTCGTTCGTTCTCGACCCGCCCGCCGACCTGCAGCACACGATGATCGCCAGGGTGCGCGCGCTGATGCCCGAGGTGCTCGGCGGCCTTCGCGTGAGCTTCCCCGTCGGCATCATCGAATGCCAGGTGACGGCCAACACCGACGGCAGCTACTTCCGCATCCATACCGACGCCGGCGACAACGAGACCTACAAGCGCGAGCTCACCTACGTCTACTACTTCAACCGCTTCCCGCTCGGGTTCGACGGCGGCGAGCTGCGCGTCTACGACGACGAGGTGCGCAACGGCAAGCTCGCGCGCCGAGACACGTTCCAGACGATCGCGCCGGAGCACAACAGCATCGTGTTCTTCCACGCGCGCGTCATGCACGAGGTGACGGCGGTGAGCGTGCCGTCGAGGGCGTTCCGCGACAGCCGCTTCACCGTCAACGGCTGGGTGCAGCGGGCCTGACGCGGCTGACGCGAGCGACGTCGCGAAGGACCCTCGGTCCTAGCCTCTCGGCCGGCCGCCGGTCGGGCAATCGGGGACGCTGCCCCAGTAGCCGTCGCAGTAGCGCGCGCGGATCCGCTGCTCGCACTGGATCTTCGGGATCAGGCTTCCGGACGAGCAGCGGGACATCTCCTCGCGCATCTGCGCGAAGCGCTCGGCGCTCGCGACCTGGACCGGCGCGGGCGCTGGCGCTGGCGCGGGCG